>DHKE01000052.1:8188-47565 GCA_002404675.1 Porphyromonadaceae bacterium UBA4702 | reverse complement strand
CCGCTGAGTGCCCGAAGAACATCAAGCTCTACAACATCGGCCGCATGAACCGCATGTTCATCGCCGCCAAGTGCAAGGAGTAACAACGGCAACTGATGCCCACGACAGGGCATATATATAATTAATAAGGTGGCGCACCTCGACATGAGATGCGCCACCTTTTGTCAGTTTAAGCGGGTTTGGTTTCCGACCGTCATTTGACGACCTGGATGATCGGCTCGCCAAAAAACTCGGAAATCATGGCGAGAGTGGCGATGGTGAAATTGTGTTCGCCGCTCAGCCACCTCGTGATTTCGCTTGGCCGCCGCCCTATCTGGTCGGCAAACTGTTTTTTTGTCAGGCCGCGCTTCCTCATCAGTCCGTCAATCCTGTCTGAAATTGCAAACGATGCATCGATCTCTCGTTTCATCTCAGGTGGAACGAGAGATGTCATTTTGAGAAATTGATTACGGATGCTTTTCATATATCGAGTTTTCGGTTGATTTCGATGGTCTTTGACGTTATCAATACTGTTCCGTCTCGCTGACCCTCCTTCAGCAGCTCCTCAAACTTTTGGAGCGTCATGACATAGCCCCGCAGTGAGTCGTCCTCCTGATAGGTGCGAATTTCTTTGCGCCTCCGTTACCGAGTACCAAAATCTGGTCAGTGAGACGCAAGCAATACAGGCGAAGGTGCGATTTCAATGCGGGCAAAGCCACTACAGAATCACGCATCGAGCCTTCGCGGCGAAAATATCGTTCCAAAGCTCCATGCTCGGGGATTTTGTCAATCAGCGCAACAATGCGGAGCAAGTCCTGATTGAGCTGCGCATCTTTGACAAACTTGTTGTAAAAACGCTCGCACTCCGATTCTGATTCTGATGAGAACTGAATCGTGTAGACTGTGCATTTGTCGGCATCTGTTACAAGAACTAATTCTACTTCGCTCATGGTGTGAGTGGTGTCGAGTTATTATTACAACGCAAAATTAGCGGTTTTGTTTCACATATATGCGAAATATGGCGATTTTTGGGGGGTGTACATGTTTTTTGCCAAGAGGTGTATCACTAAATGCAGCACCCCCTGTTGTAACTTTGCAGCACCAAAAACGAAATGCAGTGCACGGCATCGAGTTTCGGAAAAACAGGGCCTGCAAAGGCAGCCCAATAAGTTTAACGCAAAACAAACGGATATGAACATAACAAACAATATAAACAGCATGGAAGTAATGAACGATAAAGTGATTAACGAGGAAATCCCCACAGGAAACGAAGCAGTTGCAACAGGGGCTGAAAACGCCAACGCAAATGCAGACGAAGAAGCAGTTACGGAGACAGACGAAGAGACGGACAACGAAACCGACGATGTTACCATTCCAACACCGACCAACATCATGAGTGCAATGGAGTCTATACTGGAGTCCGCCGAAGATTCGGAATTAGACAAGCTATTTCTTGACACAGCAGACCCTCTATTGGATTATTTGTCGTATCGGCTCGAACTGACCAAGTACCAAGCATTATTCCTCACCTTATTCGTCAATTTCTGCGATATGCGCTCCATTACCCTCGGACAAATAGCGGATTACCTGAATTGCAAGACAATAAGGGTTATGCGTTACACGCAAATCATCAACGAGCTGGAACAGCTGCGCTACATAAGATGCAGCCGCTGCAAGTTCAGCGACACAATAGCATCATATAAAATACCAAGTGAGGTTATGGAGGCTTTACAGAACGACAAGCCTTACAAGGTGGAAAAACTACCAATAACCGACACTGAATCATTTTTCGATGGGCTGAACCCGCTGTTTGAAGAAAAGAAAGACGATGAAATCACATACGCGCAAGTGAACGAAGTGGTCACAGTAATGCTTGAAAGCATAAAGGATTCCCAATTCTGCCAACACCTGGACAAGCTTGAAATTGATACGGACGATAGGCTACTGTTCATTTTCATGGCGCACCTGTTTGTAGAAAACGATGATGACGCCATTACACTGAATGACTTAAGCAACCTGTATGACAACAAAGACTTACCGCGCATAGTAAAAGCGAAACTGCGCAACAAAACTTCCGAGATTCAACGCGCCGACCTCATAGAGTGTGCCCCCGAGGGCGGTTTCATGTCTCGCGAGGCATTCAAGCTGACCGACTATGCCAAGGAAACGGTCCTCGCGGAACTCAACCTTCAGCCTAAGGCGAAGCCAAAGCGCGACCTGATACCTCACGATTCGTTTGCCGCCAAGAAGCTGATATACAATGCCGACGAACAGAAGCAAGTGGCACAGCTGACAGAGCTGCTCAAGCCCAAGCGTTTTAGCGAAGTTCAGGAACGTCTCGCAAAGGTTGGCATGCGCAAAGGGTTCTGCTGCATATTCCACGGCGCACCTGGCACAGGCAAGACGGAGACAGTGCAGCAGATAGCGCGTCTGACCGGACGCGACATCATGCGCATCGACGTTGACAAGATCAAAAACTGCTTCGTGGGCGAAAGCGAGAAGAACATCAAGAAGGCTTTTGACAAGTACCGCAAATACGCCGAAGAGATGGAGTGCGCTCCGATACTGCTGTTCAACGAGGCCGACTCAATACTCGGCGTACGCATGGAAAACGCGACACGCTCCGTTGACAAAATGGAGAACTCCATTCAGAACATCATCCTTCAGGAGATGGAGACATTCGAGGGGATTATGATAGCCACAACCAACCTCACCTCCAACCTCGACAAGGCGTTCGAACGCCGCTTTATCTACAAGATACGCTTTGACAAGCCCTCTGTCGAGGCTCGCTCGGAGATATGGCAAGCGATGATGCCCTCTCTCGCGGCAGCAGATGCCAAGATTCTCGCACGCGAATACAATATGTCGGGCGGCGAAATCGAAAACATCGTGCGCAAGCAGACTGTCGATGCAATCCTGTCGGGCGAGAATGAGGCAGACCTGCCTAAGCTGAAATACCTGTGCAGCCATGAGCGTCTGAGCAGCGGCAACCGCACTCGCATCGGCTTCTGACAAGCTATACCGCAGGGAGGTGTGTCAAAAATGCGCAGACTGCGTATGATTGGGGCGGCAAAGCAGGGACACGGAGTGTCGTACCCGAAGGATGACAAGCACAATTATTTGATTTGCAGTGCCTTAGTTGCGGACACGGCACGCCGTGTCCCTACTGGGCTGCGCATATTTTGACACACCCTTCCGCCGAGTCCCAATACATTGTAATCGTGAGATTGCGGCATACTATATTGTATTGTGTTTTTGAGTTGATTGATGAGACCGGGCATGGACGCTGTGTTTTGTTGTCATAGTTTGATTTTCCGATTGGTTATATACCAATTGTTTTTGTTTTCATAGTCGCGTCCATGCCCTGTCGCGATAAAGCGGGATGCCCCAATCCATTTGGGTGCGTCTCGCTTTTCACATATACTGTAGGCCAACAGCGCAATAAACAACTAATACACAACGCAATACGACCTACGCGACATGCCCGCTAAAATTTTGATGCGAACTTTCTGGCGGATTAATCGTCTATATTAAGGATATTATTTGTAACTTTGCAACTGATAATCAGGTATATAGAATAAAGTGATTGCCGGACTAATATGGGAAATTCAGATTTGCAAGCCGCCAAGCGAGCCAAGAACGACGAGTTTTACACTCAATATCATGACATTGAGGAGGAGATGAACGCCTACCTTGAGTATGACCCGAATGTGTTTCGCGGCAAGACAGTCCTGTTGCCTTGCGACGACCCTGAATGGAGCAATTTCACCCGGTATTTCGCAGCGAAATTTGATGAACTCGGGCTTAAAAAGCTGATTTCCACAAGTTATGCACCCGAAAGCAAACGATACCGCTTCGGAGGGCTATTCTCCGAGTTAGAACGCAGCTCTCCGCAGTTTGACGCGGACAAGTCGAAAACGCACGGCAAAATTTTCGTGCTTGACAGCGATGTTACGGGTGACGGCAGGGTTAATATAGACGATTTGCAATGGGACTATCTGGAAGGCGACGGCGATTTCCGCAGCGATGAGGTGACAGCACTCCGTGACGAGGCAGACATCATTGTCACCAATCCTCCATTCTCCCTCTTCCGCGAGTTTCTCGCATGGATAGTCGCTGCAAATAAACAGTTTCTAATCATTGGCAACATCAATGCTATAACCTACAAGGAGACATTTCCACTAATCAAGGACAATAAAATATGGTTAGGCGCGACCAACTTCAATAGGGGAATGTACTTCTTAGTACCGGAAGGTTTCAAGTATGCAAACTCATATAAGTTTGAAAAGGAACTTGACGGCAAAGCAGTAAACAGAGTCCCTGGTGTTTGTTGGTTTACAAACATTGACCATGGCAGACGACATGAGCCGTTGTCGTTGATGACCATGGAGGACAATTTGCGGTACTCCAAGCATAAGGAGATACGCGGAAGGACAGAGTACCAACATTATGACAACTACGATGCAATCGAAGTGCCGTACACGGACGCAATACCGTCTGACTACGAGGGTGTAATGGGAGTGCCAATTACATTTCTCGACAAATACTGTCCGGAGCAATTCGAAATATTGGGGATAGCCAAAAGAGGAGCTGGAGATCCTGCATTGAGGGCGAAGGTGTATACGAAAGCTGATTACCCCAATTACTCAGATTTGAATGCAACACCTACGCTGTTCGACAAGAAGGGGCAATTATATAATACTTATCCGAGATTGCTAATCAAGTTGCATTAGATGCCTAATCAGCACTCGGGCATATACTTGTGTGAAATAGGCATTTCCAACAATATAATAGGTTTCATTTGCAGGGACTGTGTGATGCTGCAATGTTGCACCATCATTTAGCTTTGAAACTCTCCGTTCTTTACCATCAGCACTTACTTGAATTTGTTCGGGGTACAATTTAGAAGCACCTCCAAACCAAGTTTTTGTTATCCCCAATATTTCGACTAACCAAGGAACAAACAAAACAACGAATATATGAAAACGACATTACACACTGAATGGACTGTAGCCGATGTCTGCAAAGGGTTCGTCTACAACGAGCTGGAGGGCAAGGGGCTGTTCGGCCTCGACGGTCGGCTCACCATACAGCCGGAATACCAACGCCACTACATATACAATGACGGCAAACGCGATGTTGCAGTAATCCGCTCTATCCTCAGCGGCTATCCCATCGGGCTGATATACTTCAACCGCACCCCGAACGGACGTTTCGAGGTTTTGGACGGGCAGCAACGCATAACGTCCGTGGGGCGTTTCCTTACCGGCAAGTTTGCCATAACAGACGATGCCGACAATGTGCAGTATTTCTCGGGGCTTCCCGACGAGACACAGCGGCGCATACTGCAAACGCCGCTGTTGATATACGAATGTGAGGGGGAGGAGCATGAAATCAAGGAGTGGTTCAAGACTATCAACATAGCCGGAGTGCCTCTGAAACCGCAGGAGCTGCTCAACGCCATCTACTCGGGAACGTTTGTGACAGCAGCCAAGAAAGTGTTCAGCAACTCCGCCAACGCCAATGTGCAGAAATGGAGCAGCTACATACGCGGCGACGTGAAGCGGCAAGACATACTCGCCGCGGCATTGCAGTGGGTGAGCGACCACCTCGGCATGACTGTTGACGCATACATGAGCCTACACCGCCGTGACAGCGGCATAGCAGAACTCGAGGGGTATTTCAACTCTGTCATCGACTGGATTTCGGCGACATTCCCGATGGTTGAGCGCGAGATGTGCGGCTTGGAGTGGGGCCGCCTGTATGAGGAGTACCACGAGCATCCGTTCAGCGTCGAGGCGTTGGGCGAGCGCATCTCGTCACTGCTGGCAGACGAGTATGTGCGCAACCGACGCGGCATATTCGAGTTCGCGCTTTCCGAAGCAGTCGGCAACCCGCAATACCAGCTCCTCGACATACGCTTTTTCGAGCCGTCGGTCATCAAAGCGGCATACGCCCGGCAGACCGCCGAGGCAAAGGCCAACGGCACGTCCAACTGCCCGCTTTGCGCCATAGGACACGAGGCGACAGCGCACAAGATATGGAAACCGACGGAAATGGACGCAGACCATGTAACGGCGTGGAGCAAAGGAGGCACGACTACCGCTGACAACTGCCAAATGCTGTGCCGCCACCACAACCGGGCGAAGGGCAACCGCTGACAACAGCAGAAAATGCGTATCTTGCACGGCACAACAAATACCTCAAGATATGCAGAAAGAAATTACATTCGGCGAAGTCGCCGAGCAGTGGAAACAGAGCAAGCGCGAGGTGGTGAAGCACACCACACTCTGCGCATATATGCTGATACTCAAGACGCACCTGCTGCCACGATTCGGCGAGGCAAAGGCTGTCGCCGAGGCTGATGTGCAGCAGTTCATATTTGACAAACTGCGCTCGGGGCTGTCACGCAGCACCGTCCATGACATGGTGGCGGTGCTGAAAGCCGTGATGAAATACGGCGCACGCCACCGACTCATCCACTCTGCCGACTGGGAACTGGTGTACCCTACCGACACCCCTGTCCGCCGTCTGCCCGTGTTGTCGCTCGCAGACCACCGGAAACTGCTCAACGCCATAACCGACGCCCCATCGGGACATAACATAGGCGTGCTGCTCGCCCTGTGCGCCGGATTGAGAATCGGCGAGGTATGCGCGTTGCGGTGGAAGGACATAGACCTGTCACGCCGCATCATCACCGTAGGCGGCACGCTGTGCCGAGTGTACAACTGCGACAAGCGGGCTTCCGAAATATTCATGTCAACGCCCAAGACCCGGAACTCGCACCGCGAAATACCGATACCTGCAGTGCTGTATGACGCATTGTGCCGTGTCAAGCGGTCACAGCGGCAACCGGTATATGTGGTCGGTAACGGCGAAACGGCGAAAGAGCCGCGCACCTACCGCGAGACATTCCGTCAGATGCTCGTCCGCCTCGGCATCCCGAACATCGTGTTCCACGGCCTTCGCCACACCTTTGCCACACGATGCATCGAGAGCGGCTGCGACTACAAGACGGTAAGCGCATTGCTCGGCCACTCCAACGTCGCCACAACGCTCAACCTGTATGTCCACCCTTGCATGGAGCAGAAAAAGCGGTGCATGGACAGGCTCTCACGTTTCATACGCACTTCTCCCCGGCAATGAGGGCAAATCACAGGGCAAATATATCGTTTTACGATAAAATATAACCGCCATATAAAAAAATCTTGCCGAAATTTGGCGATACCAATTTTTATCACTAACTTTGCGGCGTGGTTAGGAAACAAACATCAGTTTTTCGCCTAACCGCACTACAATCAACATCGATAATACACAACCAAAGGACGAATGATATGAAAAAACTATTTGCAACCGCATTATGTGCATTGTCCGTTTTGTGTGGATATTCGCAACAGACAACGGGCGGCATTGACTACACCAACCTGGACCAGTCCGTGCGCCCTGGCGATGACTTCTTCAAGTATGCAACGGGCAACTGGGTGAAAAACCATCCGCAGCCCCCGATTTACCCGATGTGG
The DNA here is from genome assembly GCA_002404675.1 of Porphyromonadaceae bacterium UBA4702. GTDB lineage: Bacteria > Bacteroidota > Bacteroidia > Bacteroidales > Muribaculaceae > Lepagella. Next base: position 40,066 of record DHKE01000052.1, on the reverse strand, counting down.
GGTTCTTTCGCCAAGCTGGCTGACGACAATACCAACGCCGTGGCGTCAATGGTGCAGGACATCGCTCGCGAGAAGCACGCGGTGGGAAGCGTCAAGCAGAAGATCGGCGACCTCTATAATCTCTCCATGGACAGCGTGCGCCGCAACCGCGAGGGTGCAGCTCCCGCCCTTGCGGAAGTGCGCAAGGTGCAGGCCATCAACGACCGCGCGGAGCTGATACGCTACATGGCCCACTGGCATGACGACCTGCTCTGGGGCATCGGCATCTCTGCCGACGAGAAGGATGCCTCGCGCAATGTCGTGGGCATCGGTCAGGGCGGCCTCTCGATGGGCAACCGCGACTATTACACGGCTACCGACTCCGCCACTGTCAAGGTGCGCGAAGCTGCCAAGCAGCATTGTGTCAACCTGTTCACGCTGTGCGGATATTCCGAGAGCGACGCTCGCGCCCGCATGAACACGCTGTGGGACATGGAGTCGCGCATGGCTCAGGCATGGTACTCACGCGAGCAGCTGCGCGACCCGGAGGCGAACTACCACAAGATGACCGTAGCCGAACTCACCGAGCTGTGCGGCGGTTTCGACTGGGCAGGCTACCTGCGTGACTACGGCTATGACCAGACTACGGAGGTGGTGCTGGGGCAGCCAGAGCCTATCGTCCTCGCATGCAAGATGCTCACAGAGGAGCCTCTCGAAAACCTGAAACTGATGTACGAATGGCAAATCATATCGGGGGCGTCATCCTATCTGTCAGACGATTTCATCAACGAGAACTTTGCATTCAACCAGCAGCTGACAGGCGTGGCACAGATGCCTGAACGCTGGCGGCGTTCCGTGGACCTGGTGAGCGGCATGCTCGGCGACGCTGTGGGACAAATGTTTGCGGAGCGTTATTTCTCGCCCGAATCCAAGGAGCGTATGCTCGAGATGATACACAACCTGCAGACTGTACTCGGCCGCCGCATCATGGCGCAGGACTGGATGAGCGACGAGACCAAGAAGGTAGCCCTCGAAAAGCTGAACGCCTATTATGTCAAGGTGGGCTATCCCGACAAGTGGGACGACCTTTCGGCACTGGTCATCGACCCCGCCAAGTCGCTGTACGAGAATGTCATAGCCGCAAGCCGCTTCTACTGGCAGCTGAACAAGGAGAAGAAGTACAACAAGCCTGTTGACAAGACGGAATGGCTCATGCAGCCGCAGATGGTCAACGCCTATTACCTGCCTACGACCAACGAAATCTGCTTCCCGGCCGGCATACTCCAGCCGCCGTTCTTCAACCCCAACGCCGACGATGCCGCCAACTATGGCGCAATCGGCGTGGTGATAGCCCACGAGATGACACACGGATTTGACGACCAAGGCCGTCAGTATGACAAGGAGGGCAACCTGCGCCAATGGTGGTCAGACGCTGATGTCGAGGCGTTCAAGCGTCCGGCACAGCAGATGGTGGACTATTTCAACACGCTGTGGGTCATCCCCGGCGAGCTGCGCAGCAACGGCAGCCTCTGCCTGGGCGAGAACATCGCAGACCATGGCGGACTGAACATAGCCTACGAGGCTCTGCAGCTGGCGCAAGAGCAGCATGGCAAGCTCCCCACGGAGAACGGCTTCACGCCCGAGCAGCGTTTCTTCCTCTCGTTTGCCAACGTGTGGGCAAGCACTACCTCGCCGCAGATGCTGCAATACCTGACAATGAACGATGTGCACTCGGCAGACCACCTGCGCGTCAACGGCGGTGTAGCACAGTGCGACTTCTGGTATGACGCTTTCGGCATCAAGCCCGGCGACAAGCTGTACGTAGCGCCCGAAGACCGGGTGAAAATCTGGTGACAATGACAAGAGTTTCTATATACTGAATTGAGTTTCAACCTGACGAGGTCCGGAGGGGCATCCCGAAGGCGATGCCCCTCCAGGCCTCCATTTAACCAATAAAACAATGAGTGACAATTCCATACACGATTTCGACGTAAACATAATATGCGAATACTTCTCCACCATAGACCGGCAAGGCCCGGGCAGCGAAAATACCACCTGGAGGGCAGCCTCGTTCCTGCATAAACTGCCGTATGGCGCAACCATCGCCGACCTCGGATGCGGCACAGGAGGACAGACGCTGACACTCACCGAATGTTTTCCCGATGCGCGGATAAAGGCTCTCGACCTGTTCCCGAAGTTCATAGACATACTGCGCGGCAGATGCAAGGCATGCAGCAATGTAGAGGGTATGGTCGGGTCAATGGACGACCTCCCGTTTGAGAAGGAGAGCCTTGACGCTATCTGGTGCGAGGGGGCAGTGTACAACATCGGTTTCCGCCGCGCCCTGGACTACTGGCGGGACTATCTCAAGGACGGAGGCTACATAGCCATGACTGATGCATCATGGCTCACAGCGGAGCGTCCCGCCGAGATAGAGGCGTTCTGGAAAGATGCCTACCCGGGCATACAGAGCGTTTCTGAAAGCGTTTCTGACATTGTGGACGCTGGCTATATGCCCGAAGCCGTGTTCGTGCTTGGCGACGAGTGCTGGACAGACAATTTCTATGAGCCGCAGCGCGAGGCACAGCGCAAGTTCCTTGCACGATACCCGGACAATCCAACAGCCGGAATGCTGGTGTGCAACCAACGCCGAGAGGCGGAAATGTACTCCCGATACTCCAGGTACTACGGCTATGTGTTCTACATCTGCCGCAAGCAGGATGCGCATCCAGGCGCGTGAAAAAACTAAAACAGCATCAGGGCAGGTTTGGGTTGCACTGTGACAGTGCAGCCCAACCTGCCTAACGCCGCAGGGTACACATGGCTTGCAAAGTGTACGGCAGTCGGCGCAAAACGCATAATTAACCGATTTGCTGCGAATGATTATTAACACTATATAACTACAAAAGCGGCTTGCGAAGAGGCCGATTTGGTCGGTTGTTTGCCGATAAATGAGTAATTTTGTGGGTGCTGTTAGAGGACGGCTGGTTGTCTGATGAAGACAATCCACTGTGACATGACAACATGATCTATTTGCTAACTAATATATTACCTCTTACTAATTTATCAAGAACATGAGTTCAGGTTACAAGTATCTCATTGCTGCGGCTGCGATGTCTGCCATGACATTACAGCTGTCGGCAACCTCGCCGGTGCGCACACAGTCGCCGGTGAGAACCATGTCTACGGTAGGGAGGACAGCCCAGCCGCAGCCTGCGCACACGATACCGCAGCTGCCGCAACTGTCGTCCTACCTGACAGGCGCCGGAATATCCGGCGTGGAATACGCTTCGCCCGACGAGGCATTGCGCCGCGCCTCTGCCGAAGGGGCGACGCTGCAAGGCTTCCTCAAGGCGAGCAATGTCATAGACTACCCCGCCGGGTGGTATGACATCAACACAAACGGCACAGTCACCATGCTGCACGGCAAGACAGGCATGATGGGTTCTGCCGGCTTCGTGCGTGACGGCAAAATATGCCAGTGGTCTGCCATCACCCAGATGGGCTATTGGTGGTACTATTACACGGAGTACGACCTCAACACTTGCGACATGGTGTACGAGGTCGAGCTGATGGCCTCCGACATGCGCAACCATGTCATCAACTGCGCATACGACCCCGAAACAGACAAGGTGTACATGCAGTCATACAACGCAAACGGCACGAGCATGGCATGGTCGTCGTTTGACCCCGTGACACGCGAGCGCGAGTACCTCAACAACAACCTCAGCTGGGACGACACCCGCGCCGTGGCACTCGGCTATGACTACCGCGACAAGAATTTCTACGGCGTAGGCGAGAACGGATGGTTCATGAAGATAGACCGCCAAACCGGCCACGCCACGAAAATCAAGGAGCTGCCGGTGGCAGTCGCCACTTACTCACAGTCGATGGTATACAGCCCCGTTGACCACGGATTGATCTGGGCCGCCATGCTGCAAGACAACACCACGGGCTTCTACCTGCTCGACACTGCGGGCAACCTGACGCTCCGCGGCAACATGCCCGCGCAGAACCAGTTCACGATGCTTTACTGCCCTGACCCGGACTATTCGGATGCCCTGCCCGGCATTCCGAATGACCTCGCTGCGACATTCGAGGGCCACAGCCTGAGCGGCAACGTCAGCGTAACAATGCCTGCGGCTACATTCGGCGGCGAGGCCATCCCCGCCTCCAAGCAGCTCTGCATCGAGCTGTCCATAGACGGCAACACAGTCGCCACCCTCAACGGCACGCCCGGCCAGACAGTAAGCACGACTGTCACGACCACACAGGGGCTGCACGAACTCTCTGCCGTATGCCGCTACAATGACGCCACCGAAACCGGCCCGGCACGCACGGCCGAGTTCTACAGCGGCTATGACACGCCGCTCGCCCCGGCCAATGTGCGCATCGACGGCAACACCATAAAGTGGGACACCCCTGCCGGCAGCGTGCACGGCGGATACCTCGACATGGCAGACATGACTTACAATGTCTACCTGAGCGACATCAAGGTCAACACTACCGCCGTCAAGGGCAATTCCATCACATTCACTGCTCCCACATCGCTCGGCATATACGTGCCACGAGTAGAGGCCGTGTCGCAGGGTCTCGTTTCTGAAAAGGGCGAGGGACAAGGCAAGAAGTACGGCGAAGTGTATGACGTGCCCTTCGGATTTGTGCCCACCAAGGAGGAATTTGACATGTTCACGGTCATCGATGCCAACAAAGACGGCCAGACATGGTGCTACTTCGAAGGCAAGAACCGCGTTTATTGCTTCGGCCAGAGCCATACCACAGACGACTGGTTGTTCATGCCCATGGCAAACTTCACCGACACCGAGCATCTCTACCGCGTGTCTGTAGAGGCTTTCGCCCTGCTGGAAACCTGCCCCGAATCATTCGAGATATGGCTGTGCACTGACCGCACAATTGACTCCAAGGTACAGAAAGTGCTTGACGTGGACAACTTCACGAAAGACAAGTTCACTCTTGTCACCAACAAGTTCCTGGTCGAAAACCCGGGACAGTACTACATCGGCATACACGCTGACTCCAACGGCGGATACATGCTCAATCTGCAGAACCTGAAATTCGAGCTTTCCAGCGACACCCGCTATGCCCCGGCAGAATGCAAGGGCGTGAAAGTGACCGCCGGCGACAAAGGCGCGCTGAACGCCACCGTTTCATTCTACGCTCCCACCAAATCGCTCGGAGGGGAAGCTCTTGACAAGACTAAGGAAATCACGGTCCATGCCTCCACCACAGCAGGCGAGGCCACCGTCAAGGTGCTGCCCGGTGCTGAGGGTTCTGTCACCGTACCCACAGTTCAGGGCTGGAATGTCGTTACGCTCACTACCGAGAACGAGGGCGGCTTCGGCCTCGACAAGGTTTATGACGTATTCACCGGACAGGAACGCCCGGCAGCCGTGACCAATTTCAAGTCACAGGTATCTGACGACGCTCTTTCCATAACGCTGACATGGGACGCTCCTACAGTCGGCGAAAGCGGCGGCTATGTCAACCCCGACGAGGTGGAATATGAAATCTATCTCGTAGTAGACGAGGGTTACTCCAAGATTGCAGAAGTCGGCAAGGACCGCACATACACCTACACCGTCGAGCCGGGCGCCCAGCAGCTGGTACAGATAGCCGTTGCGCCGCGCAATGTCGCAGGCACAGCCGCCACGTCCAACTTCTCGGGCAAGGCTGAAATCCTCGGCACACCGCTGGCAATGCCGGTGACAGAGACCTTCACTTGGGGCGTTCCCTCCCACCTTCCCCTCGTAGTGAACAAGCCCTCTGCAATGCACACCGCCGAATGGAACCTCGGCGACCCGACATCCCTGGCATACGCCGCACTGACGCAAGACTACGGCGCAATGCTGTGCACGCCGCAGGCTACGGGCATCAGCCTGGGCCGCGTCACCATACCGCGTGTCACCACACTGGGCTATAGCCATGCCGTATGGCGCATGAACCTGTTCCACTCTCCGCAGAGCGGCACCTGCCGCATCCTGGGCCGAGCCCCGGGCATGACTGAATACGTGCAGGTATGCCAGGTTGACGCATCAAAAGGCGCTACCGGTTATGTCGATGAAATCTTCACGCTCCCCGCATCGCTCCAGAACCAGCCGTGGGTGGTATTTGCAATCGAAATGGAATTTGACGTTACAACCACCGATGCATACGTCATACTCGACTCCTACCAGGTAATGGACATGCCGGACAACGACCTCATGCTCGGCAACGGCACCGCACCCACCAACGTGAAGGCCGGCGACGCTGCACACTATTCGATACTCGCATACAACAACGGCAAGAACACCCAGGCCGGCGACGTGAAGTGGGAAGTGCTTGACGGCGACAACGTGATAGCAAGCAAGGAGGATGTCATCTCCCCGCTCGAACCCGAGGAGAGCGAAACCCTCACGTTTGACTTCACCCCCGGCACCGAATACACCGGCAAGACGCTGACAGTGCGCTGCACACTCACCGCCGAACCCGATGACGCTCTGGTCAACAACGTTGCCTCCTCTCCGCTCTATGTGCGCAGAGGCTCTGAACTCTATGTAGACGACCTCGCAGGCACTGTCAACGAGCAGGGTCAGGCAGAACTCTCCTGGAGCCCCGTTCCAGAATCCCCCTTCGCAGAGGAGGACTTCGAGACCGCTGAACACGGCGACTACTCCGCTACCATCGACGGCTGGCGCAACGTGGACGTGGACGGCAAGCAGAACTGCGGCATCCGCGGCGTTGAGCTGCCCGGTGCAGCCGAGCCCAAGGCTTGGCAGGTAGTTGAGCCCGCACAGACAGGCCTGAGCGCAATCATTCCCAACAGCGGCTCCAAGATGCTGCTCGCCATCTGCCCCAATGACCAGTCTCCGGCTGACGACTGGCTGATTTCTCCCGAGGTCAAGGGCGGCACGATGATGCAGTTCGCAATGAACATACTCACCACCGACTATACCGAGACCATCGAGGTGCTCGCCTCCTCAACAGGCAACAACCCCGAAGACTTCACACTCGTGCAGCGCTTCGACAAGAACACGCTCGGCTGGGAAATCTTCAGCTGCCGCCTCCCCGAGGACGCACGCTACTTCGCTATTCGCTACTGCAGCGTTGACCAGTTTGCCGCCATGATCGACGACATCGCATACTATGAGAATGTAGACATCGACTGCACATACTCTTATGATGTCCTCAAGGACGGCGTCAAGATAGCCAACGTGACAACACCCGGATACACCGACCCTGAAGTCCTCACAGGCAAGCACACTTACTCCGTGCTGACATACCGCAACGGCGAAGCCTGCGGCCTCTCCAACCCCGTAATCCTCGAGGAGAGCGGCGTGGACGGCATCGGTACTGAAAAAGCCTCTGTATTCGGAGTCGCCGGCGGTGTACGCATCGCAGGTTGCGACGGCATGGCATACCGCATTGTCACCATTGACGGCCGCATCGCCGCTGACGGCACTTGCCATTCAGCTGACGTATTCGTGCCGCTCGCCCCTGGCATCTACGTTGTTTCTGCCGGCAAGACAGTTGCAAAGGTAATAGCCAAGTGACAACCAACTGACATGGACACTACACAACCCTGAAAAATGGAGACGGCGGGCTCATATTCCCTGAATTGGCAATATGGGGCTGCCGTTGCCCTTTCGTTTCGGGGCGTTCCGACAATCAACATCAACAACCAAATCACACAATCATGAAACTAAACAGACTCACAGCAGCTGCATTGCTCGCAGCAGGCCTGGCTGTATCGCCCTCCGCTCATGCCGTCGAAGTGTACGGCTCGCTCGGCAGTTCCGACAACTATAAGCTGGGTATAGTCAAATTCCAAACCGACGGAGAGGGAGCATACGAGCTCGTATACGAGTACTCCGGCATGGAATGCAAAAACGGCAGCGTGTTTGCGGACAACATGTTCGCCTTCTCCGCATACGACCTGTCCTCATCTTACATTAAGCCAGAGCTGAAACGCTACAGCCACGACGGCTCGTTCGCCAACTGGGACAGCATGGAATATTGCACACGTCTCGACTGGACCGACGCTTCAACCGCCCTGGCGTACAATCCATTCTCCGGCAACGTAGTCGGATGCTTCTACAACGCTGACAAGACATCCTTCTACTTCGGCACCCTCAACACTGAAACCGGCAAGAGCACCCGCATCGGCGACTTGGCCGCCAAGCTTGTCTCCATGGCATACGCCGACGGAACGCTTTATGCCATTGACGGCTCAGGCGCGCTATACACAGTGGCCGCCGACGGTGCCCTCACCAAGGTGGGAGACACCGGCGTGACTGTCACAGACCGCTACGCCAGCGGCATGACTTACGACAAGACCTCTGGCAAGTTCCTTTGGGCTGCAAAGGTCAACACTTACAGCGCAGCCAAACTCTACACCATAGACCCTGCCACAGCGGCTGCTACAGAGGTGTTCACATTCGAGCATACCGCCCTCATCAGCGCGCTGACTATCGCTGAGACAGTAGCTGACACCGCGCCTCAGGCTGCGACCGACCTCGTCATTGAAGCGGCTGACGCCACTCCATTCACAAACAACATGAAAATCAGATTCACCGTCGCTGACAAGACCGTTGCAGGCGCAACCATCTCCGCCGGCGTGACATACGAGATTTACGTGGACGGTGTCAAGGCTGCTTCTGCCATGACCGCCCCTGGCACCGCCATTGAATATCCCGTTACCCTCGCCAACGGCAACCATGTCGTTTCCGTACGCTTCAGCACCGCCAAGGGCGGCGCAAGCGCGATTGCCCGCGTGTCCAAGTTTGTCGGCAAAGACCGTCCGGGGGCTGTCACAAATGTAGCATTGTCCCACGAAGGCGGCAACATCACCCTGACCTGGGACGCACCCGCTACAGGCGCGACCGGTGGCGAGTTTGACGCTTCACAGCTCAAGTACAAGGTAGTGCGCATGCCCGGCAACGTGGAGTTCGAGACTACGTCAACATCATTCAGCGAGGTCATCGAAGGCTCTTCGCTTCAGTCTATCTACTATGAGATCACACCGGTATGCGGCGACATGAGCGGCAACATGACAGCTTCACAGTCAATTGTTATAGGTGACGGCTATACCACCCCCTATACCCAGAATTTCGACGACGTTGAATCATTGGACGACATATTCTTCACCGTAATAGACTCAAACAACGACCGCAGCACATGGGCTGTTAATTCCGGATTTTCCGGCACCGCCGCCCGCTACATGTACAACATGTCAAATGCAGCCGACGACTGGATGCTGATGGCTCCCATGATACTGCGTCCGGGCCATACATACAAGCTGTCGTTCAGCGCAGCTGCCGGCAATTACGGCTCCGGTGAAATACTGACAGTCGCAATGGGCACTGAGGCTTCCGCAGAGGCCATGACAAAAGTTATCATGGAAGAGACCACCATCGAGAAGGGCAAAACCGAAGCCAAGGAACTCACATTCACAGTTCCGGCATACGGCATCTACTACATCGGTTTCCACGTGACATCTGTTGCCAACAGCCACTACCTCGACATTGACAGCATCGTCCTGGGCGACAGCGAGGGCAAGGATGCCCCGACAGCCGTTCCCGCAGCCGTGACCAACCTCGCCGCAGCCCCCACTGATGACAACAGCATCTGCATATCATTCAACGTGCCTGCTGCTGACGTCAACGGCAACACTCCGGTCGACCTGGACAAGATCGAACTCTTCCGCGACGGCACACTGATCACATCTTGGGACGTGAACGCAATCGCAAATGCAACCACAGGCGTACTCAACTTCTTCGACGAGAACGCTGCTGTCGCCTCATACGACTACACCTATTCCGTCATCGCCACCAACGCTGTCGGCGCTTCAGAAGCTGCAACAGTCAACATCAAGAACACTGGCTCGGGCGTTGACAACGCAACTGCCGAGGGCGTGCGCGTAGCTGCCGGCAACGGCTACGTGGCTGTAAACGCCGCTGACGGCACTGCTGTTGCAGTCTACGACCTCGCAGGCCGCTGCGTATACAACGCTGCCGTAACTGACGGCACAGCTGTGGCTCGCCTCGCCGCAGGCATCTATGTCGTGACCGTAAACAGCGAAACTGTGAAGGTTGTCGTAAGATAATCCTATTACTATCCTATAATGTCACTGTTGACGCGGGGAGGCTCTACGGCTTCCCCGCATCTTTCATTACAAGCAACACCCCGATATTGGCACATCTATCCGATTTTATAGCCGTCTTGGCGCAGTTTGTACATTTTTATCGCGCATATCGGGTTGCAGTATTGGAATAATTGCCTAACTTTGCGCTGTATCCAGCATTTTTGGACGAATCCTAACCCTAATAACCATACATCGTATGAAGAAAAAAGCATTGGTTCTTCCGGCAATGGCTATGTTGGCAATGACAGCTTGGGCTGACAACCCCGCGCTGCTCATTCACTCCAGCAACGGGACCACCCCCGTGCCATTGGCGGAAATCACGAAAATGAAGCCCGACAGTGACGGACTGAAAATAGTCACCGCCAGCGGCGAACAGACCTTCGACTACGGCAATATCGTCAACCTCACCTTCGACCTCGAAGGCTCATGGGTGGGCATAATGGAAGTCGAGGGAGCGGAGACTGAAGTCTCACTGTCTTGGAACGGACGCACCTCCACGGCTACAGTCACTGGGCTTGCCGCCGGCACGCAGGTCAACGTCTATGACACCGCCGGCAGAAATGCCGCTGCGCTCCTCCTCCCCGAGGACGGCGCTATCGACCTCTCCGGACTCAACTCCGGCATCTACATCATCAACATCCACAACAAATCATTCAAAATAGCAAAACGATGAAGAAATTATACCTGCCCCTTCTGGGCGCGTGCCTCGCACTGGGCGTGTCGGCACAAACTACCGAGATAACCAAAATGAAGGTCAACCTCAAGAACGGCACCAACGTGACCTACCAGCTCGGTGAAATCGAGGACATAACATTCGAAGGCGAGGAAATCCCCGTACCCCCGCAGGCTGACCCCAAAGTAGGCGACTACTTCTACTCCGACGGCACATGGAGCGACGGCGGCCTGGTGAGCATCAACGCCGACGGCACTGACCCCGTATGGTCTGCAACAAAGCCCGCCCCTATCGCCGGCAAGACCGTTATCGGCATCGTATTCACAACAGACCAGTCCCGCATGGCTGCTTCTGACATCGCCGACGGCTACACCCACGGCTATGTCATCGCCTGCAAGAACATCTGCGACCCGGCAAATGCTTTCCCGGAAACAGTATACTATGCCCGTCTGGAAGAAACAGAGACACTCCGTGGCGCAAAGCTCGCCTCAACATGGTACGGCAACATAGCCGGCCGCGAGAACACACAGGCTATGCTCGCCGAATACCCCAATGACGCTGCCGACAAAGTCCCCATGTTCTACTACGGCTCTACCGAATTCAAGGTGGCTGCCCCCGCCAACACCAGCGGCTGGTTCATCCCCTCAACAGGACAGATGTGGGACTGCATCGCAAACCTCTGCGGCGGCGAAGTGGCTGCTAAAATGAAGACATGGCAGACATACTCGTACGATGCCACATACTATTGCTCAGAGAAAGTGTCTTACGACGTGCTCGCCAAGTTCATGGAAGCCTTCTCGCTCGTCCCCGATGCCGACAAGGAGAGCATGAGCCTCGACAAAGACAACTCCCAGGGACACTTTGTGTCGCTGCGCACCTCCACTCCCTATGAGACGGACTCTTCATGCATCTTCAACATCGGCACAGATGGCCTGATCGAAGGCATGGCAGCATGGCTCAACGAGGACTGCCACGCACGCCCCATCCTCGCCTTCTGACAACGACTCCAACTCACATACACAAAGAGAGATGCACGGGAGGGTGCATCTCTCTTTTATTGCTCAGCCCATACCCTCTTGCATAGTGTTGTGATTGCGCCGTGTACATCACCAGACAGAGGCACTGCAACTTTGCACTTGGAGGAAGTAAACTTTTTTGTTAACTTTGCAACGAAATACTGATGCGCCAATGGCAAACAGAACCATAAAATTCTACAAGCACTACTTCAATCATTTCTTTGCAGAACAAACGCCACAAGTCCGGAAGAAGATTGCCCAGACACTCGTCTGGATACAGGAAGTTGATCGATTGCCAGTCCATTTATTCCAGAATATTGAAGGGGTAAATGGTCTGTTCGAGATTCGAATAGAATTTGGAGGCAATATCTTCAGGATATTTTGTTGTTTCGACAAAGGCAATCTTGTGGTGTTGTTCAATGCTTTTCAAAAGAAAACGCAAAAGACTCCACGCAGAGAAATTGAAAAAGCCAGAAAACTGATGACTGAATATTTTAACGAGAATGATGATGAAAACGACCAAAAATGAGCGACTGATGTCATGCAACACTCTTGATGAACTGCTTGATGTGGAATATGGGGCAAAAGGCTCTTCGGAGCGTGATCAGTTTGATGACGAGACCCGGGTCTTCTGCCTTGCCGAAACACTGAAAGAGGAACGCCGCCGTGCCGGCTTGACACAGGAACAACTCGCCGAAAAAATCGGCACAAAGAAGTCTTACATCTCACGTATTGAGAATGGCAAGTCTGACGTGCAACTGAGTACCCTTTTCCGCATTTTCGAGGGTCTCGGACGCCACGTTAATTTGACGATAGTATAGTACTCGTCACACAAACACTCTTAAACAAAGTCCGGGCAGACGCACGCTGTGTGCAGTCTGCCCGGATTGTGTTATCGGTATATGGGCGGGTTATTTCGCGAACTTGGCTGTCTTCACGCCGTTGCCGTTGTCGATGCGCACTGCATAGATGCCGGCGGGGAGGTTGGCAGTGTCGAGAGCGTCAGTGTAGGCTGATGCCACAGCCACGCCAGCCATGTTGTAGACCGTTATCATCGCGGGAGCGTCGAGAGTGATGATGCCGCCGTCGATTGTGCAGTTACTGTCGCTGTTGATGCTCTCAACGCCAGTGGTGCGGAACGGCGAGTAAATCACCTTGCCGTATGCGCTGCTGTAGTTGTTGTCGAAAATGGTTGCTGCCACTTCCTCTTCGGTAGTCGCGTTGTTCCATACGTTGCCCTGTGCGTAAGCGTCGGCGCCAGTGTTATAGTTGCAGAAGTCGCAAGCCACGTATGCGCCGTTGTCCTCATGGCCGTTGCCGATGAAGATGTTCATGCCGGGGTTGTAGTCATCGCCGGTAGCGGAAAGGTTGCCAAAGTTAACCGTGGTAGCGCCCATAGCGATGGGTCCCCACTTGTTGCCCTGGAATGTGTTGCCCGTTGCATATACAGTCTGCGGCAGAGTCGTCATAGAGTACATTGTCACTGCGATGCCGCCGTTCACGTCAGAGTCGGCGTTGTTGTCCTTGACGAAGTTGTTGACGAGTCGCACGTCCATGCCGCCTACCAGGTTGATGCCCCACGAGCAGTTCTCGACCTTGTTGCCCTCGATGAGCACCTTGTTGTCGCCGGCAGCGTTGAGCATGTTGGAAACGCCGATGCCGCCCGGCTTCTCGAGGCGTGCGCCGTTGAGCGTGTTGTTGCGTATGACAACCTCATCAGTTGCAGAGGATGTAACGTTGATATAGGGGCAGAGCTTGTCGAGAGTTGAGCAGTTGGTCATGGTGTTGTTCTCGATGAGCAGGCCCACGCCAAGGTTGGCTGGAGTGTTGACAGCACCCGGTTCACAGTCAGTGAACGTGCAGTTTGTCACCTGCGAGCCAGTGCTGTGGCCTGAAAGGACGATAACGCCGTAGTTGCTGCGATTGCCGTTGATGTTGCGGAAATTGCAGTTGTCCACTATCAGCGCGTCGTCGCCCTGATAGAAGAAGTTGCCGCCTCCGGTCACGTCGAGGTTGCGCATCTCGGTCTTGCCCTTCAGTGTGAAGCCCACAGGCTTGGCCTCGCCGTCCACGGTGATAGTGGCGCGGTTCTCGGGGTTGAAGATGGCTTCGCCCGTTACGGTCACGAGTACGCCGTCGGCGAGCTTGACGATGTCGCCGCTTTCGATTTTCAGCTTGTCCGCGCCTTCGATGGTCAGGTCTGTCGCCACGTTGTAGGTCTTGTCTGCGACCTTGGTCACGCCAGAGCCTTCGATTCCGCTGAGCGACGCAAATGTGTAGGTAGTGCCGTTGCCCGAAGTGGTGTACCCGCCCTCGGCAAACGCGATTGCAGCCTGAAGAAGGACTGCCGACAAAATGCAAACTTTCTTCATGTGTAATGATTTATAGAGTTAGTATTGCCGCTTGCAATATGTCAAAAACAACAACATATCGCGGTTTCATGATGCAAATATAGTAAATCACTCTCACACCGCCAACAAATCACCTGGGAAATCGCCAATTGCACTCGGCACGCCGTGCTTTGGCTGCGCAATTATTCATTGACTGCGATGAGGTTTTAACGGCTCGGTTTGCGCTGTATCAGAAAAAATTCTAACTTTGTAGTCAAAGCACACAATGCCGATGGAGATAATCAACAACAATGACAAGACCTTGAAAGACGATCTGCTCGCCACAATCCGGGAAGGCAGCCGCCTTTCCATAGCCGCGTCCTGTTTCTCCATCTACGCTTTTCAAATGCGCACCGCTGCCCAACCTCGCCGCCAGCGCGAACTCTATTCCGAAATCAAGAGATTGAAAAAGAAAACACCTCAACAATGAGTTATAATCGCCTTAAACTTAAATAGGCAAGTTCAGGTCAAACAACAAACAGGCACAACATATATGACAGACAGGATGAAAATGAGAAGCGGGGACGCGGCACAGAGGAACGCGGCAAGGATTGCCGCGCTGTTCCCGCAGTGCGTCTCGGAGCGGCTGGGCAAAGACGGGAAGCCGGAGCTTGCCGTCGATTTCGAGAAACTGCGGGCAGAGCTTTCCGGTGAAACCCTCGAGGAGGGAGAGGAGCGCTATCAGTTCACTTGGCCGGACAAGCGTGCTGCGTCGCGCCTCGCCAACGAACCGACCACTATGACCCTGCGCCCCTGCCGCGAGGAGTCGGTTAACTTCGACACTACCGGCAACCTCTACATCGAGGGTGACAACCTCGACGTGCTCAAAGTGCTGCGCGAGACATACCTCGGCCGAGTCAAGATGATCTATATCGACCCGCCGTACAACACCGGCAACGATTTCGTGTACAACGACGATTTCGCAATCAGCAGCGAGGAGCTGGCCGGCAGGAGCGGCTGGCGCGACGAGGAGGGCAACCAGACACTCGACCCGATGGTGCGCAACACCGAGGCCAACGGCCGCTTCCATACCGACTGGCTCAACATGATATACCCGCGCCTGAAAGTCGCACGCGACCTCCTCGCCGACGACGGCGTAATCTTCATCTCTATCGACGACAACGAAGTCGAAAACCTCAAAAAGGTATGCAACGAGATTTTCGGTGAAAAGAATTTCGTGTCTATCATCAATTGGAAAGGCCGAGGCGGGAGGCAAGACAGCAAGTATTATGCAGTCCTGCACGAGTACATACTTTGCTACGCCAAAGACATACCCAATTTTTCAGCAGGGGAGGAAATCAAAGAAGGCGATACGTATCCCAAATATGACGAGGTTAAGAAACGGAATTACAAGACACAGCTCCTTCGGAAATGGGGGTCAAACAGTCTGCGCGAAAACCGCCCTAACCTTTACTACCCGATAACTGCGCCTGATGGCGCTGAAGTGTTTCCCACAATCTATTCTGAGTCAAAGGATTGCGCCCTTGGATTCGTCAGAATTCAAGGGCGCTGGCGCCACGGCGCCAGCACCCTTGAAAAGATTATCAACGAGGGACGAGTAGAATTTCAGAAGAATAAATGGGGCGAATGGGTCGCTTATGAAAAGATATTCGAGCCGCTGCCCGGCGAAGAAAACACCAAGAAATACACAACTTGGGTTGATGACATTTCAAACGGCACAGACACGCTGAAGAAGCTGTTCGGCACTGCTCCTTTTGATTATGCCAAGTCGCCTGAGCTGCTAAGCCTTTTCCTGAGAATGGCAGATGTAGACGGCGAAGACATAGTCCTTGATTTCTTCAGCGGCAGCGCGACAACCGCCCATGCTGTAATGAAACTCAACGCAGAGGACGGAGGACAACGGAAGTTCATCATGGTGCAGCTGCCCGAAGTGACCGACAAAAAGAGCGAGGCGCACAAAGCCGGTTATGACAACATCTGCGAGATAGGCAAGGAGCGCATCCGCCGAGCCGGACGCAAGGTCAAGGAGGAGGCGGGGCTGCAAGGCGCGGGTCTCGACATCGGCTTCAGGGTGCTGAAACTCGATTCGTCCAACATGGAGGACGTTTACTATACGCCTGACAAGTTCGACCCGTCGCAGCTTGACAACCTTGTAGACAACATCAAGGCTGACCGCTCGAACGAGGACCTGCTGTTCCAGGTGATGCTCGACCTCGGCATTGAGCTGTCCGCACGGGTTGAGCGCAAGGAGATTGCCGGCAAGGAGGTGCTGTCCGTAGACAGCGGCTACCTGCTCGCTTGCTTTGACGCGGACGTGAACGAAACGACAATCGAGGAGATGGCAAGGCTGCACCCGGTGCATCTCGTGATACGCGACGCATCCGCCGCCAACGACAATGTGCTCGACAACTTCGACCAAATCATCGAGACCTATTCCGCCGAAAGACGAATCACGACCCACGTTTTGTAAACAAGTGAAACAAGTGTATGGGAACGCCATTAAAGCGAGCATCCATACGTTCTCAGCTCAGAAGAAATGGATAAAAACCGGGTAACAAAAGACACAAGACTATTTGAGGATGCCTGTCACATCATCGAACAATCAAGAGATGCGGCATACCGCTCTGTCAACATTGCTTTGCTCCAACGCAACTGGGAGTTAGGGCGCCGCATTGACGAGGAAATACTCAACGGAGAGAACCGAGCGGAATATGGAGCTGGAATAATAAAAGAACTGTCTAAAGAACTCACAAACAGGTACGGCAAAGGATTCACCAAAAGCAACTTATACAGCTTCCTGAGATTCAGCAGATTCTTCCCACAGATTTTCCAATCAAAAATTGGAAAATCTCAGGAATTGCTGCACTGGACAAGGTTTTCATGTTACGGCGGAAAGGAGGCGGTGAATGAAGTTTCAGTTTAAGATACAGGGGTATCAGACACAGGCTGTCGAGGACACAGTGAGTGTGTTCCGGGGACAGCCCAAGCACGACCCGACACGCTACCGCCGCGATGTCGGCAGGGTCGCCCAAAGCTCTGTTTTCGCGGCGGATGAGGAAGCGGGCTACCGCAACGCAGACGTGGAGCTCGACAGCGAGCAGCTGCTCGCCAACATACGCGACATCCAGGTCAGAAACCAAATCGTGCCGAGCGCGGCCCTTGCCCCGGGGCATGGCGCGGTGAGCCTCGACATCGAGATGGAGACCGGCACGGGCAAGACCTACGTCTACATCAAGACGATGTTTGAGCTCAACAAGCAGTACGGCTGGAGCAAGTTCATAGTCGTGGTGCCGAGCATCGCCATACGCGAGGGCGTGGCGAAATCTTTCAGTATGCTCGAAGAGCATTTCATGGAGCATTACGGCAAGAAAGCCCGGTGGTTTGTCTATAACAGCTCAAACCTCACCCAGCTGGACCGGTTCTCGCAGGAGAGCGGCGTGTCGGTCATGGTAATCAACACGCAGGCCTTCGCCGCCTCGCTGCGCGAGGGCGGACGCAGCAAGGAAAGCCGCATCATCTATTCCAAGCGCGACGAGTTCGGTTCTCGCCGCCCGATAGACGTGATAGCCGCCAACCGCCCGGTCATCATCATGGACGAGCCGCAGAAAATGGAGGGGACTGCCACCCAGGCGGCTCTCGCGAAGTTCAAGCCGCTGTTCACGCTCAACTATTCGGCGACGCACAAGACCAAGCACGACACCATCTACGCTCTCGACGCATACGACGCATACCGCGAGCGGCTCGTCAAGCGGATACAGGTGCAGGGCTTCGAGGTCAAGAACCTCAAAGGCACAAGCGGGTACCTGTACATCGACGGCATGGCGCTGTCGCCCAAGCGTCCGCCGGAAGTGCGCATCGAGCTGGAGTGCAAGCGGGCAGACGGCTCAATACGCCGCGAAGTGAAGAGGTTCGCGACCGGCGACTCGCTCTTTGCCGCCTCCGGGCTTGCGCAGTACCAGGACTATGCCATCACCGAAATAAACCCGCGCGGCCGTGGCTATGTCACATTCGGCAACGGCAGCACGATATATTGCGGCGAGGTCGTCGGCGACACCAACGAGGAGGCGATGCAGCGTGTGCAGATACGCCAGACCATCACCGCGCACCTCACAAAAGAAAAGGAGCTTTTCAGCCGTGGCATCAAGTGCCTGTCGCTTTTCTTCATCGACGAGGTGAGCCACTACCGCCAATATGACGAGGCGGGGGGCGAGGTCAAGGGGAAGTTCCAGCGCATTTTCGAGGAGGAGTATTCCCGGATTGTCAACGATTTCATTTCCACCTTTGACACGCCGTATGACAAGTACCTGCGCCGGTTCAAGCCAAGCGACACGCACAGGGGCTATTTCTCCATTGACAAGAAGGGCCGCCCGATCAACTCCAGCACGCGGCGCGGCACAGACATCTCGGACGACATATCGGCCTACGACCTTATCCTGAAGAACAAGGAGCGGCTGCTGAGCTTTGACGAGCCGACACGCTTCATCTTCTCGCACTCTGCGCTGCGCGAGGGGTGGGACAACCCGAATGTGTTCCAGATATGCACGCTGCGCCACAGCAATTCCACCACCGCCAAGCGTCAGGAGGTAGGGCGCGGCTTGCGTATATGCGTTGACAGGAACGGCGTACGGCAAGACAAGGAACTGCTCGGCGAGGATGTGCACGAGGTGAACAAACTCACCGTGATAGCCAACGAGAGCTACGCGGAGTTCACCGCCGCGCTCCAGCGAGAAACCCGCGAGGCGCTGCGCGAGCGCATAACCGCCGCCTCGCAGGACTACTTCCTCGGCAAGACAGTCAGAAACGCCGACGGCGAGAGGCACAAAATCACACTGGCGGAGGCATCGATGATTTTGGGGTATCTATACCAGAACGACTATGTCACCGATGCCGGCAACCTCACAGCGCAATACTACCAGGCAGCAAAGGCTGACGCTCTCGCGCCGCTGCCGGCGAAGCTGGTTCCCATTGCCGATGACGTGTACCGGCTCATCGCCGGCATATTCAATCCGAAAGTCATCGAGGACATGGTGGAGGAAGTGTCTGCCACCATTCCGGGCAATGACCTCAACGAGAACTTCGATGACAAGCGTTTCCAAAAGCTGTGGAACGAGATTAACCACAAGTATGTCTACACCGTCCATTACGACAGCAACGAGCTGATAGAAAAGGCTGTCAACAACCTGCGCAACAACCTGACGGTGACAAAGCTGCAATATGTGATGATTTCCGGCGAGCAAGACAGGGAGAACGTCACGGAGTTTGGCAATGCCAAATCTACGACACGCGAGCTGACGGACGTTTGCACCTCGTCAGTGCCGTACGACCTGGTGGGAGACATAGCACGCGGTGTGCGCCTGACGCGCCGCACGGTGGTGAAAATCCTCAAGGGGATAGGCTCGAAAGCATTGCTGTTCAAGAACAACCCCGAAGAGTTTATCCGCAACGTAACCAGGGCTATCCGCGAGGAAAAGGCGACGATGATAGTTGAGCACATCACCTACAACCCGTCCCGGGCAGAGCCGTACGACAGCACGATATTCGTGCCAGAGCGCAGGCTGAACATCAACAAGGCTGTTGAACTCTCGAAGCACATCACGCCATACGTGGCATACGACAGCGAGGGCGAGCGCGATTTCGCCAGCTCGCTGCAAGCGGCTGACGAAGTCCTCATCTTCGCCAAGCTGCCGCGCAAGCTCAAAATCCCGACACCCGTAGGCAGCTACGCGCCTGACTGGGCAATAGTGTTTGAGGACGGCGCAGTGCGCCATGTGTTCTTCGTTGCCGAAACCAAAGGCTCGCTCGACAAGATGGAGCTTCGTGGCGTAGAACTCGCCAAGACCGAGTGCGCCAAGCGGCTGTTCAACTCCATTTCCACCAACACGACCCGCTATGGCGTCGTTGACCGGTTTGAACACCTGTACGACATCATCAACGGCATCGAATGACCACAGAGGCAAATCCCCCCATGCAGACACCCCCTCGCCGCAGACACCGCCATTTTACAGCACTCCATTGGGGGGGTGCGACCACGAGGGGTTTGCCTGTCTCGATTATAATTAGTACCTTTGAGGACAAATCCGAGACGTATGAAGCAGCCCCTTGCAATAAACAGACGCAGCACCGAACTGTGGAAAGAGGACACAGCCAAGTCTGTTGCGCTTTACAACGAATGGTTTCTGAATTTCGCCCCAGCGACGTTTATTCAGGAACGCAACAAGGCTGTGCGGTCTGTCGAGGCAGTAATCCGCCACACTGATTATTTCCATGTCACTCCCGAGAGTTTGAGACTTAACCCGGGAATAATCACAATACTGCGAATGTCAACAACTCCTCCGATAGCCCGGGACAGGCTGATCGGGCTTTCCGGGGTAAAGCCTTCACTGATAAAGAACATGGAGGAGGGCAAATTGCCTAAACAGATGCTTCAAGAGGAGATTGAACACAGCCTTGGCATGGTTGCCCATGTCATAAACAAGCTGCTTGACCGTGAATTGTTCCCATGGCTCACGGCTGGCAGCGTCCCTGATGAGACAGCTCTGCGGATTGCCAGATGCATAGTTGCCGACAGGCTGTGCGGAACGCTTTCAGACCCGATAATCCGGAATGGACAAGAAAAGCGGCAGCTTGACGCAATCAGCAGGTATCTGTTATCAGAGGGGTATTCCTTTGTAGAGCCGGGAGAAATCGCCTCGTTCAGAGACATGGAGCAAGGCACATTCACTTACCACCTGAATGTGCCGGTCTCGATGAGCCGAATCAAAGTGAAAATGCCGATTGATGTGGTCATAAAGAGGAAGGGGTGTCCGCAGGCACAACTTCCGCTCCTCGTGGAATGCAAGTCTGCCGGAGATTTCACCAACACCAACAAGCGCCGAAAGGAAGAGGCTCAAAAGGCTGAACAACTGCGGAGCACTTACGGAGAGGGCATCGATTTCATCTTGTTCCTGTGCGGATATTTCGACAGCGGGTATTTGGGATACGAAGCTGCTGAAGGAATTGACTGGGTTTGGGAACACCGTATAACCGATTTCAAGAAAGCCGGCGTATGAACAGCAAGGAGCTGGAACAGCGCAATGCCATGCGCGAGATGCTTCAGCGCAAGCTGGACGCTCAGAAGACTGCCAAGGAGCGGAATATACTCGGGCAGTTCGCGACACCATTGCCATTGGCAACAGACATAATGAGCCGTGCCAAGTCGCTTATGCCCGATAGCACAGTCAGCCTTATAGAGCCGTCAATAGGGCTGGGGACATTCTACGCCGCGTTCCGCCAAGTTTTCAGAGGCCATGCCGGACATACGCTCGGGGTTGAAATAGACCCGGCTTTTCACAAGTCAGCTCAAGACATCTGGGCTGGAGAAGACATCGACCTGCGATGCTCCGATTTTCTTGCTGCGGAACAGCCGGAGGAACGCTTTGACCTGCTTGTCGCCAATCCCCCATACGTCAGACACCATCACATCAACCGCGAAAAGAAAAAGCAGCTGCAAAAAGAGGTGGCGCGGCATACCGGCATACAAATTTCAGGGCTGGCAGGGCTGTATTGCTATTTTCTTATTCTGTCAGGGAAATGGCTCAAAAGCGGAGGCCTGTCTTGCTGGCTCATACCAACGGAGTTCATGGATGTGGGATACGGAGAAGCGGTAAAGCGATACCTGCTTGAAAACGTTGACCTGATCGCCATACACCGGTTTGAAGCCGCCGACACACAGTTCAGCGACGCGCTTGTCAGTTCAACAGTCGTTTTTTTCAGGAACAACAGCCCATCCAACAGGGAGTTCACCTTTTCGAGCGGGCCTAGCATGAACAACCCGGCTACTTCAATTGCCGTCAGCCGCGACAGCCTGCCCGCAAGTTCCAAATGGTCATCATTATTCAAAGGGTTAGGACAAGTCACTGAACGCGCCGAATGTCGGCTGGGCAATTTCTTTTCAGTAAAACGCGGCATCGCGACCGGAAGCAACAAGTTCTTCATCATCAGCAGCGAGACCGCAAAACGATACAGCATCCCCTCGCAATTTCTGCGACCGATATTGCCGAGTCCCAGATACTTGCGCAAGGACATTGTGCTGTCCGACAAAGCCGGGAACATCTCGCTGCCCAAAGAGGAGTACTTGTTTTCATGCAGCCTCCCCGAAGACATACTGAAAGAGAAATACCCTACGGTATGGGAGTATGTTCAGGAGGGGAAACGTCAGGGCATTGACAAAGGGTACATCTGCAGCCACCGCACGATATGGTATTCTTGCGAAAACAGGCAACCCGCGCCCTTCGTCGTCCCATATATGGGGCGAGGCGATGCATCTACCCGAATGTTCCGGTTCATACTGAACCAGTCAAATGCAATAACTACAAACGTGTATCTCCTGCTGTACCCCAAAGAGGAATACGCCCGGTTCTTGCGAGACCCGAACACCGCCAATGATGTTTGGGTTGCACTCAACCGGGTGAACACAGAGCAATTGATTTGCAACGGAAGGGAATATGGCGGTGGTTTGCACAAACTGGAGCCTAACGAGCTGCTTGAAATCAGGATTCCCGATGTTGCACGCATACTCAACTCCAAGCGCATGGCATCTGAACCCACATTGTTCTGACAGCCAAACCGGGGGGCTGTCAGAGGGGCTTTTCGTAGGCGAGGCGGTCGCCCCAGGTGAAGGCGCACTGTCCGCGCGGCTCGTAGCCGCAGCGCGTCAGCAGCCGTTGCATGACGACATTCGCCGCGCCGGTGTCTGCACGCACTGTCCGTATGCCCCGGTCTCGGTATTCATTCTCCATCAGCAAGAACAGTTCCTCTCCCCTCCCCTTGCCGCGCTGCTGCGGAGCGAGGGCAAGGCGGTGTATTACGCCGTATTCGCCGGCGTATCGCCACAGGCCGGGATGCTCGTCATACGAGGCATCGCCAACTGCGAGGCTGGCATACCCCATGATTTCACCGCCGGCGACGAACACCCGCGCCGCGCCGCTGTCGATGTCGCGTTGTATGTCAGCCTCGGCCGGGTAGCCGTCCTCCCACTGCACAAAGCCGCACGCACGCTGGTAGAGGCGTGCGGCAGCCATTATTTCCATTACCCGGGGGATGTCACCCGGCGTAGCAAGGCGCATTTCCATGCCGCGAAATATCCGTTACTCCGCCGTCACGGCTGATAGAGGAACCGCTTGATGGAACGCTTGGGGGTCTTCTCAAACTCTTCGAGGAATATCTTGAAGCGCGACACGCGGCAGTATGCCGGGACATCGTCGTTGAGGGCGCGTATGTTCTGCTCCATAACCCGCTCCAGCCCGGCGGAGTCGATGCCCTGGTCCGACGCGCTCTGGTAGTCAGGATAGATGAGCGCGACGAGTTTCCCCTCCTCGTCGATGATGAGGGACTCGCTCACGTAGGGCATGTTGTTCAGCTTCTGCTCTATCTCCTCGGGGTATATGTTCTGTCCGCTCGGGCCGAGGATCATGGTTTTCGAGCGACCCTTGATGTATATGAACCCGTCAGCGTCGATCACCGCGCGGTCGCCGGTGTTCATCCAGCCGTCGTCACGCGGCAGCACCTCGGCGGTCGCCCTCTCGTTGCGAAAATATCCGCGCATCACGTTGTCGCCCTTCACCCACAGGTCGCCGGGTACGTTCTCCGGGTCGTGCGAGTCCACGCGCACCTGCATACGGTCAACGACACGTCCGCAGGAGCGGAAGCGGTTCACCTCGGGCGGCGCGTAGGAGATGAGCGGGCCGCACTCGGTCATGCCGTAGCCCACGGTATAGGGGAACTCGATGCGGCGCAGGAACTTCTCGACATCAGCATTGAGGGCTGCGCCGCCGATGATGATCTGGCGCACCTCGCCGCCGAAGGCCTGCATCAGGCTATCCTTGATTTTCGACAGCAGCCGGTCGTCGAGGTACGGCACTTTGAGCATCAGGCGCATCAGCGGCTTCTCAAGCAGGGGGAAGACCTTGTTGCGGATTATCTTCTCGAGTATCAGCGGCACGGTGATGATGAGTTTCGGCCGAACCTGCGCGAAGGCGTTCATTATCACCTTGGGCGACGGCAGGCGCGTCAGGAAATAGCAGTGGCAGCCGCGGCACAGCGGGTGCAGCATCTCGATGACCATGCCGTACATGTGCGCCAGCGGCAGCATGTTCACTATCCCGTCGCCGGCGTGCAGGAAATCGAGGTTCTCGAGGCAGAAGCGGATGTTGCTCAACAGCGAGCGGTAAGGCAGCTCCACGCCCTTTGACATGCCGGTAGACCCGGAGGTATAGTTTATCACCGCCGTCTCATCGGGGTTGTCGCGGTGGTACGACACGTTGTCCGCCGTGAACGAGTACGGGAACTTGCGGCCGAAATGCTCGTTGAGGCTGTTGCGCACCTCCGCAAGGCGGCTGTTGTTGCAATACGGCACACCGTATTCGGAGATGAATATGGCAGCCTCAAGCCCCTTCATAGCCCCCTCGTCGAGGTTTTCCCATATCGCGGCATCGACAAACAGCAGCTTTGCGCCAGAGTGTTCCACCAGGTGGTGGATGGTTTCGGGCTTGAACTCATGCAGTATCGGCACTGCCACATACCCGCCGGTCAGGCACGCGAGGAACACGACAGCCCAGTTGGCGGAATTCTTGCCGCAGATGGCGATGCGGTCGCCGCGCTTCAGCCCGCCGGCCTCAAACATGATGTGCAGTTTCTCGATGAGTTCCGCCACATCCTTGTAGCGGTGGTTGATGCCGCCCAGGTCGGAAAGGGCCATCTGCTCCCAGTTCCGCTTTATGGACTTCTCTATGTATTGGTTCAGCGACAGCTGATCGGCTTTCATTTCTTCCATGATGAGGGTGCGTTATTTGGCGGGCAAAAGTTTTTCGAGGCGGGCGTCAAGCTGCTTGGCCGATTCGCCGCGTGAGACGATCACGCCGTCGGGAGAGATGAGGATATGGTGCGGTATTCCGGCTATGCCGTAAATGTCATACGGCATGCGCTTGGCATTGTACATCACCGCCCATGGTATCTGCTTCTTCTCGACCATGGCGCGGGCGTCGGCCTCCTCGTCGCGCACCGCCACACCTATCAGCTGCAGCCCGCGTGAGGCATACTTGTCATTGAGTTCCTTCAGCTGCGGCAGCTCCTTGATGCAATACGGGCACCACGATGCCCAGAAATCGACAAGCACATACTTGCCCGGAGCTATCATCTCGCTCAGCCGCACCGTCTTGCCGCCAGGCTGCACAGCCGCGAAATCGACATAACGGCTGCCCGGGGCGGTCTGCTTGCGCAGCGCCGCAGACTTTACCCCCTTGTCCTTGCGCTTGGAGTCGCGTATGGACTGCGGCGCGACCTTCAACAGGCTGTCAATGGCATCAGCGTCAGCGAAACGTATCCAGCTGTTGACAGCATAGAGGCCCAGCGCGTTGTCCTTGTTCTCATTGTATTTCTCAAGGGCGAAAGCGGTGTACAGTCCCAGGTCGTCGAGGTTGTCAACGGAGTCCATCTGCTGCACCATGCGCGAGAAAGCGTCGTTGGCAGGAGTGCCGGTGGCAGTCTCGCTGCCGGCACGCACCGCCGCCTCGCCCCCCTCGGCGACATAGAACGCCTTGGCACGGCCGTCCACCATGAGCTGCGTCAGCACCTCCGCGTCAGCCGGCACAGCCAGCGACACCTTGCCGCCGGCGAAAACGCCCTTGATCAGCGTCACGGAGTCGTCGTAGGTCACGACGGCCAGCTCCGTGCCGTCAGCCACGTCCGGCATTTCCACAGTCACTCGGTTCTCCTGACGCGAGCAGGAAGCGATGGCAAGAGCAGTCGCCGCGCATAGAGATACAATACGGAATATCTGTTTCTTCATGTCAAATTTCGGTTTGGAATATCATATCAACACGCAAATATACGCATTTTCCGCCAAATGCCCAAACCGAAGCCCTTCCTGCCGCAAGTGAACACGCCTGCACAAGCAGTTGCCCCCCTTATATTGGTTTTACACAGGAGGCGAAAACGAGGTTTCAAAACAATGAGCTAACTTTGCACATGACTTCTATGGATATGACATCTATCATGAGATGACGACTATATAAAGAAGGATTTGTTCGGCTATCTGTACAACGCGAAGTTTCCGCCTACAGAAAACAGCTGCAAGAACAACCTCTACCACGGATACCGCACTCCCGCACAGGAATGTCTGTTCTATGACTTTGCTGCATTAGGTTACGACCTTATGATAACGTATCACGGCAAAGCGTACTATTTCATGGTGGACGAAGACTGCGTGTGGCTGTCTGATGAGAAATTCACAGCAATGTATGAGCGATTCTTGAACGGCAACGATGTTTTGGAGCATTTCTGCATTGACGGCACACCGCTCTTCCAGCTTGTTGATGAGTTGGACGATTTCGAGCCTATGTAGCAGTCTTGCGAGACTCCGGGCATATAGCAGCCGAGGGAAAACACAAAAGGTTGCCGAAAGGACTGCTGTCCTCGGCAACCTGATGAAGTTTATCTCTCTACTTAGCCTATGCCTTACATGTCATTGCCACATCGTGGCCATTGTTGACAGATCCCTGCCGGTAATGTTGCCCTCCATGTAGATGTACACCAGGCTTCCGCGCCCGCCGATGCCTACCACCACCTTGTGGTATACATAGTTTTTGTCAGCATTGCCATATATGACTATGTTGGCGCGGTTGGTAGTCATCGAGAGAGCCACATCCAGCCCCTCCGCCGCCTTGCGGAACACCTTTCGTCCCTCTTCCCAGTATGCCCCGTCGTTCAGGACAACCATTTGCAGTTTGGTGAGGTCCTTGGGCAATATCACGTTCTGGTCTGGCAGATAGAAGCCCGATTTGAGCATCGGCGCGCCCGCTTCTATATAGACAGAGGGGTTCATCTCCTTCATGCGTGACAGGTCGTTGTCCTTTGCCGCAGCCAACCCTATTGCGAGTACTACGGACATCAATGCTGTGATGAGTCTTTTCATATTCATGGTAATAATATTGTCGTTGATGAATTGTCATTATTGTCATACTCTGCTGCGGCGACCGTATGCGCCCGGACATCGCCGAGGCTTACTGCCACATCGCCCACCGGCTCGCAAATGGCGGCGGATAAGACAGCATGCATATCCTCGCCCATTCCGCGCACTTGGCTCATGGCTGCCGCGAGCTTCTCGCACTCCTGCTTGGTCGGCATTGATGAGGCGTATTGAGCCGCCTTGCCGACATTCGCAAGCTTAGCATTGGAGGATTTCAGCGACGAGGCCCTGACAACATTGCGGAATGCCGTCCCGTTCACCGTGACCGGAACTTCCGCGCCGCTCTCTGCGCCTGCATAGCCGGCTGTGTCCTCCTCGCTCGCACCGGCCAGCCGCCCGGCTGCCGTATCCTGCTTCAGCGCCTGGGCTGTCTGCAGCGGCTGCGAGAGGTCTACGCCGTCGTCATATCCGCCGAACACGTTGAGCATCAGCACTGCCGTCATGGCAGCAGCAACGCCTATGCCCGACCAGCGCAGCCAGACGCGGCGGCGTTGGGAAGCAGCGCGGCGATGTATGTCAAGACGCAGCTCCTTCTCCAGACCGTCAGGGACATCCACCGCCGCCATTGCAAGCGGCGCGGCATCGTCAACCATGCGCAGCAGTTCCAGTTCGAGCGCGAGGTCTTCGGGGAGCGGCTCAAGCGTCTCGAGACCGATGCGCAGCCGGTGCACCTCTGCGGGTGTCGCTGCTCCCTCGTAATAGAGGGACAACAGCTTGCGTATTTCTTTTTCCATCTCGATGCGGTTCATCTGTTTTCCTTTTCAAATAGTTTTTTCAGTTGGCGGCGGCCTCTCGACAGGAGAGCCCGCACATTAACGCTGCTCAGTCCGGTAGCCTTCTCGATTTCGGCATTGTCCATGCCAGCGACCGCGCTCAGGTGCAGCACTTCGCGCTGCGAGGCCGGAAGCCGCTCCATGAGCGATGTCAGGCGTTTCAACTCGTCTGCGGCATACAGCGTCCTCTCAGGCGCGGTGTCGGAAGGAGGCGAAACCTCCTCTATCGGCACTTGCGGCATGGTCTTGCGCCGCCGCAGACGGTCTATGCTCATACGCTTGACCACTGTGACACAATACCCTTCCGGGTTCTCCGGGTCAGGTATCTCGCCGCGCTTCTCCCACAGACGGGCAAATGCCTCCTGCACCAGGTCGGATGCCTCGTCGCCGTCGCCCATGATGACCACCGCCGTTGCATACATCTTCCGGTGACACGGAAGGATATGTGCCTCGAACTCAGCTCCTGTCATCGCTTTCTGACCGGGATATTTCGGCTCGTGTTCTCATTGGTCGTTACCGTTATGGCTACCTTTCTGATATGATGACGCGGCGGCGGACTATTTGTGACACTGCCGCGTGATTTTTTTGACGAGTTGCTGCTTTCCCGGCTCTAACTCTCGCCAGGACGCTTGTAGCCGTCGCGGCAGCACCTCTGCTCGATGCGCAAGATGCGCTCGGAAATGTCGGGATGCGACGCATACAGCCGCTCAAGGCTCAACGCTTCACGCTCATCACACGACATATCGCGTATCTTCTCAAAAGCCTTCACCATTTCCCATGGATTCCACCCGTTTGACTTCAGGAAACCGTAAGCGAAGTCGTCTGCCGCCAGCTCCTGGCTGCGCGAATGTTTCGCCGCCACGAGAGCCTCGCTCAAATCCGCGAGCGCGGAATCGGACATCTGCGACAGCAAGCCGCCGGCCGCGCCGATGCCGTCACGCACAGCCGAAGCCAGCAATGCTTTCTTGAATGTTTCCTTAGAGTCCTTGTGTGCCAGATGCCCCAGTTCATGCCCTATCACGCTGAGCAACTCACCGTCGCTCATGGCATCCATCAGCCCTGTCAGCACTCGTACGCTGCCGTCGGCACACGCGAATGCGTTCAGGTCGTCATCACGGTAGACTTTGAAATTCAACCCGATGCCGCCCACTGATTTCAGGTCGGCGGTCAACGCCGCCAGCCGCTCGGCATACGGGCTGTCCTCGGGCAGCACATCATTCGCGCCGTCGAGGTATTCCATGTACTCGCGGGCATATTCCGCCACGTCCTCATCATCGAGCGTCACTGCCGTCGCCGCCTTGCCGGCTGCCGAGAACAGCCGCGACACGCTGCCGTCGCGCATCACGCACGAGCCGAGAGCCAACAGGCACGACAGCAACGCTGCGGCAAGGTATACGCTTTTTTCTGTTGTCATATCAATTGAAAAATGGAGGAGACACGATGCCGCATCCCCTCCGAAATCATTTAAACCCTTATGGCTGACAAAATTCGTAAAGTCGCCGGCTCACCCAAACGGGCGAACCGGCGCAGTTCTCATTTCATTTCCACAGCGGCATCCGCTGTTTCTGTCTCTTTGTCCTTCTCCTCATCGCTCACGAGAGCCTCATATTCACTCAAGTTTGCCACGAAGAGCTTGTCATACTCGCGCAATCCAGTACCCGCAGGGATAAGGTGTCCGCATATCACGTTCTCCTTCATGCCCTCGAGCGTGTCGGTTTTGCCGTTGATAGCAGCCTCGTTGAGCACCTTGGTAGTCTCCTGGAACGAAGCTGCCGACATGAAGCTCGAAGTCTGGAGCGCAGCGCGGGTGATACCCTGAAGTATCTGCGCCGAAGTCGCGGGCATCGCGTCACGCACCACCATGGTACGCAAGTCATGGCGTTTCAGCGACGAGTTCTCGTCACGCAGCTTGCGCACAGTGATAATCTGTCCGGCCAGGTAGTTCTGGCTGTCGCCTGCATCTGTGATGACCTTCTTGCCCCAGATGTTGTCGTTCTCCTCCATGAAGTCGCGCTTGTCCACCACCTGCTGCTCCAGGAAGCGAGTGTCTCCCGGATCGATGATGTTGACCTTGCGCATCATCTGGCGTACGATGACCTCGAAGTGCTTGTCGTTGATCTTCACGCCCTGCATACGGTACACGTCCTGAACCTCATTGACGATATACTCCTGGACAGCTGTCGGGCCCTTGATGCTGAGGATGTCGGCGGGAGTGACAGCGCCGTCAGACAGCGGCGTGCCGGCACGCACATAGTCGTTCTCCTGCACGAGGAGCTGCTTGGCCAGCGGCACAAGGTATTTCTTGGGTTCGCCTACCTTCGGGGTGACGGTGATTTCGCGGTTGCCTCGCTTGATTTTGCCGAAAGTCACCTCGCCGTCGATTTCGCTGACAACAGCAGGGTTTGACGGGTTGCGTGCCTCGAACAGCTCAGTCACACGCGGCAGACCGCCGGTGATGTCACCGGCATTACCGGTAGCACGCGGTATTTTGACGAACACCTCGCCCGGGGCGATTTTCGCGCCCTCGTCGATGAGCAGGTGCGCTCCCACAGGGAGGGTGTATGTACGCAGTACCTTGCCAGTACTCTCCTCAACGAGCTGCGCCGTAGGCACTTTTGCACGGTCCTTGGCCTCAATAATGATCTTCTCGCGCAGACCGGTGGCATCGTCAGCCTCGACACGGTATGTAACGCCTTCCTCGACATTCTCGAAGCGCACTGTACCGCTCTCCTCCGACACAATGACAGCATTGAACGGGTCCCATTCGCAAATCATATCGCCGTCCTTGACGGTATCGCCGTCCTTGAAGAATAGCTTCGAGCCGTAAGGGATGTTGGCGTTGGTCAGCACCATCTTCGACTTGGGCTCGAGGATGCGCATTTCGGCCATACGTCCTACTACGATGTCTGTACCTTCGGAGTCCTTGACCGTGCGGAGCTCCTCGATTTCGAGGATACCGTCATAGCGCGAAGTCACGTCCTTGACAGCAGCGACGTTGCCAGCGACACCGCCGACGTGGAATGTACGCAGGGTAAGCTGTGTACCCGGCTCGCCGATACTCTGTGCGGCAATCACGCCGACAGCCTCGCCCTTCTGCACCATGCGGTGGTTGGAAAGGTTGCGGCCGTAGCACTTGGCGCATACGCCCTTCTTTGCCTCGCAGGTCAGCACCGAGCGTATCTCGACAGACTCAATGGCCGACTTCTCAATGCGGTCGGCAATAGCCTCGGTGATTTCTTCGCCGGAAGACACTATAAGCTCGTTGGTGTACGGGTCAACGATGTCATGCACTGACACACGGCCGAGTATGCGCTCGCTCAGGGTGGCGACTACCTCCTCGTTGTTCTTGACCTCACGGCATACGAGGCCGCGCAGTGTGCCGCAGTCCTCCTCGGTGATGATGACATCATGCGCCACGTCCACAAGACGGCGTGTCAGGTAACCGGCATCTGCGGTCTTCAGCGCGGTGTCGGCAAGACCCTTGCGGGCGCCGTGGGTTGAGATGAAGTACTCAAGCACCGACAGACCCTCCTTGAAGTTCGCGAGAATCGGGTTCTCGATGATCTGGCCGCCCTCTGCGCCGCTCTTCTGCGGTTTCGCCATAAGGCCGCGCATACCGGACAGCTGGCGGATCTGGTCTTTTGAACCACGTGCGCCCGAATCGAGCATCATGTAGACCGAGTTGAAGCCCTGCTGGTCTTCCTCCATCTGCTTCATCAGCGTGTTGGCCAGTCGGGTGTTGACGTGCGTCCATATATCAATCACCTGGTTGTAACGCTCCGTACCGGTGATGAGACCCATCTGATAGTTAGCCATCACCTCTTCCACCTGCTGGTAGCCCTCGTTGACATACTGCTCCTTCTCCTTCGGGATAATCACGTCGCCGAGGTTGAACGACAGGCCTCCGCGGAACGCCATCTTGTAACCGAGGTTCTTGATGTC
>DHKE01000052.1:7812-8152 GCA_002404675.1 Porphyromonadaceae bacterium UBA4702 | reverse complement strand
TTCTTGATGTCGTCCAGGAACTGTGCAGAGCGTGTCACACCGCAAGCCTTGATGACCTTGCCGATGATGGTACGCAGCGACTTCTTGGATATGATTTCGTTCACATATCCTATCTCCTTAGGCACAAACTGGTTGAACAGCACGCGACCCACAGATGTATTCTCCTTCAGCACGATGACGCGGTTGCCGTTCTCGTCGAGGTCTTCCACGCGGATAGACACAGGAGCGTGCAGTGTCACACGGCCTTCGTTATATGCTATTTCAGCTTCCTCGGGGCTGTAGAACTTGGCACCCTCGCCCTTGTCGCCCTTGCGCAGCTTGGTGATGTAGTACAGACCAA
>DHKE01000052.1:5802-7772 GCA_002404675.1 Porphyromonadaceae bacterium UBA4702 | reverse complement strand
AGACCAAGCACCATGTCCTGCGACGGCACGGTGATAGGCGCGCCGTTTGCAGGGTTGAGGATATTGTGTGCGCCGAGCATCAGCAGCTGCGCCTCAAGCACAGCCTCATTGCCAAGGGGGAGGTGGACTGCCATCTGGTCGCCGTCGAAGTCGGCATTGAACGCAGTACAAGCCAGAGGATGGAGCTGGATTGCCTTGCCCTCGATCATCTTGGGCTGGAACGCCTGGATGCCGAGGCGGTGCAGTGTCGGGGCACGGTTGAGCAGCACGGGATGACCTTTCATCACATATTCGAGGATGTCCCACACCTCTGCCGTCTTGCGGTCGACAAGTTTCTTTGCACTCTTGACGGTCTTGACTATGCCGCGATCCATGAGGCGGCGTATGATGAACGGCTTGTACAGCTCAGCAGCCATAAGTTTAGGGATGCCGCACTCGTGCATCTTCAGCTCCGGGCCGACGACGATGACAGAGCGAGCGGAATAATCGACACGCTTGCCGAGCAAGTTCTGGCGAAAACGTCCCTGCTTGCCCTTGAGGCTGTCAGAGAGCGACTTCAGCGGACGGTTCACGTCTGATTTCACAGCCGACGACTTGCGCGAGTTGTCGAGCAGCGAGTCAACAGCCTCCTGAAGCAGACGCTTCTCGTTGCGCAGGATTACCTCGGGAGCCTGTATCTCGATGAGGCGTTTCAGGCGGTTGTTGCGTATGATGACGCGGCGGTACAGGTCATTGAGGTCGGATGTGGCAAAACGGCCGCCGTCAAGCGGAACAAGAGGGCGCAGCTCCGGCGGGATGACCGGCACGGCCTTCAGTATCATCCACTCGGGGCGGTTGCGGTCAGCCGAGTTTAGGAACGAGTTGACCACCTGCAGACGCTTCAGAGCCTCCGTCTTGCGCTGCTGCGAGCCGTCCTTGTTGGCGCGGTCGCGCAGCTCCGCAGCGAGGCGGCGCAGGTCGAGGCTGCACAGGAGGTCATAGATAGCCTCCGCGCCCATCTTGCAGATGAACTTGTTGGGGTCGTCATCAGGCAGGTCCTCGTTGTCCTCGGGGATGCTGTCCATGATGGTCATGTATTCCTCTTCGCTCAGCAGGTCGAGACGCTCGAGCTTGTCGTCGCTCTTCTCCTTGCTGTCCTTGTCCTTCTTTATTTCTCGCAACAGTTCCGGCATTTCATTGACGATGCCGGGCTGGATGACTATATATCGCTCGTAATAGATCACTGCGTCGAGCTTCTTGGAGGGGAGGCCGAGCAGGTAGCCTATCTTGTTGGGGAGCGAGCGGAAGTACCATATATGAGCCACCGGGACGACCAGTTCGATATGACCCATCCTCTCGCGGCGCACTTTCTTCTCCGTCACCTCGACACCGCAGTGGTCGCAGACGATACCCTTGTAGCGTATGCGCTTGTACTTTCCGCAGTGGCACTCGTAGTCCTTGACGGGACCGAAGATCTTCTCACAGAACAGGCCATCGCGCTCGGGCTTGTATGTGCGATAATTGATGGTCTCGGGCTTCAGCACTTCGCCCGACGACTTCTCTTTTATCTCCTCGGGCGATGCCAGTCCGATGGTGATCTTCGAAAAGTTGCTTTTAATCTTGTTGTCTCTTCTAAAAGCCATATATATGAGTTCCTTATAATTTCGTTTTGATTAGTCCAATGTGATGCTCAGTCCCAGGCCGCGCAGCTCATGCAGCAGCACGTTCAGCGACTCGGGGATGCCTGGAGTGGGCATCGGATCGCCCTTGACGATAGCCTCGTATGCCTTGCTGCGGCCGACCACATCGTCTGACTTGATGGTCAGTATCTCCTGGAGGATGTGCGATGCGCCGAATGCCTCCAGTGCCCAAACCTCCATCTCTCCGAAACGCTGGCCGCCGAACTGCGCCTTGCCGCCCAGCGGCTGCTGGGTGATGAGCGAATACGGGCCAATGCTGCGGGCGTGCATCTTGTCCTCGACCATGTGTCC
>DHKE01000052.1:4202-5698 GCA_002404675.1 Porphyromonadaceae bacterium UBA4702 | reverse complement strand
TAGGTCTTGCCGTAGCGCGGCAGTCCCGCACGGTCCGTCCATGCGTTCAGGTCGTCGAGCGAAGCACCGTCGAAAATCGGGGTGGCAAACTTCTCGCCCAGCTCGCGGCCGGCCCAGCCGAGCACTGTCTCGAATATCTGGCCGAGGTTCATACGCGAAGGCACGCCCAGCGGGTTGAGCACGATGTCAACCGGAGTTCCGTCCTCAAGGAACGGCATGTCCTCCTGACGCACTACCCGCGACACGATACCCTTGTTGCCGTGACGGCCGGCCATCTTGTCGCCTACGCCGATCTTACGCTTCTTCGCAATGCTCACCTTGGCCATCTGCATGATGCCGGAGGGGAGGTCGTCACCGTTGGTGATGTCATTCTTCTTGCGGTGCAGCCCGCTCTCTATCTCCTTGGACTTGCGCATATAGTTGGTCACAAGCTGCGAGATCATCTTGTTGACACGCGCGTCGTCAGTCCAGTCGCTCAATATTATGGTGGCGTAGTCGAGGCTGTCGAAATTCACGTCGTCAAAGCGAGTGCCGCGCTCCACCACTTCTATGCCGAGGAAATCCTTAACGCCGCGAGAGACGAGCCCCTTGGTCAGCGTGTTCATCTTCTCCACAAGCACGTCACGCAGTTCGCGCTGGCGAGCCTTGAACTCTTCTTCTACCTGTTCGAGCAAGGCGGTCGATGCCTTGCGGTTTGACTTGCCCTTGTTGGCGCGTGAGAACAGGTTTGTGCCGATGACAACGCCCTTCAGCGACGGCGAAGCCTTCAGCGACGCATCCTTGACATCACCGGCCTTCTCACCGAATATGGCTCGCAGCAGCTTCTCCTCGGGAGTCGGGTCGCTCTCGCCCTTAGGCGTGATCTTGCCGATCATGATGTCGCCCGGGATTACGTGTGCGCCCACGCGGATGATGCCGCGCTCGTCCAGGTCCTTGGTCGCGTCCTCGCTGACATTGGGTATGTCTGCGGTCAGCTCCTCCATGCCGCGCTTGGTCTCGCGCACCTCCAGCGGATACTCGTCCACGTGGACGGAGGTCAGTATATCCTCGCGCACCATGCGCTCGTTGAGCACGATTGCGTCCTCATAATTGTAACCCTTCCACGGCATGAACGCCACTTTCAGGTTGCGGCCGAGAGCCAGCTCGCCGTTCTCGGTAGAATAGCCCTCGGTCAATATGTCACCCTTCTCGACACGCTGCCCGACATTGCATATCGGTCGCAAGTCGATGGTAGTGCCTTGGTTGGTGCGGCGGAACTTGGGCAGGTGGTACTCCTTGACAGGAGAAACGAATGAGACGAATTCCTCGTCCTCCGTGCGGTCGTAACGTATGCGTATCACACGAGCGTCAACATACTCTATCACACCTGCGCCCTCAGCCATAATCTGGGTGCGGGAATCTTTGATGAGCTGGCCCTCGATGCCGGTGCCGACTATAGGAGCTTCGCTGCGCAGCAGAGGCACAGCCTGACGCATCATGTTAGAACCCATCAATGC
>DHKE01000052.1:3764-4153 GCA_002404675.1 Porphyromonadaceae bacterium UBA4702 | reverse complement strand
TCGTCATGCTCGAGGAACGGGATGAGCGATGCCGCGATAGAAGCTATCTGGATAGGAGCGACATCCATAAGCTGCACCTCCTGAGGGGTGACTACAGGGAAGTCCGCCTCGAGACGCGCCTTGACCTTGGGGTTGACGAATGTGCCGTCATCGTTGAGCGGCGCGTTGGCCTGCGCGATGATGTTGCCCTCCTCCACCTCAGCGGTCATGTATACCACCTCGTCATTGTTCAGGTTCACCTTGCCGTTTGACACTCGGCGGTACGGGGTCTCTATGAAACCGAGGTTGTTGATTTTCGCGTATACGCAGAGCGACGAAATCAGTCCGATG
The DNA here is from genome assembly GCA_002404675.1 of Porphyromonadaceae bacterium UBA4702. Classification (GTDB taxonomy): domain Bacteria; phylum Bacteroidota; class Bacteroidia; order Bacteroidales; family Muribaculaceae; genus Lepagella. Next base: position 3,823 of record DHKE01000052.1, on the reverse strand, counting down.
TTCGGGCCTTCTGGCGTCTCGATAGGACACAGGCGGCCGTAGTGCGTGTAGTGCACGTC
>DHKE01000052.1:0-3686 GCA_002404675.1 Porphyromonadaceae bacterium UBA4702 | reverse complement strand
CCGCCAGGACCGAGGGCAGACATACGGCGCTTGTGCGTCATCTCCGCCAGCGGGTTGGTCTGGTCCATGAACTGCGACAGCGCGTTTGTGCCGAAATATGTGTTGATGACAGACGAGATAGTCTTGGCGTTGATCAGGTCAACGGGCTTGAACACCTCGTTGTCGCGCACGTTCATGCGCTCACGGATGGTGCGTGCCATACGCACCAAGCCGATGCCGAACTGGTTGTAGAGCTGCTCGCCGACTGTACGCACGCGGCGGTTGCTGAGGTGATCGATGTCATCGACCTCAGACTTGGCATTGATCAGCTCAACCAGATATTTGATAATCTCGACAATGTCCTCGCGGGTCAGCACTCTGACATCCATGGACGTGTCGAGCCCGAGTTTCTTGTTTATGCGGAAACGTCCTACCTCGCCCAGATCATAACGCTTTTCGGAGAAGAAAAGGTTGGTGATGACCTCGCGGGCAGAAGCGTCGTCCGGAGCCTCCGCGTTGCGCAGGAGGCGGTAGATGCCCTGAATAGCCTCACGCTCCGTGAAGGTGCTGTCCTTGGCGAGCGTGTTGAGGATAATCGTATTGTCAATGGAGCTGGCATGCTCCTTGGCGAGAAGTATAGTCTGAACCCCGCTGTCGAGAATGACCTTGATGTTGTCCTCCGTGAGGATAGTGCCACGATCCAGAACCACCTCGTTGCGCTCCTGTGACGACACCTCGCCGGTATCCTCGTCGACAAAATCCTGCACCCAGGAATGAAGCACCTGACCCACAACCGTGCGGCCAATCGACCTCTTGAGGTTAGTCTTGTTGACCTTAATCTCGTCGGCGAGGTCAAATATTTCGAGGATGTCCTTGTCTGATTCCAGACCGATGGCACGCAGCAGCGTCGTCACGGGCAACTTCTTCTTGCGGTCGATGTAAGCGTACATGACATTGTTGATGTCTGTAGCGAACTCGATCCAAGAGCCACGGAACGGTATGATACGGGCAGAATACAACTTCGTACCGTTGGCGTGGATGCTCTGACCAAAGAAAACACCAGGGCTGCGGTGGAGCTGCGAAACGATGACACGTTCCGCGCCGTTGATGATGAACGTACCCTGTTCAGTCATATAGGGTATCTGACCCAGGTACACGCTCTCTACGGTAGTGTCGAAATCCTCATGCTCCGGGTCGGTGCAGTACAGCTTCAGTTTCGCCTTCAGAGGCACGCTGTACGTAAGACCACGCTCGAGACATTCCTCTATGCTGTAACGCGGCGGATCTATGTAATAGTCCAAGAATTCCAGCACGAAATTGTTTCGGGTGTCAGCAATGGGGAAATTTTCGGCAAATACCTTGTAAAGACCCTGGTTCTTGCGATGCTCCGGCGGAGTGTCCAGCTGGAGAAAATCACGGAAGGACTTTAGTTGCACCTCGAGGAAATCCGGAAAGGGCAGCGGATTCTTCATGGTGCCAAAATTTACACGTGGTTTATCGTTTTGTATGACTGACATTGGGGTAGATTTTGGTTGATTGCGCTTTTTCAAGCTGTTGGTGAGGCGAGAGAGAACGGAGAGGGGGTGAATTACGCCTGACAGGTAAAGCGCGGCATACCACGCATACCTGCCGGCGTAGAAAAGATGAAAAAGGTTAAGAACACACTGGTTCAGCGGTTCTTAACCTATGTTTCGACAGGAAGTTGTATTATTTGAGTTCAACTTCTGCGCCAGCTTCTTCCAACTGCTTCTTCAGACCCTCTGCTTCAGCCTTGGGAAGACCTTCTTTCACATTGCTGGGTGCATTGTCAACCAATTCCTTAGCTTCTTTCAGACCAAGACCGGTGAGCTCCTTGACGAGCTTCACGACTGCGAGCTTGCTTGCGCCTGCTGCTTTGAGCACTACGTCGAAGCTGCTCTTCTCCTCTGCCGCCTCACCGCCAGCGGCGGGGCCGGCTGCCACTGCCACTGCTGCAGCTGCGGGCTCGATGCCGTACTCGTCCTTCAGGATCTGAGCCAGTTCGTTTACTTCCTTTACGGTCAGGTTCACCAGTTGTTCTGCAAATGCTTTCAAATCTGCCATTGTTGTATTCTGTTTTTATTATTTTTTACTGTGGTTGTTTTATTTGTTGGAGAGGGTTTCAAGCACGCCGTGCAGGGTGTTGCCGCCTGACTGGAGTGCGCTGATGACGTTCTTCGCCGGTGACTGCAGCAGTGCCACAACATCTGCGATGAGTTCGTTCTTGCTCTTGATGTGCGCGAGGGTTTCCAACTGATCCTCGCCAAGATATACGGTCTCCTCTACGTACGCGGCCTTCAGCTCGGGGAGTGTCTCATCCTTCTTGCGGAAAGCCTTGATGAGCTTTGCGGGAGCGTTGCCGGTGTTGCTGAGCAACAGCGTAGTCTCCTCATGGAGAGCCTCATAGAGACCAGAATAGTCCGTCTCGCTTGCCTCGAATGCCTTCTTGAGCAATGTGTTCTTCACACACAGCATCTTGACATCGCCCTTGTAGCATGCGCGACGCAGTTCGCTTGTCTTCTCAGCATTCAGGCCGGCAGTCTTGGTCAGGTAAACACAGCTGTACCCAGCCAGCGTCTTGCTGATTTTCTCGATTACTAAAGCTTTATCTTCCTTTTTCATGTTTCTGTCTGTTTAATGATGAGATTAATCAGCAATCGACTTTGTATCGACCTTCACGCCAGGGCTCATGGTCGATGAAAGATAAATGCTCTTGATATATGTACCCTTGGCAGTAGCCGGTTTCAGCTTGATGAGGGTGTTGATGAACTCGCGGGCGTTGTCACGCATCTGGTCAACAGAGAATGACACCTTGCCGATTGAAGCGTGCACGATACCAGTCTTGTCTACCTTGAAGTCAATCTTGCCCTGCTTAACCTCCTTGACAGCCTTTGCGACATCCATAGTCACAGTGCCGCTCTTGGGGTTAGGCATCAGGCCGCGAGGACCGAGGATACGACCCAGAGGGCCGATTTTGCCCATGATGGCCGGCTGAGTGATGATGACATCCACATCAGTCCAGCCGCCTTTGATCTTGGCGATGTACTCGTCCAGTCCGACATAGTCAGCACCGGCTTCCTTGGCAGCAGCCTCAGCATCAGGGTTGCAGAGTACGAGCACACGCACCTGCTTGCCTGTTCCGTGGGGCAGCGAAACGACGCCACGTACCATCTGGTTGGCCTTGCGCGGATCTACGCCCAAGCGAACATCAATGTCCAGAGAAGCATCAAACTTGGTATAGGTGATTTCCTTCACCTTGTCAGCAGCCTCCGCCAGTGTGTAAGCTTTCCCAGGTTCAATCTTCGACAAAGCCAACTTCTGATTTTTTGTCAGTTTTCCCATTTTAATGAAGATTATTAGTTTGATTCAGGGAATGCCCCTTTAACAGTGATACCCATGCTTCTGGCTGTACCGGCGACCATGCGCATCGCCGACTCAACGGTAAAACAGTTCAAATCCGGCATCTTGTCTTCTGCAATAGTCCGCACCTGATCCCAGGTTATCTCGGCCACCTTAGTACGGTTAGGCTGCGCTGAACCGCTCTTTACCTTGGCAACCTCTTTCAGCTGAATAGCCACGGGCGGAGTCTTGACAATGAAGTCAAAGGACTTGTCCGTGTAGTAGCTGATGATGACCGGAAGCACCTTACCGGCCTTATCCTGGGTACGGGCATTGAATTGCTTGCAAAA
>DHKE01000065.1 GCA_002404675.1 Porphyromonadaceae bacterium UBA4702 | reverse complement strand
CCACCTCCATGATGAAGCGGACGTTGAGGCGGGTCGCGGGGTTTGCGCCGCAGTAGCAGTCCACCACATAGAGGGTCTTGTCAGAGAGCTCCTTGACAGCCTTGTCGCGCAGCTCGTCCCAGACCTTCGTCTCGATGGGCTTGTTGTCGTTGGGGTACTCCTCGGAGTTCCACCATACGGTATTTTCTGTTTCCTCGTCGCGGACCAGGTATTTGTCTTTGGGCGAGCGGCCGGTGTATACGCCGGTGAACACGTCCACAGCTCCCATGTCGGAGAGGATGCCCTTCTCGTAGCCCTCGAGGGCGGGGTTCATCTCATCCTTGAACAAGTCCTCATAAGAGGGGTTGTAGATCACATTTGATACTCCCTTGATCCCGTACTGGGACAAATCAATCTGTGCCATAGTTTTACCACTGATTTTATTACATGTTGTTTGTTTCCTCATAACGGCGCGGTCGGCGCAAGGGCGCGGCTGCTCCCGTCCACGGCAGCACAAAAGCGCAGTCGTGTATGCAAAATTAACCATTTTGCACCAACTACAACGACCCGGAGCGGATTTTTTCGCGGCAACTTGTGTTAATTATGACAAACAAGGCGCACTTTCTGCCGCCACGGCATCAGCGGATGCTTTTGACAAAGCGTGCGGGAACTCCGGCGACGACAGCACCGGCGGCAACATCGCGTGTCACCACCGCGCCAGCGCCTACCACTGCGTTGTCCCCTATATTCACCCCTTGCAATATTGTGGCGTTTGAGCCCACCCACACGTTACGCCCCAGCACAATCGGTGCAGGGTAAGTGTTCTTGCGGTCTTCCGGAGAGAGGCCGTGGTTGAGTGTGGCGAACACCACGTTATGCCCTATCTGGCAGCCGTCGCCGACGGTCACGCCTCCGTGATCCTGAAAATGGCAGCAAGCATTGATGAACACCCCCTCGCCCACGCGGATATTCTTGCCGAAATCGGTATAGAGCGGAGGGAAAACGCGCAGCGACTGCGGCACTTCATATCCGAACAGCTCGGAGAGCAGCTCGCGCACCTGCGGCGGCGTATGATATTCGGAATTGAGGCGGAAGGTAATGCGCCGGGCCTCGTCGCTCATCTCATCCATAAACTCGTGCATCTCGTCTGTCGAAAGCGCCTTGCGGGTCTTGACATATTCCTTGAAGTCTGCGATAGTCATAATCAATGTCTTTTTTCAGGCAGGAGGTGTATCAAAATAGGCATAACCTTGCTTTTATGCGCAGCTGAGTAGGGACACAGCGTGCCGTGTCCGCAACCAAGTCATTGCAACTCAAATAATCGTGCTTGACACCCTTCGGACACGGCACGCCGTGTCCCTACACTGACAGCATCAATCATTCGAGGTCTGCGCATTTTGACACATCCCCTTCACGGTGCAAAGTTAGCAGTTTTCCGCCATTGGCGAAATGCATAGATGCATGGGAATTGCACCATTTTCAGACAAAGCAAAACTAATCGGGGCGAAGCGTCCGTCATCTCACAGAATTTGATTAACTTTGCCTGACTTCAACTGCGGCTCAAAGTTTTTCCCTTTTTGCCCAAACTGTCTCGACACATGACGTTTAATTTCGACAGAACAAAACACGTCTTCAACTCACCGGAGTTTGAGGAAATAATAAAAGACACCATCCGATTCTTCAATGGGACGCCAATACAGCCAGTTCCTCCCGTTGAATCGTTTGAGGGTGCTGGGGTTTACGCGCTCTATTACATAGGCAATGACGGTTTGTACCAGCAATTTCATCAAATAAACAGGTTGGAATACAGACTGCCCATTTATGTGGGCAAGGCTGTTCCGAGAGGCTGGAGACAAGGGAGAACAACGGCCAGTTCATCAACGGAACTTTACAGGAGACTTGGCGACCATGCCAAAAGCATCCGTGCTGCACAAAACCTGAACTTGTCTGATTTCCTGTGCCGTTTCATGATTCTTGAAAACGAAGCAAGCAGCCTGATCGGGACTGTGGAAGCCGCGCTAATCCGAACATATCTGCCCCTGTGGAATTGTGACATAGACGGATTCGGCAATCACGACCCTGGCAGCGGACGGTATAACCAAGAAATGTCCGAATGGGACTTGGTTCACCCGGGGCGGAAATGGGCGTGCAAATGCGCGAAATCCGGCAAGTCCATAAACGAAATAACAGCCTCAATCACTTCATATTTCGACAAACTCAAGGCATGATTAACGGTCTCGAAATATTCTCGGGGGCAGGAGGGCTTGCCACTGGAGTCGGGCTTTCAGGCATAAGTCACAATGCGTTTGTAGAATGGAATTCGGATGCCTGCAAAACTTTGAGGATGAACTACCCTGCATCTTTGATTCACGAGACAGACATCCGGGACTTTGACTTTTCTCGATACAACTGCGTTGATTTCATTGCAGGCGGCCCTCCTTGCCAGCCGTTTTCACTCGGAGGAAGAGCCCAAAGCCATTTGGACAAGCGCGATATGTTTCCAGCAGCAATACGCGCAATACGCGAAGTATTGCCCAAAGTCTTCATGTTTGAGAATGTCAAAGGCCTGCTGAGACCCGGATTCAAGGAATATCTAAGTTATATCGTCCGGCAACTCGAATACCCCACAATATCCGGGAAAGGGCTGGACTGGGAAAGGCACTCGGCGCTTATTGACACTGAAGCCACAGGAATACCTGCATCAGAGCAATATGACGTGACTGTCACTCTCGTCAACGCCGCAGACTATGGCGTGCCGCAAAAGCGGGAACGAGTGGTAATCGCAGGCATCCGCAAGGACTTGCACTGCAAATGGGAATTCCCGAAGCCTACACACTCGCTGGACGCTCTGCTGTGGGACAAATACGTGACGGGCGAATATTGGGAACGCCACAGCATATCACCCGACAATCACGAGCACTCCATGTTCAGGGGAAAACGCGAAGAACTGAAACTAAAGTTCGGTTTGTTTCCGCCAGAGACAAAACCATGGCAAACCATACGAGACGCCTTGACAGACATGCCAAATGCCGGAGATGAGAACTATTTCGACAATGAGCACACAATCCGCAAAGGCGCGAAAGAATACCCGGGACACACTGGAAGTCCTGTCGACGAGCCGTCAAAAACAATCAAAGCCGGTTGCCATGGCGTTCCGGGCGGAGAGAACATGATGAAACTGAGAGACGGGACTCTGCGATACTTCACTATTTTTGAGGCAAAAAGGATTCAGACATTCCCTGACAATTACCGCATTTCCGGTTCTTGGACAGAGGCGATGCGCCAGCTTGGCAATGCAGTACCAGTAAAGCTCGCAAGCCTTGTGTCCAAATCACTGATAGCATCTGCGCTGCAATAAATCACTTCTCCGGGGCACACAGCGACGAGGTGTAACGCGCTGGCAGCGAAAATAGTTTTGGCGGATAGGGAAATAGTTTGTACCTTTGCCGCCGAAATGGTATGCCCCTGCCCGGAGAGCCGGGCTTAGCCGGGGCATCAAGAGGGAACGGGGTGAAACTCCCCGGCAGTACCCGCTGCTGTAATTTCCACGACAGCTTCCCGCAACACGTCATTGGCCTAAAGGCTGAGAAGGCGCGGTGAAGACGGAATAAGCCAGAAGACCTGCCATTTCGGCACACATACATGACTGCCTGCGGGACTATGGGCGTATATGAGAATTTGACTTTCCTCCGAGGACATCCTGGGAACGAATGTTTTAATTGTTGATTATATACTTTCCCGTGTACATTCAGTATGTGAGTGTGCACGGTTTTTTGTACCCAGAACCCCGGATGAATGAGAACAAGGTCGTTGACAATAATATTATCGTGCATCGCGCTGTGCCTCACAGCGCGTGCTGAAGAGTACACTGACAGCACGAGCCACCTCGATGAAGTGGTGGTGACGGCGCGGTCGCTGGAGTCGGACGCCATACCGGCGCAGCGGCTCAGCGGCGAGGAGCTGAAGCGCATGAACAGCAACAGCATCGCTGACGCGCTGCGCTACTTCTCGGGCGTGCAGGTCAAGGACTACGGCGGCGTGGGCGGCATCAAGACCGTCAACATACGCTCCATGGGCACCAACCACACGGGCGTGGTATACGATGGCGTGGAGCTGGGCAACGCGCAGAACGGGCAGATAGACCTCGGCCAGTTCTCGCTCGACAACATCGAGGCGATTTCCCTGTACAACGGGCAGAAGAGCCAGATACTGCAGCCGGCGAAGGACTTCGGCTCTGCCGGCTCGATATACATACGCACACGCACCCCGCATTTCGAGGAGGGGGAAACCTACCATTTCCGCGCCACGGCACGCGCCGGCTCGTTTGACCTCATCAACCCCTCTGCGCTGATTGAGCTGAAGCTCTCGGAGCGCGTCAACGCCTCGGTGAGCGCGGAGTGGATAAACTCGAGCGGCAAGTACAAGTTCCGATACCGCCGTGTCAACCCTGCCGGCGAGCTGGCATACGACACTACGGCGGTGCGCCAGAACGGCGACATCAACGCCACGCGCCTCGAGGCAAACATCAACGGCCGCCTCGACCACGGCAAGTGGCTCTTCAAGGTCTACAACTACAATTCCGAGCGCGGCGTGCCGGGCGCAATCGTCAACAACGTGTGGCGGCGCGGCGA
>DHKE01000032.1 GCA_002404675.1 Porphyromonadaceae bacterium UBA4702 | reverse complement strand
GCCCTGGTCGCCGGCGCCTTGCTGTGCCGGCTCGTCACGTACCACGCCGCGCTTTATGTCGCGGCTCTGCTCGTGTATTGCGCTGAAGATGCCGCATGAGTCGCCGTCAAAGCGGTACGCGCCGCGATTGTAGCCGATTTGGTTTATCAAGCCGCGTATCACCTTTGAGGTGTCAACGTATGCACGTGTCGTCACCTCGCCGGCGACCACGACCTGGCCGGTGGTGACAAGCGTTTCCACGGCGACACGCGACTGCGGGTCGAATGCCAGGAACTCGTCAAGCAATGCATCGCTTATCTGGTCCGCAACCTTGTCGGGGTGTCCCTCCGACACGGACTCTGATGTGAAAAGATAGCTCATTATAATTCTCCTTTCTTTGTTGTTTTGTTTTTCGTTCAGTGTTGCCTCCGCAAGCCGTCAGGCGACACCGGCAAGGGGATAAAAAAAACAGGCATCGGGAAGTCTTGCCCACTTCCAAATGCCAAATGTCCGACAGCCCTGCCGCCAACCGTCCGCACTGGTGCGGCAGCTGACGCTGTGTGGCCTGTTCGCATTTTAGCATTTTTTTGAGTGGTTGCAAGCAGCCAAATTTATCCACTCCCGGTCTGGCGCACGCGCCTCGCGGATTAGTGGCGCAAAGTTACGGCTTTTTCCGCAGCCGTGCAAGCGTTTCGCCCGAAATCACCAAATATCCGCGCCGTATTCGGCCTATCCGCCCTCATTATATATTGCCTGACCGGAATTGTAACCGTCTGTATAGCCGTCGTCATACCCCTTTCGGTAACGGCTTGCGCCCTCGTCCGGGGCATTGCGGGTATCGTCATACCCGTAGCCGTGATACTGGCCTTGCTCACCGTCGTTGCGTCCCTGCGCATAGCCGTTGTCATACCCCTCTTGATAGGCATCACTTGCGGCAGCCGGACGGGCTGTCCGCCGCTCCGCTGCAGAAGGTGCAGCAGCCGGCATCTGAGGCCGAGTGGCCTCCTTGGCGGTATCGGCAGCCTCGGTGCGCGGTTTGGAGGACGATGACGGGGCACCGTCGTCGCCGCCGGAAACAAGTCCGCCGATGACCAGCAACGCAAGCGCCGCCACCGCTACAATAAAACATCCTGCTTGTCCCTTGTTTTCCATAACTTAACTTGAAACTCAATTTTCAAAATCCTCGATGGTGTAGTTCATGAAGCGGTTGAAGCGGTGCGCCTGGCGGATGAAGTCCATCAGCATCTCGGGCAAGCGGCCGCAGTCAAGGCTGGCATCTGGCAGCACGTCGCTGCTCGCCATATAGTCTCGCGGACGTATCAAGTCGATGTATTCCCAGTCCTTCGGGAAGCCTTGCGGCACGGTCTTGACGAGGTTCTCCCCCACCTTCGGGAACAAGGATGTGAACTGCGGGTCCTCGACGATGGAGCGGTACTCGTCCACATTGTCGTAAATGGAGCGGCGTATGGCGCGGATTACTGGCGAGGGGAGGCATATCGTGCCGGCGGCGAAGAATGACTTGTCGGGCTCGAGATGCAGGTAATATCCGCAGGTGAGGCTTTTCTTGCCGCCCGGGGGATTGATGAATATGCCGATATGGGTCTTGTACGGGGTTTTGTCAGCAGAGAAGCGCGTGTCGCGGTATATGCGGTACGTGCAGTCACGTGGCGTAAGCAAAGCCGCCTCGGGGTCAACTGTAGCCACAGCGGCTATCAGGCGCATGGCGAGGTCGTCGATGCGCTGCTTCACCTCGTCATAACGCGGCTTGTTGGCGTGAAACCATTCGCGGTTGTTGTTGCGCTCCAACTCTCGCAGGAAACCAAGTATCTCTTTCATATCTGCATATCAAGAAAAATGTCCGGAGGCGTTAAACAATTGACAAACCCGCCTCCGGACACAAACCTACGAAAAGTTAATTATGTTCAGTTTCTGCCGCAGCAGTTCTTGTACTTCTTGCCAGAACCGCAGGGACACGGGTCATTGCGGCCCACTTTCTGCGCAGCCTTCTTGGGCTGGCGCGCGGCGGAAGATTCGCCTCGGTTGGTGTTCATTGCCGCCTGACGCTGTGCGCTCTCTCCAGGATACGTGTCGCTGGTAGCGCTGTAGTTGGCATTCGCGTACGGGTTGGTCATGACAGCCTGAGAATAGTTCTGCATCATCTCCTGCTGCTTGCGCTTGCGCTCCATCTCCTCGGCGCGTGCGGCTTCGGCAGCCTTTGCCTCCTCGTAGTCAGGCACGGCGAGGTGTCCGCGCATGAGCGTGGCTACAGCCTTGGAGTTCATGTCCCAGAGCATTTTCTTCCAGAGTTCGTATGCCTCGAGCTTGTAGATCACCAGCGGGTCTTTCTGCTCGTAAGAGGCGTTCTGCACAGACTTGCGGAGCTCGTCCATCTCGCGGAGCTGCTCCTGCCAAGCCTTGTCTATCGAGGAGAGGAGGACAGCCTTCTCCCAGGCCTTGGTGAGCGACACGCAATCGGTGTCGTAAGCCTCCTTGATGTCGCCTCGTATGTTGAACACTCGGCGGCCGTCAGTCACGGGCATGCCCACCAGGCCGGAAGCGTTCTTCTCCTCGACAAACTCGCGTATGTACGGCACTGCCGACTGGGCGATCTTGTCCTTCTTGCGGCGGTAGTTTGCCATTGCAGCCTCGGCGAGACGCTCTGCCATCTCAGCAGCGTCGAGCTTGTTGTACTCCTCCTCTCCGAAGGGGCTTTCGAGAGCCAGCGACGTGCGCACGTTCTCGTCAAACTCGGCGAAACCGCCTTCGTATTTCGTATTGACCAGCTCCTGCGACACCTCAAGTATCATGTTGGCGATGTCAGTGCCGATGCGCTCACCCTTGAGAGCATTCTGGCGGCGGCCGTAAACGCCCTTGCGCTGGGCGTTCATCACGTCGTCATATTCCACCAGGCGCTTGCGGATGCCGAAGTTGTTCTCCTCGACGCGTTTCTGCGCGTTCTCGATGGAGCGTGTCACCATCTTCGACTCAATCATCTCGCCCTCCTTGAAGCCGAGGCGGTCGAGCGTCTTGACCACGCGCTCGTTGGCGAACAGGCGCATCACTTGGTCCTCAAACGAGACGAAGAACACAGACGAGCCCGGGTCTCCCTGACGGCCGGCACGTCCGCGCAGCTGGCGGTCTACACGGCGGCTCTCGTGGCGTTCCGTGCCGATGATAGCGAGACCGCCGGCATCCTTGACCTCCTGCGGCAGCTTGATGTCCGTACCGCGGCCCGCCATGTTGGTGGCAATGGTAACTGTGCCCCTCTGGCCGGCGTTGGCGACGATTTCCGCCTCTTTCTGGTGCAGCTTGGCATTCAGCACCTGATGCGGGATGTGGCGCAGGTTGAGCATCTTGCTCAACAGCTCGGATATTTCGACAGAGGTAGTACCGACAAGCACCGGACGGCCCAGTTCCACCATTTTTTCAACCTCCTGAATGACAGCGGCATACTTTTCCTTATTGGTGCGGTATACGCGGTCGTTCTGGTCGTTGCGGATCACGGGGCGGTTGGTCGGTATCTCGATTACCTCGAGCTTGTATATGTCGTAGAACTCGCCGGCTTCGGTCATTGCGGTACCGGTCATGCCCGCGAGCTTGCGGTACATGCGGAAATAGTTCTGCAGCGTGATGGTGGCGTACGTCTGTGTGGCAGCCTCCACCTTGACGCCCTCCTTGGCCTCGATAGCCTGGTGCAGGCCGTCGCTGTAACGGCGGCCCTCCATGATACGGCCTGTCTGCTCATCGACGATTTTGATTTTGCCCTCGTCGATGACATACTCAACGTCCTTGTCAAAGAGCGTGTAGGCTTTGAGCAGCTGGTTGACAGTGTGCACGCGCTCCGCCTTGACGGAATACGCCTGCAGCAGGTCGTCCTTCTTCTCCTGCTTCTGCTCGGCAGTGAGATCCTCGTTCTCCACTGCGGAGAGGAGCGAGGCGATGTCGGGAAGCACGAAGAACTCTGGGTCGGTGGTGCTGCCGGTCAGCACGTCGATACCCTTGTCGGTCAGCTCGATGCTGTGGTTCTTCTCGTCGATGACGAAATATAGCGGCTCGACGGCCTTGGGCATCTCGCGGTTGTTGTCAGCCATATACTTGGCCTCGACCTTGAGGAGTATCTGCTTTATGCCCTCCTCGCTGAGGTAGCGGATGAGGGGGTTGTGCTTAGGCAACGCCTTGTAGACACGGAACAGTGCAAGACCGCCCTCTTCGAGCAGCTGCTCTGCGGTGAGGGGCTTCTTGTTGGGGTTCTCGGGGTCAGGCTTGTCAAATTTCGCCACCTGCGAGGGGTCGCCGCTCTGCGCTGCGGCAATCTTGTTCTTGGCTTCGAGCAGGAGGCTCTGCGCCAGCTTGCGCTGCGCAGCGACCACCTTCTCCACGTTGGGCTTGAAGTCGTTGAACATCTGGTCGTCGCCCTTGGGCACCGGGCCGGAGATGATGAGCGGGGTGCGGGCATCGTCGATAAGCACCGAGTCAACCTCATCGACGATGGCATAGTAATGCTCGTCGCGCTGCACGAGGTCTTCGGGCTGTGTGGCCATGTTGTCGCGCAGGTAGTCGAAGCCGAACTCGTTGTTCGTGCCGAAAGTGATGTCCGAGGCGTAAGCCGCGCGGCGTTCCTCGGAGTTGGGTTCAGTCTTGTCGATGCAGTCAACGGTCAGACCGTGGAACTGGTAGAGTGGGCCCATCCATTCAGAGTCGCGCTTTGCGAGGTAGTCGTTGACAGTCACGACGTGCACACCCTCGCCGGTAAGCGCGTTGAGGAACACGGGGAGCGTTGCGACGAGTGTCTTGCCCTCACCGGTGGCCATCTCGGCAATGTTGTTTGAGGTTTTGTCGCCGTTGAGGATGCCATGCAGCACCATGCCGCCGATGAGCTGCACGTCATAATGCACCATGTCCCACTTTATCATGTTGCCGCCGGCCATCCACTGGTTGCGGTATGTGGCGACATCGCCATCGATGGTGATGAAGTCCTTGCCGGCAACGGCGAGACGGCGGTCAGCGTCGGTGGCTGTCACCTGTATGGTCTCGTTCTCGGCAAATCGCCGTGCGGTCTCCTTGACCACGGCGAACACTTCGGGGAGAGCTGCGTCGAGCTTGCGGGCGTACATCTTGAAGCACTCCTCGCGCAGGTCGTCAATCTTCTTCCAGAGGGGTTCGCGCTTGTCATAGTCGAGCTTCTCGATTTCGGCGCGTATCCCGTTTATTTCGTCCTTGTATTTGCTGGCTTCGCCGCGTATGTCGTCGCGTATCACGTCGATGCGGTGGCGCAGCTCGTCGTTGCTGTCGTTGAGCAGTTGCTCCGAAATCGGGTTGATTTCGGTTTTCAGTCGCTGCCAGAGGGGGCGCACTGCGCGTTCGCTCTGGTCACCGAACAATTTTTTCAGTATGCTGGAAAATCCCATTTTGAGGTTTCTTTGTTTCCTTGGTTTATATGTACATCCACGGGGCTGCGGGCCGCCGGGGAGGGTTTCGCCCCGGGCACACCGTCAGGGGTATGCCAAATGTTTCGCAAAGATACTATAAAATATTGAGATTGCGAAATTTGCGCCTTGCCAGACTGCCGGCGGTCATGTCAACGAGGGGAATTGAGCATCAGCGGGCGCGAAGCCGCGCCGTTGGGCGCGCGTATGCGCAGTGCCTGAGTGATTGTGGGGGCGAGGACTACGGCATCTACCGGCTCGCCTATCACACGCGGCTCTATGCCGTGCCCCAGCATGAAGAAGGGGGACGCTACGGCTGCGGAGCGCACGTTGTTTACTTTTTCGGGATATGTAGTGTCGTCGGTGACTGTCCACCCTGGGGTGAACATGACGTATATGTCGCCGCCGTTCTTGATGTCGAGGGAATTGCGCAGCGACAGCGTAGCGTCGCCGCCGGAGAGTATATCGTCAACGGTGTATGCGTCAGCGACTCCCGACATGCGGTTGAGGAAGTCACGCGCCCTCTCCGCCAGCTCGTCGCCGTCGAGGCGGCGTGTCGCCACCGCCTTTTCATTGAGGTAGAAATGCCCGGCGGCATAGCCAGCCACATAGTCGTCATTGCCGTATGTCGCGCTCAGGTAAGCGTTGAGCAGCGATACCGCCCGCTTGACGGAGAAGTTGCCGGTCGGTATGCGGTATTTTTCCGCATCGGCCGAAGCGTCGTCGTAATAGCCTGTAGACGAGAGGTAGACGAGAGCATTGTCGAGGCCTACGCACTGGTCAATGGCATCGAGCAGTGCAGCCAAGTCGGCATCCAGCCGCAGGTACGTGTCTTGCAGCTCGAGGCGGCTGTCAGCGTCCTTTGCATACTTGTATGGGGCGGCTGTCAACGCTATGTTGAGCATGTCGATGGTCTCGGCGCGGTTGCCGAGCTTCTGCGAGCGCAGGCACTCTATGGCAGCCTGCGTCACTTCCCGGTTGGCAAGCGGCGAGGCTATGTATTTGCGGTAGATGTCGCGGTCGGCGCGGCTGAACGTGTAGCGGAAGGGGTAATAGCGTTTCTGCGCCGGAAGCCCAGGATAGCGGTCGAGCGTCAACGACGGTTTCCACTGCATGGTGTCGATGCGGGCATCGGGAGAGCGGCGCGAGAGTGCAGCAGTAACGGTAGCCACCGCGTCGCGGTAGTAGGGAGAGGTAGTCCACTTGCCGTTCTCCTCCGAAATCCAGTAGGCGGCAGTGCCGGCATGGCCAGCCATGATGACCGCTTGCTGCGGGTCGGCGGCAAGCGAGTATATCGCCCCGAGGCCGATGCCGTCTATCGCCAACTCATCACTGACAGTGGAGAGGAGCAGCCCCTCAGGCGTGTATGTGTGGTCGTGGGCAAGGGTGTGCTGCATCTTGCCGCGTGCACGGTCGTAAGCGTTTGCCGACGGCACGCCAGTCTGCGCAGGGTTGCTGCCGGTGTACAGCATAGCGGTCGCGCTGACGGCGTCAGGCTGCACTGTGCGGAAATCGACGTTGCGCAGATATGCGCCGTCGGCCATGAGGCGGCGGAAGCCCTTCTCGCCGAAGAGCGACTGCAGGTACTCTATATAGTCGGTGCGCAGCTGGTCAACCACGATGCCGACCACCAGACGCGGGCGCGTCGGGTCGGCCTGTACCGCTGTGCATACGGTGACAAGCGAACACAACACTGTTGTCAGCAGCCTGTTCATCATCATTTCCGCCTCCTTTCTGCCGTCGTCGCGCGGCGTTTCGGAATTTTCGCTGCCGGCCTTGGCGTGCGTCCCTGCTTGCGCTGCGGCTTGGCGGCAGTGCATACGCGCCCGACGGCGTGCCAGCGGGCATAGGCTATGCAGAGCGCCAGCTCTGCCGCCATCAGCGGGTATATGGCGGGGTTGTTAACCTGAGGCTGGAACGGCCACATCACCAGTATCAGCAACGTGCCGATGCCGCCGACCCATGCCAGCACGTTGGTGACATGGTGCAGCCGGGGTATCCATATCGTGACAGCAGACACCAGCATCAGCGGTGTCAACCACCATATATGTATATTGGGCGATGTAGCCTCGTGCGTCGAGAAGAAGGCGAGAAACCACACCACGATGCCGGCAAGGCCGACCAATAGCCAATACAATGAATAGACCAGACGCAGGCACTTGCCGCGCCGTATGTCAAACACAGCCACTGCTATGGCAATTGCAGCCACTATCGCCGCCCAGAAAAGGGGCGTCAGATACCACGGCGTAGGCGGCAGCACAGCCCTGGGCGTCCCCTCGTTGAGCACTTTCGTGGCACGGACAAACGGACGTCCGTCTGGGAACGTCGCCTTTGAGGCCTTGTCCATCAGCTCAATAGGCACAAACATTTCCTCGCGAGGCGAAAGGTCACGGTCGAGCCCCGAACCGAGCGCAATGTCTATGCCGAGCTGATACCACGGATAGTTGGCATGGTATGCCCGCATCTCGCGGCGGTATGTGCCATAGCGGCTGAAACCAGGGTACAGGATTTTGGCGCCGGCGGCCTTGTCGATGCGCTCTATCACACGAGTGGCGCAGTTGTCGCGCACATAGTTGTAGCGATAGGTGCAGTTCTGCGGCAATGACTCGTTGCGCAGCTCACGCAGCAGACGGTGCGCCTCAGGCTGCGTGAAGTTGATTTCCTGCTCAACGACCTTGGAGCCGCGTTCCACATATTCAGGCAGAAACCATGCAAAGGGATAGCCCCCAAGGCGGTAGTCTGTCTCGCCCTTGACAAAGCGGTACAGGAAGTTGGGTTCCGTAAAGTCGAACAGCCCATAGTTCCATACCGAGTCCATGGCGGCAGAGCGCACACGTATAGCAGTATGCCCACACAGGGCATACACCTCTGCCCCGGGATAGCACGTCAACAGGCTGACTGTCAACACATCATCTGGCTGCTGCGCGGCTTGCGACTGCTGCGCTGGCAAAGACGAGGCAAGGCTGCCTGCACTGATGCAGACAGCCGCTATGAATGCAACTAAATATTTCAGCAGATGCTTAATACTCACAGTTGTTCGGATAACGCGGGAAAGGTATCACGTCACGGATGTTCTGCATGCCGGTCACGAAAAGGACCAGACGCTCGAAACCGAGGCCGAAGCCGCTGTGAGGCACTGTGCCGAAACGGCGTGTGTCGAGATACCACTCTATGGGCTGCATATCCAGCTCCTTCATGCGTGCCTCCAGCTTCTCGAGGCTCTCCTCGCGCTGCGAGCCGCCAATGATTTCCCCGATTTTAGGGAACAGCACGTCCATGGCGCGGACGGTCTTGCCGTCATCGTTCAGCTTCATGTAGAACGCCTTGATTTCCTTCGGGTAATCGGTCAGTATGACCGGTTTCTTGAAGTGTTCCTCCACCAGGTATCGCTCATGCTCGGAGGCGAGGTCCACGCCCCAGTATACGGGGAACTCGAACTTCTTGCCGCTTTGCTCAAGTATCTTCACACCCTCGGTATACGGCAGACGCACAAAATCATTGTCAACTACAAAGCGCAGGGTGTTGATCAGCTCCTTGTCAAACATGTCGTTGAGGAACTGTATGTCGTCCATGCAGTGCTCGAGCGCATAGTTGATGCAGTACTTGATGAACTCCTCGGCCAGGTCCATGTTGTCCTCTATCTCGTAGAACGCCATTTCCGGCTCAATCATCCAGAACTCTGACAGGTGGCGCGGAGTGTTGGAATTCTCGGCACGGAATGTCGGGCCGAAGGTGTAGATGCAGCCCAGCGCGGTTGCGCCCAGCTCGCCCTCGAGCTGTCCGGATACTGTCAGCGAGACGTGGCGGCCGAAGAAGTCGGCTGTATAGTCCACCTTCCCCTCCTCGTTGCGAGGAGGGTTCTCCATGTCGAGCGTCGTCACCTGGAACATCGCGCCCGCGCCCTCGCAGTCAGACGCGGTGATAAGCGGAGTGTGGAAATAATAGAACCCCTTGTCGTTGAAGAACTTGTGGACGGCAAAAGCGAGCGCGTGGCGTATGCGCAGCACCGCGCCGAAGGTGTTGGTGCGCGGACGCAGGTGAGCCTTCTCGCGCAGGAACTCGAGCGTGTGCCCTTTCTTCTGGAGAGGATATGTGTCAGCAGGGGCTGTGCCGTAAACTTCCAGCGCCTGCGCCTGTATCTCCACTGTCTGCCCCTTGCCCTGCGACTCCACGAGCAGGCCCTGGACATGGATGCTCGACCCGGTGGTGATAGGGCGCATGGCCTCCTCAGAGAACTTGCCGAGGTCGAACACTATCTGTACATTCTTGATGGTCGAACCATCGTTGAGGGCTACGAACTGTACGTTCTTGTTGCCCCGGCGGGTGCGCACCCACCCCTTGACATCCACGGTCTTGCCGACCAAGTCTGCCGGCGACCCGAGCATGTCCGATATTCGTGTGCGTCTTATCTTTTCCATAATCTACCAAATGGCGGGCCGCCGCAACGGGCTTGCCCTCTTTTGTTTACTTCTTGTTCCGCCTGTCGGCAGATACACCGGAAGAGGCTGCTGGACACGCCCGGCAGCATCCTCCGGTCTATTCTGTCTGTCATTCGCGGCGGCAAACTCCGTGCCGTTCCGCGCAGGGATTATTCAAACGACCCCATGCGGAGGAAGTTGACCTCCTCCTGAGTGAGGTAACGCCAGCGTCCGCGCGGCAGATTCTTCTTGGTCAACCCTGCGAAATACACACGGTCAAGCTTGGTGACGCGGTAGCCGAGGTGCTCGAAGATGCGGCGCACGATGCGGTTGCGGCCGCTGTGTATCTCGATGCCGGCCTGGTTGCGGTCAGTGTCAGACACATAGCTTATGGCATCAGCATGTATTTCTCCGTCCTCAAGCTCAATGCCGTCGGCGATGCGCTGCATGTCCTCCTCGGTAATGGGCTTGTCAGTCCATACGTGGTATATCTTCTTCTTGACAAACTTCGGGTGCGTCAGTTTGGAGGCCAGCTCGCCGTCGTTGGTCAGCAGCAGCACGCCGGTGGTGTTGCGGTCCAGACGGCCTACAGGATAAATGCGCTCCTGGCAAGCGTTCTTCACCAGATCCATGACCGTAGTGCGGCCGCCCGGGTCCTCTGAAGTGGTCACACAGTCCTTCGGCTTGTTGAGCAGCACATAGCACTTGCGCTCGGGGATTACGATCTTATCGTCATATTCCACCACGTCGGTGCGCTGTACCTTGGTGCCGAGTTCCGTCACCACATTGCCGTTCACCTTGACCAAGCCCTTTGCGATATAGTTGTCAGCCTCACGGCGCGAGCAGATGCCGGCATTCGACATATACTTGTTCAGGCGGATCGGTGCATTCGGGTCAACGTCCTCGAGTACATAGTCGATCTGTTTGGGACGCGGCGTGAAGCGCAGGCTCTTGCGGTTCTGGTTGTTGTTCTGGTTGTTATTGTACCCGTTCTGGCGGTTGCGGTTGTTGGCCGGGCGGTTATTGTTGTTGAAACCTCCCTGACGATTCTGATTGTAGCCGCCTTGGCGGTTGTTGT
>DHKE01000013.1 GCA_002404675.1 Porphyromonadaceae bacterium UBA4702 | reverse complement strand
ATGCCGCTCACCTTGCGGGCCGTAGCGTTGAACAGCTTGGTCGGGATAGTCTTGGAAAGTGGGTCATACCGCTTCTTCTTCCACCCGGACACAAGGTCGTAGCCCTCAACGGTTATCATGCGGAACAATTCCGGTATCTCGTCGGGGCTGTCCTGCAAGTCGGCATCCATGGTGATCACCACATCGCCCTGCGCACGGCCGAAACCGACGTTCAGAGCCGGCGACTTGCCATAGTTGCGCGAGAACGACACGCCATGTATCGCAGGGTTGGACTCGCGGAGCTGCTTGATTATCTCCCATGAGGAGTCCGTAGACCCGTCGTCGATAAACCATATCTCGTAGCTGAAACCGTTTTCAGCCATGACGCGCTCTATCCATGCCGTCAGTTCGGGCAGGGATTCGGCCTCATTGTACAGGGGGACTACTATTGATATATCCATCCTTGTTGTATTAGTCGTTATGTTGTCGCTGCGCGGCTTGAGAGCAGCTGGATGCAGCGCGTTGTGTCAAATAACCGTGGCTCGACAGCCCAGGTCAAAACTCCATTTTCGCCTCGTCAAACAGCTTGCGGTCGTCGGCTATCGTATTGCTGACCGTAGTGAGCATATCGCCCATCAGCACGCCGTTCATGCCGCCTGTCATGATGCGAAGCATCGACTTGTGGCTCAACCGCATACGCCCGCCGGCAAAGCGGATTGACTTGCGCGGCAGTATGAAACGGAACACAGCCACAGTGCGGATTACGTCTTCCTCTGAAATCAGCGGCTGGTCTGCAAGCGGCGTTCCGGGTATCGGGTTGAGTATGTTGATAGGCACTGAATCGACATCGAGCTGTGCAAGCTCAAACGCGAAATCTATGCGGTCATTCATGTCCTCGCCCATGCCGATGATGCCACCGGAGCATACTGCCATGCCGCACTCGCGTGCTGCGCGAATGGTGTTGAGCTTGTCTTCTGGCGTGTGCGTGCTGCACAAGCGGCGGAACACCTTGGACGATGTCTCCATGTTGCAGTGGTAACGCTTTATGCCGGCATCCGCAAGCATCTGCATACGCTCTTTGTCGAGCAGCCCCATCGAGGCGCAGAGGTACAGCGATGTCTCGCTGGCAAGGCGGCGTATCATACGGCAGAACTCCTTCATGTCCTCCTTGGACACGCTGCGGCCGCTCGTTACGAGCGAAAAACGGAGTATTCCCTCACGCTCGTTGGCGCGTGCAGCCTTCATCATCTCCTCCTCGCCTATCATCGGGTACTGTTCGCAACCCGTAGAATAATGGCGCGACTGGGCGCACCACTTGCAGTCCTCGCCGCAAAGCCCGCTGCGGGCATTCACTATGGAGCATGAATCTACGAGATCTCCTACAAACTTGCGCTTGATGCGCTCGGCTGCGTCACACAGCGCGTCGAGGTCGGGATATGCAGCCAGATATTCTGCTTCCTCGCGAGTGAGGACACCGCCAGCCAGGACTTTCGATTCCAAATCTTTCAAAGTCATCGTCTTCTTCATTTCTTGGTTGTACAAAGTTACAAATAATCAGCCGAACACCAAAATATACAGCCCCGGCAGCTGCCCACGCTGTGCCGGCACAGCGCTTGCGCGTCACGCACCTCGCTTGCAAGCCGCCTCACTGCGAGGCTTCGGACATAGCGAAAACACGCCGCAGCATCGCCGATGCGCCGCACTATTTGTTGTATTATCCGGTTTCGCGTTGTATTTCTGCATTTTGCGAAAAATACAACAGCAAATACAACAGAAATAGCGCGTCGCATGGCTATTTTTGCAAACAAAATCGAATAACGACTAACACTCAAAAAACCACGTTTATGAGAATACATTTACGCAACATTGCCATTGCAGGGGTTCTTGCCCTTGCAGCGCTGCCGGCAGCCGCGCTGCCTGAAGGCACGTCATTTTCCGTTGACAACATTTTCTATGAAGTTGTCTCCGAAGCCGACCGCACTGTCATGATCACATCAGTCAATAACAAGTCACAGCTGCCCGCAGACTTGGTCATTGACAAGGTGAAATATGCACGTCCCGTCGAGGGCGCGGAGGAGGAAGAGTTCACAGTCGTCGAAATCAACGGCAAGGCTTTCTCTCACGCAGAAAACATCGAGACACTGACAATAGGGAAAAACGTCGCCTCTGTCGGGGAGGAAGCGTTTGCCAGCTGCACCTCGCTGAAGAAGGTGAAACTCGGCAGTGGGCTGACAGCCATAGAACGATCTCTATTCAGCGGCTGCGAGACACTCAAAGAGGTCGAAATCGCCAACGGGCCGGCATATATCGGCGACTGGGCTTTCGCCGACTGTCCCTTCACGAGCATAAAGCTGCCCGATTCTGTCCGGACAATCAATGACAATGCCTTCTACGGCTGCACCTCGCTGGAGTCATTGACTATCGGCGACTCATTGGAATCGGTTGGCGCTTGGGCATTTGACAATTGCAACTCACTGGCAAATATTCAGGTATCATCAACCAACCCTCATTTGTGCGCGCTCGACAATGTGCTGTACACTAAGGATGTAACCGAACTGGTGTTCTACCCTATGGGTAAAGGCGAAGGTGAATTCAAAGTGCCGGCATCGGTCGAAGTCATACGTCCGTTTTCTATTATGAGGAACAACTTCCTCATCTCCGTCTCGCTGTCGTGGAACCTCAAAAAGATTGACAGCTACGCCTTTGACGGCTGCAATGCGCTGCGTGTCGTAAGCTGCAACACCTACGAGCCGCCGGTATGCCGAGCCTATTTCTCAACCGGCACTACAAAAGATGGGTCACTGATTGTCCCGGTCGGCAGCAAAACCGACTACGAGATGACGGGTGGCTGGATGGACTTCAAGAACATAATTGAATCAAGTGCCGGCATAGCCGAAAGCGAGGCTGACAACATTACGGCAAGAGCCGTTGGCGGCACGATAATCATCGACGGCTGCGGCGACGCTTCCCTCATTGAGGTCTACAATATTGCCGGCAATTGCGTATACCGTGGCGCCGCCACAACTGTAAGCGGACTGGCTCACGGCATATATATGGTGCGCCTCGGCGGCAAGGCTGTCAAGGTTGCCGTCTGACTACAACGCCTCACCTCGCAATAATTGGGCTGTCACGGCAGGGACACTGCGTGCCGGGCACATACTATGCCGGGTATATTGCAAAAGAGATATGGGGCGATTTGCCCCATATCTCTTTTGCTTAGTTTCGTGTTCAATGCGGCGTGTCACTTGACGGTCTTGCCCACCTCGTATGCCTCGTTGTATGCCGGGGTGTCGAGCACCTCGCCCTTCATGTACACGCCTTTGCCGTATATTACGCCCAATTCGCGCGAGCCGGGGATGCACGCCGCCATGCCGCGCATACAGGCCAATGTCGTGTCCATTGTGTCGGGAGCGTCCTCCGCTGCTGTCATGATATAGTACAGTTCCTTGTCGCGTATCGCCTCATACTGCGCCATCATGCGGTCGAACACCGTCTTCAGCTGCGCAGATATGGAGTACATGTAGACGGGCGACGAGAATACCATCACGTCAGCCTCGAGAATTTTGGGCATGAGCGTCCGCATGTCGTCCTTCTTGCAGCACTCGCCGCCGTTGCGCTGGCAGTGGTAGCATGCGCAGCAATACCCTATTTTCAGGTCGGAGACAAACACCTTCTCCACCTCGTTGCCGGCTTCCTTCGCGCCCTGCATGAAGCGGTCGCAGAGAGTGTCGGAATTGCCGCCGTGACGTGGGCTGCCGGACAGTATCAATACTTTCTTTGCCATGATATGTATGTGTTATTAGTCTTTGGAGTATTCGAGTTCCCTTGCCGCCTCCGTGCATTGCCGGTGCGCCACGGACAGCTCGTGACGCGCACCGACATAGTCGGCGATATAGTATGAGATGCTCGCCAGCGAGGCCACCCCCACCACCGCCATCAATATGACAAGCCCGATTCCGGCGCGACCCGCCAGCCAGCCCTTGGTATTTTCATTGCCTGCGTTCTCCATATGATGTTCAGTTGTAATAGGTTATTGAACGGCGCTGCAACTCCTCGCTGCTGTCCAAAAACGGCTCGTCATTGTCGATAAACGTGTCGTTGTCCTCGTCATAATAGCCGTCATACTGCACAGTGCGTATGGCGGAGCGGGCATTGCGCTCTGTCCAGTTGCCGTAGCTGTCAAACTTGAGGTATGTGTATGTGGTGGAAACGTCAGACTCTCCCGTATCGTCACGGCTTACGGTTGTGGATTCAATCAGACGGTTGTGGTGGTCATACCTATATGTTATACGGTATTCCCCTCCATAGCACTCTGCGGTGACTTTTGTGACTCGGTTGTCCTTCCAGTCATACTCGACGCTCTCTATCGGCACGCCGCCCTCGCGCTCCGCAGTGCAACCGGCTATGATGTTGCCCAACTTGTTGCGCGTGAACGAGAGCGAGTTGCCGAAACGCGACACATACTTTGACGGATTGGTCCACACGCCGTTGCGGTCAAAGGAGATGCGCTCCTCGCCAAACGACACATCTCGCACACGCCCGTGCAGGTCATGGAATGCGAGGTCGGGGGTGACAATGTTTTTGGCAAGCGAATCGGCTCTTGCCAGCGAGTCCTGCATAGCGATGCTGTCGGTGAGTGCCGCGAGCCGCTGCTGTTCGCCGGCTATCTCGCGCCGCGCACTGTCGGCAAGGTGGCTGAACAGTATGCTCCACCCTATCCCAGACACCGCAAAAACGGCTGTAATCAGCAGTGCTGTACCCTGTTTCATATATCAACCTCGGAAAATTTCATCGTTTCACCATCTATCATGAGCAACCTGTCAGTAAGCAGCTGCCCCGTCCCCGTCAAGTATTTTATCGCCTCGAGAGCCTGTATCGACCCCACGATGCCCGGCAACGGGCCGAGCACGCCGCCGATGCTGCACGGCGTGTATGCGCTGCCGGCACTTTCAGGGAAGAAGTCGGAATACGCAGCCGTGCCAGGGACGTGCGTCATCACCTGTCCGCGCATAGCCAGCACGCCGGCTATGGTGTAAGGCAACGAGAGTTCGCCGCAGACAGTGTCTATCATATACTTGGTGTCAGGATTGTCCGATGCGTCGATTACGAAATCGTTGCCACGGAAAAGTTCGCGAGCCATGTCAGCGTTGACAAGACCGGAAACGGCAGTCACCTCGATGCCGGAATTTATCTCGCGCAGCCGCCGCGCAAGCGCACCGGCCTTGTCCGTCCCAGCGTCACACTCGCTGAACGTCAGCTGCCGCTGCAGGTTGGAAATGTCAACAGTGTCGAAGTCCGCCACGATGATGCGCCCTACGCCGGCACCGGCGAGGTAAGCCGCAGCTATCGACCCGAGCGCGCCGCACCCGAGCACGAAAACCGACGACGCGAGCAGCCGTTTCTGCCCCTCCGTGCCTACCTCATCCACCATGATATTGCGCGAGTAACGCACCCGTTGCTCCTTGGATAATTCAGTCATCTTGCCTCATCAGATTTGATTGCCAAAAGCGGTGCGAATTTACCCATTTTTCTCGGCATACGCAACACCGCTGCTGTTTGACGGCATACAGCGCAAGACCGTCCTGACACCGCTCTGCAACCACCGTAACTATTCAGCCAAGGGATAATGCACGTTCTTCTCTTTGAGGGCAATCAGGTTTGACAGCCTCAGCAGCCTACCCCAATCTGCTGATTTTT
>DHKE01000078.1 GCA_002404675.1 Porphyromonadaceae bacterium UBA4702 | reverse complement strand
TCGAATCAATTCAACCAACAAGTATTGATATGATAAGAGTATGCATTTCAGGAGCGGCTTCGAGAGTCGCCGGAGAACTGATAAGGATACTGGTCAACCACCCCGACGTGGAGCTGGCGGCGGCATATGCCGCCGGCCATACTGGCGAGCGTGTGACATCCGTTCATCACGGATTGATAGGGGAGACAGACCTGCAGCTGAGCGACACTCCGCCGCAGCCATCGGCAATAGATGCGCTGGTGATATGTGAGCCGTCGGACTATGCTGCCGAGATAGCCCTGAATCCCCGGAAATACCCCGGCCTGCGCGTCATCGACATGTCAGGCTGCTACGCCAGCGACCCGCGTGCCGAAATGGATTTGGGCATCTCCGAGATTAACCGCAAGACGCTCGTGCGCGGCGCGACACGCGCATACGTCCCCGGCGCGGCGGTCGTTGAGGCTCTCATTGCCCTGTACCCCTTTGCCGGCTCGCTCCTGCTGGGCGACGACATCGCTGTCTCCCTTTCCGGGCGGTACAGCGGCGATGCTCAGGCTGACGGCTGCAAGGTGGCGGCTGTCCTTGCTACGGTGCAGAACAGCTTCTCCAGCAATGTGCTGTTCACCCCCTCGGCAGACTGCGCAGCCGGCGGACGCGGATTGCGGCTCGGCATAACATTCCCCTCGACACTGCTGCCCCAGGACATACGCGCCCTCTATGACAGCGTGTACGACGACCATCACTTCACGTTCCTCGCACCGCACCCTCTTGAGATGAAAGAGGTTGAGGGGACGCACAAGTGCCTGATACATGTAGACAAGCTTGATGCCGCAACGGTGCATCTCGACGTGATAGCCGATGCCGTGGTGCGCGGCGGAGCGGGCGATGCAGTCCATGTGCTCAACCTCCTCTTCGGGCTGCATGAGCGTACAGGCCTGGCTCTGAAGGCATCAGAATTCTGACAACGATACAGCAAACACCCAGCACCATGTCAGTCAACAAGGTTATATTGCTCGGCAACGTAGGCGGCGACCCTGAAATACGCTATCCCGCGCCTGGCACCCCGGTAGCGTTCTTCTCGCTTGCCACCAGCGAGACCCGGGGCGGCATCAGGGTCACGGAGTGGCATAACATCGTCATGACCGGGCGCAGCGCGGCATACGCCGAGAAGTTCATACGCAAGGGCACGAAGCTCTACCTCGAAGGCTCGCTGCGCACCCGCGAATACACCGACCGGCTGCACATCACGCGCAAGCGCACAGAGGTGTTTGCCACAACTTTCGAGATACTCGGCCGCTCGCAGGACGGCGCTGCGGCTCAGCCTAACATACCAACATCACAACAACCCACATAAGCAGATTAGCAGAAAATGAGAAAATGGCGTATTGAAGATTCAGCGGAAACGTACAACATCCCCGGCTGGGGACTGAAATACTTCTCTATCAACGAGCGCGGACACGTGCAGGTGACGCCCAAGGAGGGCTGCACGCCCATAGACATCAAGGACGTGCTTGACGAGCTGAAGCTGCGCGACGTCTCCGCTCCCGTGCTGCTCCGTTTCCCTGACATCCTCGACGACCGCATCCGCAAGATTTCAAATTGTTTCAAGCGTGCCGCCGAGGAGTACGAGTACACCGGGCAGAACTTCATCGTATACCCCATTAAGGTCAACCAGATACATCAGGTCGTGGAGGAGATAGTCAGCCACGGCAACAAGTACAACATCGGCCTCGAGGCCGGTTCAAAACCGGAACTGCACGCCGTGCTGGCGGTCAACACTCACGAGAACTCGCTGATAGTCTGCAACGGCTACAAGGACGAGGACTATGTGGAGCTGGCTCTGCTGGCGCAGAAGATGGGACGGCGCATCTACCTCGTCGTTGAGAAGATGAACGAGCTGCGCCTCATTGCAAACGTGTCAAAGCGGCTCGGCATAGTCCCCAACATCGGCATACGCATCAAGCTCAGCTCCTCCGGCTCGGGCAAGTGGGAAGAGTCGGGCGGCGATGTGAGCAAGTTCGGCCTCAACTCCAGCGAACTGCTCGACGCTGTCGAGTTCCTGCGCCGCAACAAGCTCGAGAACGCGCTGAAACTCATTCATTTCCATATCGGTAGCCAGATTACCAAGATACGCCGCATCAAGACTGCCTTGCGCGAGGCGATGCAGTTCTATGTCCAGCTCTTCAAAATGGGCTTCCACATAGATTTCGTCGATATTGGCGGCGGTCTGGGCGTGGACTATGACGGCACACGCTCGTCGGTAGGGGAGAACTCGATGAACTATTCCATTCAGGAGTATGTCAACGACTCCGTGTCTGCGCTCGTGGACGTGTGCGTCAAAAACGACCTGCCGCAGCCAGGCATCATCACCGAGAGCGGACGCTCGCTCACGGCACACCATTCCGTGCTGATAATCAACGTGCTGGAAACGGCTCATCTGCCGATATGGAACGACAACGACACTGTCTCCGAGGATGCCCACGAACTGCTGCGCGAACTATATGACATCTGGGACAAGATTAACCCGACCCGCGTGTTTGAAGACTGGCACGACGCGCTGCAGATACGCGAGGAGGCTCTGGAGCTGTTCTCGCTCGGCTTGCTCGACCTGACCACACGAGCTCAGGTCGAGAAGCTGTTCTGGTCCGTTGCCCGCGACGTGAATGAGATGACACGCTCCATGAAGCACCCGCCCGAAGAGCTGCGCAAGATTTCGCGTATGCTGCCCGAAAAGTATTTCTGCAACTTCTCCCTCTTCCAGTCGCTGCCCGACAGCTGGTCGATTGACCAGATGTTCCCCATAATGCCAATCTCGCGCCTCGACGAGAAGCCCACTGCCCGCTGCACCATTCAGGACATAACCTGCGACAGCGACGGCAAGATAGCCCATTTCGTCGCTCCGCAGGGCAGCACGCCGTATCTCCCCGTGCATGCGCTCCGCCCCGGCGAGCCGTATTACCTGGGCGTGTTCCTCGTAGGCGCATACCAGGAGATACTCGGCGACATGCACAACCTGTTCGGCGACACCAACGCCGTCCACATCGCGCTGACCAAGGACGGTTACGAGATAGCGCAGGTCATAGACGGCGAGTCCGTTGCCGACGTGCTTGACTATGTGGAGTACAACCCCAAGAAGCTGGTGCGCAGCCTCGAGTCCCGGGTCGCAGCCTCGATGAAGAAAGGGGTCATCACCGCCGAGGAGGGACGGCAGTTTCTCAACAACTACCGCTCCGGCCTGTACGGCAACACATATCTGGAACGCGACTGACACACCAGCGGACTGCCTATGCGATATTTTCTGAAGCTGTCATACCGGGGCGCGCCCTTCCATGGCTGGCAGTCGCAGCCCAATGCCGTCAGCGTGCAGCAGGCTGTCGAGGAGGCTCTCGCTACGGTCTTGCGCCGCCCGGCAGCCATTGTCGGCGCGGGGCGCACTGATGCGGGGGTCAACGCCCGGACGATGTACGCGCACTTCGATACGGATTTGCCGATAGCCGACGCGCAGAGGCTGCTGGTATCGCTCAACCGCCTCTGCGGACGCGACATCGCCCTCGAGGCTCTGCTGCCGGTACGCGATGATGCCCATGCGCGGTTTGACGCAACGCGCCGCGTCTACAAGTATTTCGTTACTGACGCCAAATCCCCGTTCCTGTATCCGCTGGCATGGCAGTCCACATTCCCCCTCGACTATGACGCGATGAACCGTGCTGCAAGCATGCTGCTCGCGGTGAGCGACTTCACCTCGTTTGCCAAGCTGCACAGCGATGCGCTCACCAACATCTGCCGCGTTGACACGGCGCAGTGGACAGCTCCCGTGGAGGGGCTTCACGTATTCACCATTGCCGCTGACCGTTTTCTGCGCAACATGGTGAGGGCTGTCGTAGGCACGCTCGTTGACGTGGGGAGGGGCAAGATGACCGCCGACGGTTTCCGGGCCGTCATCGAGGCGCAAGACCGGTGCGCTGCCGGCACGTCGATGCCGCCGCAAGCATTGTACCTCTGGGACGTGGAATATCCCGCAGACATTTTCATTCAACCGCAATAGACACCTACATACGCACACATGGACGCATCACAGGCTAAAGAACGCATCAGCTGGCTTCGCAGCGAGATAGAACGCCACAACCGCAAATATTATGTGGACAGCAATCCCGAAATCTCCGACCGCGAGTTTGACTCGCTCCTGCTCGAACTGTCACAGCTGGAGCAGCAGTTCCCGCAGTTTCTCGACCCCAGCTCCCCTACACAGCGTGTCGGCTCTGACCTCTCAGGAGGGTTTGCCCACGTCCTGCACGAGCGTCCGATGCTTTCGCTCTCCAACACTTACTCTCCCCAGGAGGTGGACGAATGGTTTGACCGCGTCAGCCGGGGACTCGGCGGCGAGGACTTCCAGATAGTCGGCGAGCTGAAATTTGACGGCGTGTCCATATCGCTGAAATACAAGGGCGGCCGCCTCGTCCAGGCCGTGACTCGCGGCGACGGCACCCGCGGCGACGACGTGACTGCCAACGTCCGCACCATTGTCTCGATACCCAAGATACTCCCCGACGGCGACTGGCCCGACGAGTTCGAGATACGCGGCGAGATACTGATGCCCTGGGACGTGTTTGAGGCTCTCAACGAAGAGCGTGCCTATAACGAAGAGCCGCTGTTCGCAAACCCTCGCAATGCCGCTTCTGGCTCGCTCAAGATGCAGAATCCCGCCGAGGTGGCTCGCCGCCGCCTCGACAGCCGCCTATACTTCCTGCTGGGTGACACGCTCCCTGCCGACAACCATTACGACAACCTGCTGGCTGCAGCCCGGTGGGGGTTCAAGGTGTCGCCGGAGATGACGCTGCTCCGCTCCAGGGAGGATGTCGATGCCTTCATCTCACGCTGGGAGACCGAGCGCAAGACCCTCCCGGTGGCCACCGACGGACTTGTGTTCAAGGTCAACTCCCTCCGCCAGCAGCAGAACCTCGGCTTCACCGCCAAGTCGCCGCGCTGGGCGATAGCGTACAAGTTCAATCCCGAGCGTGCCTGTACACCGCTGCGCTTCGTCTCCTTCGAGACCGGGCGTATGGGGGTCATAACCCCGGTGGCCAACCTCGAGCCGGTGCTGCTGTCAGGCACTGTCGTCAAGCGTGCCTCGCTCCATAACGAGGACATAATGCGCCAGCTCGACATACACGAGCATGACAGCCTCTATGTGGAGAAGGGAGGGGAAATCATACCCAAAATCACCGGTGTGGAAATGGCTGACCGCAAGCCTGGAGCAAAGCCAGTCGAGTTTGTAACACACTGCCCCGTCTGCGGCACTCCGCTGGTGCGCGTTGAGGGCGAGGCCGCATGGCGCTGCCCCAACCAGTACGGATGCCGTCCGCAGATAACAGGCAAGATTGAGCATTTTGCAGCTCGCCGCATGATGAACATCGACGGGATAGGGGAGGAGACCGCCGAGCTGCTGTATGCCGCAGGGCTGGTGCGCCGCGTTGGCGACCTCTACCGCCTACGCACAAAAGACCTCGAGCGGCTCGAAGGCATGGGCGAGCGCACCGCAGCCAAGATAGTCAAGGGAATAGAGGACACACGCCTTGTGCCGTTTGAGCGCGTACTGTACTCACTCTCGATACCAAACGTAGGCGAGACAACCGCCAAGCAGGTGGCACGCGCCGCCGGCTCTATGGACGCGCTCATGGCGATGACCGTTGACCAGCTGAAAGCCATTCCCGACGTAGGCCCGACGATAGCGCAAGGGATATACGACTGCCTGCGCGACCCCGTATGCCAGGCCAACATCGAGGACATGCGCCAGGCTGGAGTACAGATGGAGATGCCGCAGAGACAGGCCGCCGGCGACGAACTTGCCGGCATGACCATAGTCATATCCGGAACATTCACGCACCACTCCCGCGACGAATACAAACGCATGATCGAAGACCACGGCGGCAAGAACTCCGGCAGCATCTCCTCCAAAACCACATTCGTCCTTGCCGGCGACAACATGGGGCCCGCCAAGCTCGAGAAATGCCGCAAGCTCGGCATCGGCATAAAAGGGGAGGACGACTTCCTCGCCCTCCTGTCCCGCTGATCCTCCGCCAGCAGGTTCCGTATAGCCGTGCTGTCCACGCGGCGGCGCGGTGTGCCGTACCCGAAGGGCTGCGAGTACGCATATTGTTGAATTGCAGTGACTTGGCGGTGGGTATGTCAAAATGCGTAGACTGCGCATGATTGTGCTGTCAGAGTAGGGACACGGCGTGCCGAGAGCACTGAAAAAGTTTTCGGCGATGTCATTTTGCAATTGGCAAGGCAAACAGCGGCAGTCTTAGTCGTTCTCGGCTTATCCGCGACAAAGTAGGGACACGGCGT
>DHKE01000036.1 GCA_002404675.1 Porphyromonadaceae bacterium UBA4702 | reverse complement strand
GGCGTGCCGTGTCCGCCAAGCGACAAATGCAATTATTTGATTTACTGCACTCTATCCTTGCGGACACGGCACGCCGTGTCCCTACTGGGCTGCGCATGAAAAACGGGTGCGCCGCTTGAAATGGCGCACCCGTGGTGGTTTGTTGAGCGGCAATCTTATTTCTTGTCGCCGAAATAGCGCATATACAGTCCGTAGAAGCCGCGCCCGTGACGAGCCTCGTCCTTCGCCATCTCATGTACGGTGTCGTGGATAGCGTCGAGGTTAGCCTCCTTGGCGTTCTTGGCGATGCGCATCTTGTCGGCATTTGCGCCGGCCTCTGCGTGCATACGCTTCTCGAGGTTGGTCTTGGTGTCCCAGACCATGTCGCCAAGCAGCTCGCAGAACTTGGAAGCGTGTTCAGCCTCTTCCCATGCATAGCGTTTGAACGCCTCTGCTATTTCGGGATAGCCTTCACGGTCAGCCTGGCGTGACATGGCCAGATACATTCCGACCTCTGTGCACTCGCCCATAAAGTGGTTGTTGAGGTCCTTGATCATCTCCTCGCTTGTTCCCTTGGCAACGCCGATTTCGTGTTCAGTGACGAATGAGAGGACTTCCTCTTTGCTGAGTTCCTTGAACTTTGAAGCGGGGGCGCCGCACTGGGGGCATTTTGCAGGGGGATTTTCCCCTTCAGCAACGTATCCGCATACGGTGCAAATCCATTCTTTTGCCATAATTGTAGATTTATTAGGTTATTGAGTTGTTGATTTTAAGAGTCTTACTGGTTGACGAACTTTTCGAGGCGGTCGAAGAAGGCCGGGTCTTCTCCGGTGGTGATGTCCACAATCTTGCCCTCAGGGCTGACTATCATCTTGGTGGGGAAGCCCTGAACGCCATAGACCTTGTCAACGCTGTTGTCGGATGCGGCATTGTACAGGTGCACCCACGGCAGCTTGTATTTGGCGACGGCGGTTTTCCAAGCGTCCTCGCTGTCGCCGCAGTCGATGCCTATCACCTCGACCTTGCCGTCATATTTGGCGTAGGCCTCTTTCAGCGCGGGGAAACCCTTGATGCACCAGATGCACCACGAGCCCCAAAAGTCGAGTATCACCCATTTGCCACGGAACGAGGAGAGGGCAACCTGCTTGCCGTCAAGCGAAGGCAATATGAAGTCAGGGGCGGGTGCGTCGCCGCTTTCGAGAGCCTTCTGGCGTGCTTCAGCCTCGAGGCGGCTCTCCGCGCTGCGGTTGCTGCGCTCTGCCAGCGGATATACTATCGATGTCAACGCACCCCCGCTGAGCAGCTTGAACATCTGCACGGTCGTTTCCTCGTCCTGAATGGCGGTGACGGCGTATGCGGCTGTCGGCGTGGAGGGGTTGGCGGTGATGAAGTCTGTCAGCACCTTGTCGTATGCCGCCATGATGCCAGTGATTTTCTCTTCCTTGCGGGCTTCGGAAAGCGTCGAGTCGTTCACGACAGCCTTGTAGCGTTCCACCACCGGTGTGAGCCAGTCCTCGATTTCCTGCATGCCGTCGATAAGCGGAGTGCCTGACAGGCGCAGCTGCAGCGGCTCTGTGGAGGATATGCTCACAGTCACCTTGTCGCCGGGGGCGGTGTAGAATGTCTCGCGGCCGTCGCCTATCGACAGGAAGTTGACGGCATTGAAGTCCGGGGTCTTGAACGAGCCTCGGCCGCGGATGTCGAGCGAGTCGTTCACGACAGTCTGCACGGCGTTGCGCCCCTTGGCATACTCGGCAATGGGGACTGAAGTGATGTTGACGCGAGTGTCCGCCGGGTTGGAGAGGACTATGTTTATGTCGGCAGATGCCGCCAGTGCGGATGCCGCGACGGCAAGCGACAGCATCAGGTGTCTTGCTTTCATGTTCGGTTTCTTTTCGGTTATAACAATGTATTGAACTTATTTATCCGCCTCCGCCCGGGAGATTTTTCAGCCGCCCGGCGAAATCAGCGTGTAAAGGTAGCAAAAAAATGAGTATCGCGTAGCATTGTCGAGAAAAAAATGAAGAGGAGGTTTATTCGCAGCCATGCATATTATGCTGACTGGCTGCCAGTTGGCTGCTGGGGCTGTTTCTTGAGCGAGAATGTGAAGCGCAGCCCGCCGCTGCGCAGGTTTTCGACACGTATTTCGCCGCCGTGGAGCAGGACGGCGTTGCGGACTATCGACAGCCCCAGCCCGGTGCCGCCGGCACGCCGCGACCTCCCCTTGTCGATGCGGTAGAACCGCTCGAAGAGGCGCGGCAGGTGCTCCTTGGCTATGCCGTTGCCGTTGTCGCTCACCGAGATGACCACTTCGCCGCCGGCACTGGTTATCTCCTTCAGCTCTATGCGGTTGCCTCCGGAATAGTTGAGGGCGTTGTCTATCAGGTTGCGGAACACGGATGCCAGCAGGCTCTGGCTGCCATGCAGCGGGCCGCTGTAGGTTATGCCGTTGACGATAGCAAATCCCCGAGCCTCAGCGGCGGGGGCAAACTCGTCGCACACCTCCGCCACGGTGTCGCGCAGGTTGACCTCCTCCATGGCAATGGCAGAGCCGCCCTCGTCAAGGCGCGTTATCTGCGCCACGTCGGTCAGCAGCCGCCGCAGCCGGTCGCACGCCGCGCTGCAGCGGTTCAGGAACTCGGCGCGCTTAGCCTCGGGCAAGTCGGGGTGCGCCTCGAGCGTCTCGAGGCATACCTGCATCGCCGCAACCGGCGTTTTCAGTTCATGGTTGATATTGTTGGTCAGCTGCTTTTTGATGCGCACCTTCTCCTGCTGCTCGTGCAGGGCGGCGCGGTGCTCGCGTTTCAGGTCGGCCTCGGCCTGCTGCAGGCGTGCGTACAGGCGCACTATATGGTTTGAGATGTCGCCCAGCTCGTCATGCGGGAACGGCTCGGTGTCGTAGATGCGGTCGCCGCGCTCCGCCGCCTCGGCAAAGCGGTTCAGCCGTGATATGTGGGTCCCGATGCGGCGTGTGGCGAAATATCCCAGCACACTCATCAGCACCGTTATCCCCACGGTGAACCACAGGAAGCCGTAGTCAGCGGCAAGCAGCTCCTGAAGCGTCACAGAGTACGGCACCGCCGTGCGCACTATATAGTTGCGCCCCCTCTTGGCGGAATAGAAATACGTCTCTCCGGTGCTGTCGCTGTGCCGGCGCAGGGAGAACCCCTCTCCGCTGCGCATGGCGTCGGCAATCTCGCTGCGTTCGAGGTGGTTGGTGTCGGGCAGCCGGTCGAGCGAGTTGTCATACAGCACATGCCCGACAGTGTCGATGACGCTGACACGCATATCCGAGAACGGATGCTGCCCTGTGTAGTCGGGTATGTGCAGCGTGTCGCAAGCGTCGATGTCATGGAGCAGCCGGCTGTTGACTATCTGCAGCTGCGCGTTCAGCTCCGCAGCCTTGAACTGCCGCTCGCGGTAATACTGGAAGCCGGCAAAGCACGCCACCAGCAGCCACGAATATATCAGCAGCCCGACGAAGAGCCGGCGGTGAAACGAGATGTCAATCCATGAAGCCATAGCCGTAGCCGCGACGTGTCACGATGTTCTTGCCGTACTCGCCCAGCTTCAGGCGCAGCCGCGTGATGTTGACATCCACCACGCGGTCAAGCACCACCACCTCTTCGGGCCAAATCAGGCGTATCAGTTCATCGCGCGAGAAGATGCGCCCCGGGTGCTGGAGCAGCGTATGAATAATCTCAAACTCCTTGCGCGGCATCGGTATTTCGCGGCCGTCCACGCGGCAGGTCTTGTCCTTCATCGACAGGACGAGGCTCTTGTATTGCAGCGTCTCCTCCTCGTCTGCGGGCTTCTCGCCGGCGGGCGCGGCGTTGCCGGCACGCCGCAGCACCGTGCGTATGCGGGCAAGCACATTCTTGATGGAATAAGGCTTGGTGATATAGTCGTCCGCTCCCAGGTCGAGCCCCTCCACCATGTCGTCCTCCGAGTCCCGCGCCGTGCAGAAGATGATAGGGATGCCGGCAGTGTCGGCACGCTTGCGCAAAATCTTGGCGAGCTGTATGCCGCTGATGTCGCCCATCATGATGTCGAGCAGGATGAGCGAATAAGACGGCAGGTCGAGAGCCAGCGCCTCCTCGGCGCTGTAAGCCACGTCGGCCGTGTAGCCCTCCAGCTCCAGGTTCAGCTTGAGAGCCTCGCACAGGGTCTCCTCATCGTCTACCACAAGAATTTTCTGGTTCATGGTTGTAAAAGCAAGTGTCGTAATATCAGCCACAAAGTTAGTCAAAATTCCCCGCACCGCAAACTCCCACGCCCAACTGAAAGCCGTGGGCTATTTCTTGTTCATCGTATAATTGTCATACTTGTTGGTTGAATTGATT
>DHKE01000053.1 GCA_002404675.1 Porphyromonadaceae bacterium UBA4702 | reverse complement strand
TCCATGTTGCGGTTAAGCGAACATATCTCGGCATGCTGGGAATCAACCGTCCCCCGCAATTCCCCGAGTTCAGACAATAGGGCTGCCAAAATCTCCGACATGTCGTTAACCTGTTGTTTCACAAGCACAAAGATACAAAATATTCCGGATTCTACCAAACAAAACCACGCCTAATTTCTATAAAAATCAGCAGATTGGGGTAGGCTGCTGAGGCTGTCAAACCTGATTGCCCTCAAAGAGAAGAACGTGCATTATCCCTTGGCTGAATAGTTACACGGCGGAGGGGGCATATTAATGTTTCATAAATGTGTTGGTGGGGACGCGCAAATTGCCTACTTTTGTGTTCACTCTGAAGATGACTTATACAAGGACGCAAATATGAACAATGAAGAACTGATTAAGGCTGTCGAGGCCAAAGCCCAGAAGTGGCTCGGCCCGCAGTATGACGAGGATACACGCGCCGAGGTGCGCAAGATGCTGGACGACCAGGACAAGACGCAGCTCATCGAGTCGTTCTACAAGGACCTTGAGTTCGGCACGGGCGGCCTGCGCGGCATCATGGGCGCAGGGTCAAACCGCATGAACATTTACACAGTGGGCGCGGCGACACAGGGCCTCGCCAACTACCTCAACGACACTTTCGCCGGCATGAAGCAGATAAGCGTGGTGGTGGGCTATGACGTGCGCCACAACTCGCCGAAGTTCGCCCGCCTCACGGCGGACATCTTCTCTGCCAACGGCATCAAGGTATACTTGTTTGACGCGGGTTGCCCCACGCCGGAGGTGTCTTACGCCATCCGCAAGCTGGGCTGCCAGAGCGGCGTGATGATCACGGCAAGCCACAACCCCCGCGAGTACAATGGATACAAGGCGTACTGGAGCGACGGAGCGCAGATGATAGCGCCGC
Organism: Porphyromonadaceae bacterium UBA4702; assembly: GCA_002404675.1. Classification (GTDB taxonomy): domain Bacteria; phylum Bacteroidota; class Bacteroidia; order Bacteroidales; family Muribaculaceae; genus Lepagella. The sequence goes on along the minus strand of DHKE01000053.1, from coordinate 4,967 downwards.
ACGATGTCAAGACCATCGAGTATGTCAACGCCATCACCGATGTGAGCCAGATCAAGTTCACGCCAGACAGCAAGCTGATTGAGACAGTAGGCCCGGAGATAGACCGCATGTTCCTCGAGGACGTACATTCGCTGTCGCTCTCGCCTGAAAGCGACAAGCGGCATGCGGCGATGAAGATAGTCTACACGCCGCTGCACGGCGTCGGCTCGCGCCTGATGTACCGCTCGCTGGAGAAGTGGGGCTTCGACATGGTCATCCATGTGCCGGAGCAGGACATTCAGAACGGGGACTTCCCGACGGTGAAATCGCCCAATCCGGAGAACCACGAGGCTCTCGACATGGCGATAGAGAAGGCGCGGCGCGTGGATGCCGACATCGTGCTCGCCGCTGACCCGGACGCTGACCGCATCGCCCTGGTAGTGCGCGACAAGAACGGCGAGTACCAGCTCGTCAACGGCAACCAGCTCGTGATGCTGCTGCTGTGCTACATCATCACGCGCAACGCGGAACTGGGCAAGATAACGGGCTCGGAATACTGCGTGAAGACCATTGTCACCACAGAGACTATCAAGCGCATCGCTGACGCTAACAACGTGCGCTGCTTCGACTGCTTCACAGGGTTCAAGTGGATAGCCGACGTGATGAGGGGCATGGAGGGCAAAGGCCGCTACATCGGCGGCGGCGAGGAGAGCTACGGCTTCCTGGCCGAATCGTTCGTGCGCGACAAAGACTCAATCTCGGCCAACTCGCTCATGGCTGAAATGGCGGCATGGTGCGCCGACAAGGGGTTGAACCTCTACGAGTTCCTCATCGACATCTATGCCAAGTACGGCTTCTCGCGTGAGCGCGGCGTGAGCGTGGTGCGCCCGGGCAAGTCGGGGGCAGACGAAATCATCGCCATGATGAAGAATTTCCGCGAGAACCCGCCCAAGCAGCTCGGCGGCTCGCCAGTAGTGGCTGTCAAGGACTATTCCGACCTCACCTGCCGCGACCTGCGCAGCGGCGAGACGACAAGCCTCGATTTCCCGGCTACGAGCAACGTGCTGCAGTTCTTCACCGAGAGCGGCGACAAGGTGTCGATACGCCCCTCCGGCACAGAGCCTAAAATCAAGTTCTATGTCGAGGTGCGCGAGGAGATGTCCTGCAAGGAGAAATATGAGGAAACAGTGGCACAGGCCGAGCAGCACATCGACCAGATACTCGCCGATCTGGGCGTGAAGTGACGCTGGCAAATACTTTGATCTCGGAATACTCGGAGAACTCTGAGATCTCATGAGATTATCGAGAAATAAAACGCGGAGGCTATTGCAAGTCTCTGCGTTTTTACATACCTTTGTGCTTTGACAACAAAACTCATCTATTATGAAAAAAATCGCAGCAACATTCGCTATCCTCCTCCAAGCCATGAGCGCATTTGCACAGTACTACGATTCGGAATACGGCTATTCACGCAGTTCTGGAATGACAGGATTCGAGATATTCACACTCTTCGTGATGATTGTCTCAATCATCGTGTCGATAGCCGTGCTCGTCCGCTGGTGGAAAATGACATCACAGATAGCCGACATCCACAAGAAACTGACCCAACTCGATTCCGAAAGCCCGGCTTACCTGATCGCTGTAGGCGAAAAAGAGAAAGCCGAGAAAGCGGCTCTCGAGTTCATGGTGCGCAAACTGTGAAATATATTACGGATATGTGTTCAACCGAGAAGCAGAGATGGACAGCCTGATAAAGATTAATTTGCCGACCTTCGAGCGGTTGGGATTCTCGCTTCCCGACCATGTGACAAGCGGCAAGAAGTTCATTGATTACATGAATGGGCTGACCGGCAAAAAAGTACCATACGAAGGCTTTCAAGTGACAACAGCCAAAACAGTCAGCACAACCTGGTAAGACAGATGAAGATACGCGAGGGGAAGGAAAGCGATGCCGCCGCAATGGCGGAGATATACAACCATTATGTGCGGACAAGCCCGGTGATATTCTCCGATCGCTGTCTGACCGCCGGGGAGATGGCTGACAAACTGCGCCGGCTCGGCGTGGGCGGCCGGTTCCCGTTCCTCATTGCAGAGGAAGGGGGCAATGTCGCCGGCTATGCATACGCGCACCATTGGCAGCCCGACCCGGTATACGACCGCACGTGGGAGCTGACGATGTACCTTGACGCGCAAGCCTGCGGCAAGGGACTCGGCTCGCGGATGTTTGCCATGCTCATCGAAGAGTGCCGTGAGCGCGGGGCGCATGCCCTTGTGTCGTGCGTCACGGAGGGCAACACCGCGTGTGAGCGGATGCACGACCGTGCCGGCTTCTTCCTCGCCGGGCGCATGCCCGAAGTGGGCTGCAAGTTCGGCAATTACTATGCAGACGTGATATACCAGCTCATGCTGTGACCGATGATTTTACCCCAATACTTAAATCATGAGACTTTCACTAACACCTTTGATTATCTGCTGTTGCGCACATATTTCCGCACAAGACAGCAATGCGCAATTCAGATATGGCTCGTTTTCGGACACATATAACACGTTGTGCTACCGCATTGCCATAGTCAACAGCGAACAGCCCGGTGACGCAGTTCTCATAACATACCTCCACGGAGGATCTGCCGTAGGCAATGACAATGAGGCAAACCTGAATTCGTTTCTGGAAACCAACATCTTGCCGTATCTTGAAGCAAGCGCACGTAAAGCTGTGATATTCGTGCCGCAATGTCCGGAAAACAGGGTATGGAGCGAAACCCGTCAAGAGCATCCAGTCTACGGCACGCTCAAAAGCAGCATTGATGAAATAGCGGCTGAATACGGAATTGTCGGCAACGACTGCTTCATATTGGGCGGCTCGGCAGGAGGAACAGGAGCCTGGAGGATGCTGTCTGAATACCCTGAGTATTTCTCGTGTGCGGTTATTGCTGCGGGCAATCCGCAAGGACTTGACTTGGAAGCAATAGCAAAGACCCCGGTATATTGCGTATTGAGCAAGTCAGACCGTGTAATAAAATTCCAGTCCGTTTATCCCCTCATAAAAGAAATCCAGCAAATAGCAGGAGCTGACTTGACCCTTGAAATACTTGAAAACGCATCGCACACCGAAACATGCATAAACGCCTATTCAGACAAGGCTCTCGACAAGATGTTCTCATACACTTCTTCTGGCATAGAGTATGTCAAGCCTGACAGTGAACTCAAGATAACCAACGTCTATGACATTTATGGGCATTTCATTGGCGGACTCCGGAAAGGGCTGAACATAGTGCGCTATTCAGATGGTTCAGTCAAAAAAATCATCATACCCTAAATCTTATCCCCATTCCTACACACAAACAAGCATTTTGATAATATGAAGAAAGCGACGAAACTGCGGGTGTGCAACCGGGTGCTTGTTGCGCTAACCGTCCTGATGCTCGCCTCCGGGCTGCAGCTCGAAATCGACGGGAACGCCGGGGCTGTGCCGGTATGGCTTCACATCATGTTGGGCGTGGTGTACGCGACAGGTGTCGTTTTGCACGTCTACCTCCATTTCGGGTGGCGAATGACTGTGTCGAAATTCCGTAAGCTGAAAAGCCCGGTCACGCGCATCCTCGCGGTGATTTGGGTTGTGACCACACTGACGGGCATCGTAGCAGCCATGCCTTGGATAGCCCACGGTCTGCACACCGGCATCGGCGGCTGGCACGGCAAAATCGGCTTCGCGTTCATAATCATTGCTGCTGGGCATACGCTGAAACGCAAGTCTTATTTACACCGCAAGCGAGCGTAATTGTCATACGGCAAACGCTGCCCGAAGCCGACTGTACAGTTTGTTCATATATAGTTCCAGATATTGCACTGACAACGAGGGTGCGCCTATTCTGACACACCCTCTTAATCATTGTTATTATCCAGTATTATCCAGATTCTCGCTTGCGGTGAGCGGTGATGACGGTTAAAGAACTGACGTTCATTGTGATGCGGCAACCGTCAGCCCCGATGTAGCAGTTCTTGCCGCGCCGTGCGAAACGCACTCCTTTGCTCATTATCAGTGACTTGACAACCTCCACGGCATCTTCAGAAGCATCTAAACTGAGGTTTTGGCTTATCCGAGAACGGCCTGAAACAGTAGTATGCAACCTGCTTATGTTCGAGGCGAAATATCCAGCCCAGTCAACCATTGCTATCCCTGTCGCCTGTTAATCGCTTCTTGCCGTTGTCGCTGCCTCGGAATACGCCATGCAATACTGAGCCAGTCCGCACTTGTCGCAATGCGGCTGCCGCGCCGTGCATACGTACCGTCCGTGCAAAATGAACCAGTGGTGAGCCTTGGCGATGAGATGCTCGGGGATATGGCGGCACAGCTCCTGCTCCGTCTCAAACGGAGTCAGGCAGTTGCGCGTAAACCCGAGCCTGTGGCTGACACGGAAGACGTGTGTGTCAACAGCCATGGCGGCCTTGTTCCACACCACAGAGAGGATAACATTCGCAGTCTTGCGCCCCACGCCGGGCAGCCGCAGCAGGGAGTCGATGTCTGACGGCACCTCGCCGTCAAATTCCTCGTTGAGCATTTTGGCGGCGCGTATCAGGTGGCGCGTCTTGCTGTTAGGGTAGCTGACGCTCTTCACGTATTCCAGCACACGCGCTTCCGTAGCTGTAGCGAGCGACACCGGCGTCGGAAAAGCGGCAAACAGGGTGGGCGTGACCATGTTCACCCGCTTGTCTGAGCATTGGGCAGAAAGTATGACAGCCACCAGCAAATGGAAGGGGCTGTCATAGTCCAGTTCAGTGCGCGGGTCAGGGACATTCTCCTGAAACCACGCCAACACCTTGTCGTATCTGTCGTCAATGCTCATACGCTGCTACACTGCATTCTCCAGTGTCTGGCAACCTCAATGGGCGGAGTCAAACTCGTGCAGGAAGCGCACGTCGTTCTCGGAGAACAGGCGCAGGTCGCTCACCTTGTATTTCAGGTTGGCAATGCGCTCCACGCCCATGCC
>DHKE01000002.1 GCA_002404675.1 Porphyromonadaceae bacterium UBA4702 | reverse complement strand
ACTTTTTCAGTGCTTTCGGCACGCCGTGTCCCTACTTTGGCTGCGCATAAAACGAGGATGATCTTACTTTGACTAACCTCAGTTAGCCATAAAATACCACACTCGCAAACCGATTGAACCACAAAAGTTCACAAAGCGCATCAAACATCAGGTTATCAAACCATTAACCATACTAATTCGCCTCACCGCGTTATATTTAGATACGGAAACTCAATATTAATTTTGCACATACCAAATAATTGACTAATTTTGCATCTGCAGATTGCCTCGTATCAAGCCTTGCGGCGCAGGGCGAAAGTGGGAGGGGTCGGCAGACATAATGGAAAGCGTTTACTGACGCTCTTCCTTGACTCATCGGAATCTGGTAAATTCAATCGTAGCCAAGGATGCAGCAAGCGGTAGATGCCTTGTAGATATGTATATACAGCCGGCGGCGGGCGCGTGAGCGTCGCTGTGGCGGCATATAGCATATTCTGCGGGAGGCTTCTGCAAGTTTGCTCGTCCAGCTACGATGGGCAATGCCAGAGCCTCGATGAGTGGGATGAGCAACGAGTACGGCTCTCTCGCTTTCTTTTTTTACCCCCAGACACACGCTGGCGCAGAGAGTCCGCAAGCGAATATGGCTCGTTGAGACACTCGCCGCACATACACCGTCACCTGACGGACACCATACTCCCGCAGCCGGCAGAAGCGGCGGGACGCAACCTGACACGAAACAGAAATTGGGCATGTCAAACCATCTGCTTACATGACAATCCAGGCTTCGCGCCGACACATACGCGCAAGCCTCAGGACTCCATTCTCATACAACCACTGACGTGATTTTCGCTAACTTACTTCAGAGGGGGCTGTGTCAAAATAGGCACGCCCCCATTTTTATGCGCAGCCCAGTAGGGACACGGTGCGCCGTGCCACTTTGGCTGCGCAATCATCGAATCCAGGTCATGTCAAAATGCAACTGCGCGATTGCAAAACTAAAGCCTCACTGGACTTACTGCTCATCAGCAGCATACATGGAAACCGGCGGTGATTTAACACGAATAGTTCGGTATTCTCGCCGCAAACGATTACCTTTGCAGTTGAAACAGCCGCACATCTGCCGCAGCGATGTGCGCATTTTGTTCAACATCAAGACATTGCAAATGCGAATAGACATTCTGACTGTCCTCCCGGAGATGCTCGAGTCCCCCCTGAACTGCTCCATTCTGAAGCGGGCGCAAGACAAGGGACTCGCCGAGATACACGTCCACAACCTGCGCGACTACACCACCAACAAGCACCGCAAGGTAGACGACTACCCATTCGGCGGCGAGGCGGGAATGGTGATGCAGATACAGCCTGTGGATGCGTGCATATCCGCGCTGAAAGCTGAGAGGGACTACGACGAGGTCATCTTCACGTCGCCCGACGGCGAGACCTTCAACCAGCCGATGGCAAATGCACTGTCGATGCTCGAGAACATCATCATCCTCTGCGGGCACTACAAGGGGATAGACTACCGCATACGCGAGCATTTCGTTACGCGCGAAATATCCGTGGGCGACTACGTGCTGACCGGCGGCGAACTGCCGGCGGCTATCATCGCCGACGCGGTGGTGCGCATCATACCCGGCGTTATCGGCGACGAGCAGTCGGCACTCTCCGACTCGTTCCAGGACAACCTGCTCGCCCCGCCAGTATACACCCGTCCGGCGGAATACAAGGGGTGGCACGTGCCGGACATTCTGCTGAGCGGACATCAGGCGAAAATCGAGGAATGGCGGTATGAACAGGCGTTCGAGCGCACACGCCGCCTCCGCCCCGACCTGCTCGGCGAATGAACGCGGCATTGGGCCGTGACGGCTATCACAACTGAAAATCCCGCGATAAACAAGGCACAAAAAAATTGATTGTCATCGCGACAACCAATCCCTTGTGTTAACCTTAAAATCTAATACCATGAAAAACTCTATGCAAAGGTAACAACTAATCTCGAAAAACACTGCTGTACAACACTCGAAAATCTTTCCATTTAACATCATTTATGCCATTACGAGCCAATACCGACAAACAGTTCACCCACATTTACATTTCTGGCATACAGAAGCGTTCGCGCCAGACGGCAACAAGCAAAAGCATGGGCGGAAGCAAGACAGGGCATGAGGCGGGGTCTGAAACATGGCGGAAGGCAAGGAGCGCAGACAGCCGCAAATCAAGCGCGACTCATGACTGCGCAGATTTCGAGCCGAAGCGGCGGAATTTATTTGCGTATGCGAGCGGAATTGTCTAATTTTGCACTAACTATATGCGGTGGCGAGCGGCATATAATATGTACGCGTGAGCCGCACCTAAACGATGTTTCGACTATGGACAAGAAAGTGACAGTCAACGGTCTCACATTCGTGCCGTTCATTACAGAAGCGCAGATAGCAGAGCGCGTGCGTGAGCTCGCGTGCAAGCTGCGCAAAGACCTTGAGGGAAAGAACCCCGTGTTCCTGTGCGTGCTGAACGGCGCGTTCATATTCGCCGCCGACCTGTTCCGCGAAATCGGCATCAACGACGCGCCGATCAACTTCATACGCTATTCATCCTACCAGGGGACTGCTTCAACCGGCAACGTCAAACAGCTCATGGGCCTGACTGAGCCTATCGAGGGCAAGGACATCGTGATAATCGAGGACATCGTGGACACGGGGCTGACAGCAAAGCACATGATCGAGGACTTGAAGGCCAAGAACCCGGCATCGGTCACCTTCGTCACCCTGCTGCACAAGCCGGCAAGCACACAGACGGGCTTCAAGCCAGACTACGTGGCGTTCTCAATCGACCCGAAGTTCATAATCGGCTATGGGCTCGATCTGGACGGCAAGGTGCGCAACCTTAAGGACATATACGTGGTGGAGGACAAATGACCCTGCCGCGACACACGAGACCAACCTTAATACAATACCAGAATCACAACCTGCACACGGCGGGTATTAAACCAGACAAACAGACATGACAAACATCGTATTATTCGGAGCCCCCGGCAGCGGCAAAGGCACTCAGAGCGACAATCTGAAGAACCGCTACGGGCTGTACCACATCTCGACGGGCGAGCTGCTGCGCGACCACATTGCGCGGCATACCGATCTGGGACGGCTGGCAGACAAGTACATCAGCAAAGGCCAGCTGATACCGGATGACGTGATGATCGAAATAATCGAGAACGTGCTGGACGAGAAGGCCGGCTCGCGCGGCATCATCTTCGACGGCTTTCCGCGCACAGAGCCGCAGGCGGAGGCTCTCGACAGAATGCTCGCCAAGCACGGTTTCAAAATCGATGCGGTAATCGGCCTCGAAGTTCCTGAAGAAGAGTTGATACACCGCATGCTGCAACGAGGCAAGGAGTTCGGACGCGCCGACGACAACCTCGAGACCATCACGCGCCGTCTGGACGTATACCACAAGCAGACCAAGCCGCTGCACGACTACTATGTGAACAGAGGCCTGTACCACCGCATTGACGGCCATGGGGAAATTGCGGAAACCTCGGAGCAGGTGACAAGCCTCATGGACGGCATCCTGCCCCCTATATGACCAATACTGCCGCAGTGCAGCCAGCACGCGGCTTTCATACATACCCGTTCCCCGGCGCGACCCATACCGCGCCGGGGAACTGCATACCGGCGGCACGCCGCAAGGCCATGCGTGATTGCAGAAAACGATGATGCCGTCCCGCATAAACGGCGCATGGGAAATGAATAACGGAAAAATTTATCTAATGCAATTTTGCCAAGTCAGAAAAAAAGAGTACTTTTGGTGTAAATTACGGACACCCTGTGTCTATACCATGAATTAAACAAGCTAAGTGCCTATGAGCCAATACATTTCACTCGAAGACGCCATCGCGAAAATAAAGGATGGCATGACCATAATGGTTGGCGGTTTCCTCGCCAACGGAACTCCCAACACCATCATCGATGCCCTTGCGAAATCTGACGTCAAGGACTTGACGCTGATATGCAACGACACAGCCTACCCCGACAAGGGCGTGGGCCAGCTGCTGGTGAACCGTCAGCTGCGCAAGCTCATCGTGTCATACATCGGCGCGACCCCCCAGGCTTCGGAGCAGATGAACGCTGGGGAAATCGAAATAGAGTTCGTGCCACAGGGTACCCTGGCAGAGCGCGTGCGTGCCGGCGGCTGCGGCCTCGGCGGCTTTCTCACACCGACGGGCCTCGGCACTGTCGTGGCTGAAGGCAAGCAGATCATCAACGTCGACGGCAAGGACTACCTCCTCGAGAAGCCCCTCCGCGCCGACGTGGCTCTCATCGGCGCAAGCGTTGCCGACGAAAAAGGCAACCTGGTATACCACGGCACCTCGCAGAACTTCAACCCGATGATGGCCACGGCAGCAGACCTGGTCATCGTTGAGGCCAAGAAAACCGTGCCTGTGGGCGCTATCGCCCCCGAAGCTGTGCACACACCCTGCATCATGGTGGACTACATGCTCAAGAAATAAGAGGCCGCAAATCAAACATAACACTAAAAACCTAATATACTGACATATATGGAAAAGACAATGATTCGTCTGCGTATGAGCGCAAAGGATGCTCACTACGGCGGCAACCTGGTGGACGGTGCACACATGGTACACCTGTTCGGCGACGTGGCTACAGAACTCCTGATCATGCACGACGGCGACGAGGGTCTGTTCGTGGCTTACGACAACGTTGAGTTCCTGGCTCCCGTTTACGCCGGCGACTACATCGAAGCTACAGGTGAGATAGTCAATGTGGGCAACTCGTCCCGCAAGATGGTGTTTGAGGCAAAGAAGGTCGTGGCTGCTCGCCCCGACATCTCCCCGAGCGCAGCCGATGTGCTGGAAGAGCCCATCCTCGTATGCCGCGCCAGCGGAACATGCGTAGTCAAGAAGGAAGACCAGCGCAAAAACTGACACGCAGCTATGGACAAACTCATAATCACAGCAGCTATCTGCGGCGCGGAAGTCACCAAGGAGCAGAACCCCGCTGTCCCCTACACCGTAGAGGAGATAGTACGCGAGGCGAAGTCTGCCGTTGACGCCGGCGCAGCAATCGTCCACATCCACGTGCGCGAGGACGACGGCACTCCGACTCAGAGCAAGGCTCGCTTCAAGGAGTGCATCGACGCTATATATAAGGTATGTCCCGATGTCATACTCATCCCCTCAACCGGCGGCGCAGTGGGCATGACAGCGGAAGAGCGTCTGCAGCCCACCGAGCTGATGCCCGAAATGGCTACGCTCGACTGCGGCACTTGCAACTTCGGCGACGATGTGTTTGAGAACACCATGCCGATGATGCGTGCCTTCGGCAAGCGCATGATGGAAAACGGCATCAAGCCCGAATACGAGTGCTTCGAGATGGGACACCTCGAGACTGTCCTCAACATGGCCCGCAAGGGCCATGTGCCCGGCGCGCCGATGCAGTTCAACTTTGTGCTCGGCGTGCCCGGGTGCACCGGAGCCACCGCCCAGAACCTGGCCTGGCTGGTCAACGCCATCCCCGCCGGCTCGACATGGACAGCCACCGGCATCGGCCGCCATGCCTTCACCCTCGCTGCCGCCGCTATCGTCATGGGCGGCAACGTCCGTGTAGGCTTCGAGGACAACCTCTACCTGGAGCGCGGCGTACTGGCAAAATCCAACGGCGAACTCGTGGCCAAGGTAGTGCGTCTGGCCAAGGAACTCGGCCGTGAGGTAGCCACCCCGGCAGAGGCTCGCGAAATACTCGGCCTCAAGCCCCGCAAATAACAGCATACAACTGACACTCAAGTAAATAACAAAACTCAAAATATCAAGAACCATGCAGAAAAAAGGAAACAAATACGGCACACACCGCGTGCTTGACCCCGTTGGCGTACTCCCCCAGCCCGCTAACAAGCTCGACAACAACATGGACGAGATCTACGACAACGAGATCCTGATCGACGTTCAGACACTCAACATCGACTCTGCCAGCTTCACCCAGATTGAAGAGCAGGCAGGCGGCGACAAGAAGAAAATCGCCGAAATCATGCTTGACATCGTTGCCAAGCAGGGCAAGCACCGCAACCCCGTGACCGGTTCAGGCGGCATGCTCCTCGGCACTGTTGAGAAGATCGGCGACGCGCTGAAAGGCAAAATCGACCTCAAGGAGGGCGACAAGATCGCCACACTCGTTTCTCTGTCACTGACTCCGCTGCGCATCGACAAGATCAAGGACATCCGTCCCGACATCGACCAGGTTGACATCGACGGCAAGGCTATCCTCTTCGAGAGCGGCATCTATGCCAAGATACCCAGCGACCTGCCCGAGAACCTCGCCCTGTCAGCGCTCGACGTAGCCGGCGCGCCCGCACAGACAGCCAAGCTCGTCAAGCCCGGCGACACAGTGCTCATCATCGGAGCCGGCGGCAAGTCCGGCATGCTCTGCTGCTACGAGGCCAAGAAGCGTGCAGGTGTTACAGGCAAGGTGATCGGCCTGTGCCACAGCGAGCGCAGCACCGAGCGCCTGAAGAAGCTCGGCTTCTGCGACGTTGTCTTCGCAGCTGACGCCACTAAGCCCGTTCCCGTAATGGAGAAGATCGAAGAAATCACTGGCGGCAAGATGTGCGACATCACTATCAACAATGTCAACATCCCCGACACGGAGATGACTTCAGTGCTCTGCACCAAGGACGACGGCATCGTTTACTTCTTCTCAATGGCCACCAGCTTCACCAAGGCTGCTCTCGGCGCAGAGGGCGTAGGCAGCGACGTGACTATGATTGTCGGCAACGGCTACACCAAGGGCCACGCCGAGATCACACTCCAGGAGCTGCGCGAATGCGAGGCTCTGAGAAAGATCTTCACCGAACTGTACGCATAAATAATCTGATATGGAGACGGCCCGCCACGCCTGCCGGCGCGGCGGGGCGTCCCCATACACATTATTATCCGCTACGGCATTTTTGTGCCGTGCCGGATAACGTCATAAGATACCCCAAATGAAAGAAAGCAGAAGAAAGGAGTTTTTCCCCGAGGTGACAGACGAGCAGTGGAACGACTGGCACTGGCAGGTGAGAAACCGCATTGAGACTGTTGACCAGCTTAAGAAATACCTGAAACTGAGCGAGAAGGAGGAGAACGCCATCCGCGAGGCTCTCAAGCACCTGCGCATGGCCATCACCCCCTACTACCTCAGCCTCATCGACACCGAAAATCCCGACTGCCCTATCCGCAAGCAGTGCGTGCCGACAGAGAAGGAGCTCCACAAGGCCACAGCCGACCTGGACGACCCCTTGCACGAGGACAGCGACTCTCCCGTGCCGGGACTGACACACCGCTACCCAGACCGCGTGCTTTTCCTCATCACCGACCAGTGCTCCATGTACTGCCGTCACTGCACACGCCGCCGTTTCGCCGGCCAGCATGACAGCGCAGTCCCCAAGGACCGCATCGACAAGTGCATCGAGTACATCGCACGCACTCCGCAGGTGCGTGACGTGCTCCTCTCCGGCGGAGACTGCCTCCTGGTGAGCGACGAGACCCTCGAGTACATCATCAGCCGTCTGCGCCAGATTCCCCATGTGGAAATCGTGCGCCTCGGCAGCCGTGTCCCCGTGGTATGCCCGCAGCGCATCACTCCGGAGCTGTGCAACATGCTCAAGAAATACCACCCCATCTGGCTCAACACTCACTTCAACCACCCTGATGAGGTGACCGCCGAGTCCAAGCAGGCTTGCGCACGCCTCGCCGATGCAGGCATTCCTCTGGGCAACCAGTCAGTGCTGCTGCGCGGCATCAACGACGACACCGTCATCATGAAGAAACTGATGCACGAACTGGTGAAGATGCGTGTTCGCCCGTACTACATCTACCAGTGCGACCTCTCGACAGGCATCGAGCATTTCCGCACTCCGGTGTCGAAGGGCATCGAAATCATCGAGAACCTGCGCGGACACACATCCGGCTACGCAGTGCCCACATTTGTCGTTGACGCTCCCGGCGGCGGCGGCAAGATACCTGTGATGCCGAACTACGTGATTTCCCAGGCTCCCGGCCGTGTAGTTCTGCGCAACTACGAGGGCGTCATCACCACATACACCGAACCTGCGGAATATCCCGCGTTCCATGATGCTGTGGGCGCTACCAAGGAGGGCGTGGCAGCGCTGCTCCACGGCGACCAGTTAGCTCTCGAGCCCAGCAACCTGGCGCGTCACAACCGCAACAAACACTGATCCGCTCACGCAGCGCCTATGCAACTCCTGGAGGATATATGCCGTCACCGCAGTGTCGCGATAGCGGGACTGGCGAAAAATGCCGGCAAGACGGAATGCCTGAACTACATCCTGCGCCATGCGAGGGAGACGGGACGGCGTTTCGCCATAACCTCCATTGGAGTTGACGGCGAGAACCGCGACCAGGTCACGGAGACCCACAAGCCGGAAATCACCCTTTCCGCCGGCATGTATTTCGTCACCTCCGAGATGCACTACCGGCAGAAGCGGCTCACGGCAGAGATACTCGACCTGAGCACCTGCCAGACTTCGCTCGGGCGGCTGGTGACGGCACGCGCCGTTGACAGCGGCAAGGTGATACTCTCCGGGCCTGCCGACACAGCGGCAGTGCGCCGGCTGATAGCGTCGATGCAAAGCCTCGGCGTGCAGACTACAATCGTTGACGGGGCATTGTCGCGGCTGTCGCTGAGCGCGCCGGAAGTCACCGATGCCATGGTGCTCGCCACCGGAGCAGCGCTGTCGCCCAACATACAGCGCATCGTACAGCAGACACGGTATGTATACGACCTGATTTCGCTGCCGCGCATCGAGGGGCACCTGGCAGAGTCGTTGGCGAGCGTGCAGCAGGGTGTGCGGACTGTTGACACTGACGGCGATGTGCATGACCCTGGCATACAATCGGCATACATGGTCGGATCACGTAAGGACGAGCTCTTCCGCCACGGCAAGACCATATATGTGGCAGGGGCTGTGAGCGAAAAACTGATGAAGTTCCTCGCCTCACAACGCGAGGTGAATGGGACTGTACTGATAATGAAGGACTTCACGCGGATGTTTGCCGAGCCGCAGACATACTACACTTTCCTGCGCAAGGGAGGCAGCGTGAAGGTTCTCCACACTACACAGCTGATAGCCGTGACCGTCAACCCGCGCTCGCCGCAAGGCTACACCGTTGACACCGGGCAGCTGCAAGACGCCCTGCGCCAGCATATCAGCGTGCCAGTCTACGACATAATGGAGATACAAAGGAAAGAACGAGAGCAATCTCTGCAAACTGCATAAGCGAACGATATTATATATGGTATTACGCGAAATGATGGACATAGTCCCTGGCATGGCGCACATGGTCAGCCGGATAGAAGTGATGTCTGCTCCGGGACGTCGCAGGCTCATGTCATTGCCATGGCTGCGTGATGCCGAAAGCATACGCCGCGCACTCGAGGCTGTCGGCGAACTCATTGCCGAGGACAGCAACCCCGACAGAGCCAAGGCTATGGACGCAATACGCCTGGGGCTGATGCAAATCAAGGAAATAAAGGGCACGGCAGCACGGACACTCCAGGCTGACCGTCTCGACGACATCGAGCTTTTCGAGCTGAAATCATTTGCCCTAACGGTCATGGAACTGCGCAAAGCCTTGATGCAGACAGACATAACAGCAGTTGTGATGCCAGACCTCGAGCCGGTGGCAGACATACTCGACCCGTGCCGCGCCCGCATCCCGCACTTCTACATATACGACGACTACTCCACAGAGCTGGCAGCCGTACGCAAGCGCATCAAGGCTCTCAACGCTGACGGCTCTGACGAAGCGACACGCGAGGCGGAACAGCTGTTCATAACCGCCACCGAGCTGGAAGACGACATCCGCGAGGACCTGTCGCGGCAGCTGCACACTCATGCCGACGCTATAAACGAAGCCCTTGCGCAAGTGGCGCAGCTCGATGTGCTGCAAGCACTGTCACGCCTCGCCGCAAGCGAGCACCTCACCAAGCCCCTGGCAGCCAGCGAAGGCGTACACTACACAGGGCTGGTCAACCCCGCTGTACGCGCAGCCCTGGCGCAGAAAGGGAAGACGTACCAGCCGGTAGACATAACCCTGCGCCCAGGCGCTACTGTCATCACCGGCGCTAACATGGCCGGCAAGAGCGTCCTGCTCAAGTCTGCCGCACTGGCACAGGCCATGATGCAATTCGGCATGTACGTCCCCGCTGCAGAGGCCCGCATTGCTCCGGTGGACGAGATACTGCTGAGCATCGGCGACGACCAGTCCGAGATGTCCGGCCTGTCGTCATACGCCGCCGAGATGATGCGCATCGACACCATCCTCAGCAGGCTGCGGTCAGGCATCCGCGCCCTCGTCCTCATCGACGAGCCGGCACGCACCACCAACCCCGTCGAAGGCCTCGCGCTGGTACAGGCTCTCACCTCCATACTGTCGGGCTACGACAGCACCACCGCCCTCACCACGCACTACAGCGGCATCACAGTGCCGTGTCACAGGCTGCGCGTAAAGGGACTCGCAGACATACCGCCCGGCACGCCGCTGCGCCCGGGCGACCTGAACAAATACATCGACTACTCCCTCACCGAAGAGGCCGGCGACAGCGTCCCCCACGAGGCGGTGCGAATAGCCAGGCTGCTCGGCATCGATGCTGAACTGATAGACAAAACACAATCAATTATAGAACAAAACTAACATCACTGTCAAGATATGCAAAAGAGTAAATTAGGACTTGACTTCACCAAGGTAGCCCACGCCAAGGACGTGGCGCGAAACATCGCTGTCGATGTGCAGTCTTTCGTGGAGCAGTATACTACAGTGGCGGTAGAACGCACACTGTGCCGTTTGCTGGGCATCGACGGCGTCGACGAGAACACCGTACCCCTGCCCAATGTCCTCGTGTCCAGCCTCCAGGAAAAGGGCGTGCTCGGACAGGGCATCCTTTTCTACCTCGGCAACGCCATAGCCGAAACCGGCAAAACGCCGCAGCAGGTTGCAGAGAGTGTCTCCGCCGGCGAACTGGACCTCACCACGCTGCCGCAGCACAGCGCAGACGAGATACATGACGCACTCCAGCCGTTTATCGACGCTTCCATCAAGCGCATCAGCGACCGACGTGCCAAGAAGGAGAACTACCTCAAGACGCTCGGCGAAGGCCCCAAGCCGTACCTGTATGTAATCGTCGCCACCGGCAACATCTACGAGGACGTAGTCCAGGCACAGGCCGCAGCCCGTCAGGGAGCGGACGTGATTGCCGTGATACGCACCACCGGCCAGAGCCTCCTCGACTATGTCCCCTACGGCGCGACCACAGAAGGCTTCGGCGGCACTTTCGCCACACAGGAGAACTTCCGCATCATGCGCAAGGCGCTGGACGAAGTAGGCGAGGAAGTAGGCCGCTACATACGCCTCTGCAACTACTGCTCCGGCCTCTGTATGCCCGAGATTGCAGCCATGGGCGCGCTCGAAGGCCTTGACGTGATGCTAAACGACGCGCTGTACGGCATCCTCTTCCGCGACATCAACATGCAGCGCACGCTCGTTGACCAGTTCATGTCCCGTGTCATAAACGGATTTGCCGGCGTTATCATAAACACCGGCGAGGACAACTACCTCACCACCGCCGACGCTGTCGAGGAGGCGCACACCGTGCTCGCCTCCGACCTCATCAACGAGCAGTTCGCCCTCATGGCCGGGCTGAAGGAGGAGCAGATGGGCCTCGGACACGCCTTCGAGATGGACCCGATGCTCGAAAACGGCTTCCTCCTCGAGCTGGCACAGGCGCAGATGATACGCGAAATTTTCCCGAAAGCCACACTCAAGTATATGCCGCCGACCAAGTTCATGACCGGCAACATTTTCAGAGGACATATCCAGGACGCGCTCTTCAACATGATCGGCATCTGGACACACCAGGGCATTCAGCTCCTCGGCATGCCCACAGAGGCTATCCACACCCCATTCATGTCTGACCGCTACCTCTCCATCGAAAATGCCAAGTACATTTTCGGCAACATGAAGAGCATCGGCGAGGAAGTGGAGTTCAAGAAGGACGGCATGATACAGAACCGCGCCAAGGAGGTGCTCGACAAGGCCACAAGCCTGCTCGAGAACATCGAGCGCGAGGGGCTGTTCACCGCCCTCGAGAAAGGCATTTTCGCCGACGTGAAACGCCCCAAGAACGGCGGCAAGGGCCTCGACGGCGTTGCCCCCAAGGGGACAAACTATTACAACCCGTTCATCGAGTTAATGATTAACCATAACTGATTGCGACCATGAGTGGAGGACTTTATTCAACCGAAAAACAAGATTTCGACAAGACGCTTGACCTCAAAAAGATCAAGCCATACGGCGACACAATGAACGACGGCAAGACGCAGCTGAGCTTCACGCTCCCCGTCCCTGCCGGCGACGAGGCCATCGAGGCTGCCAAGCAGCTCCTCAAGAAAATGGGCTTCGAGAACCCTCTGGTCGTATTTCACAAGGAACTGACCGAGGGCTACACCTTCTTCAACTGCTACGGCAGCTGCACGCACACCATCGACTATACCGACATCCATGTCCCCAAGGTGGAGGGCGTGAAATGGGACATGCACGAGTGTGACGAATACATACGCGAGAACATCGGCCGCCCCCTCGTCATGGTCGGGGCAAGCACCGGCACCGACGCGCACACCGTCGGCATCGACGCCATCATGAACATGAAGGGTTTTGCCGGCCACTACGGCCTGGAGCGCTACGACATGATCGAGGCCCACAACCTCGGCAGCCAGGTGCCCAACGACGAGTTCATCGCCAAGGGCATCGAGCTGCACGCCGACGCGCTGCTCGTCTCGCAGACAGTCACACAGAAGGACGTGCATATCAAGAACATGCTTGAGCTGGTCGAGATGCTCGAGGCCGAGGGACTGCGCGACAAGATCATACTCGTCTGCGGCGGCCCGCGCATCTCGCACGAACTCGCCAAGGAGCTCGGCTACGATGCCGGCTTCGGCATGAACACATACGCCGACGACGTGGCTTCATACGTCGCCCAGGAGTATGTGCGACGCCACCCGAAATGACACTCTCCATACGTCAACAATGTAAAATCTAATATCATAAGCAATATGGACAAACAACAAATCAGAGAGACTATCGCACGCCGTGCAGCCCGCGAGCTGCATGACGGATATGTGGTAAATCTGGGAATAGGCTTGCCCACACTCATTCCGGCGTTCCTGCCGGAGGGCGTGCATGTCACCCTCCACTCGGAGAACGGACTGCTGGGCATGGGCGCAAAGCCCGCAGAAGGCGAGGGTGACCCCGAGCTGACTGATGCCGGCGGCGCGTTCACCTCGATGCAGCCGGGCGCGAGCCTCTTCGACAGCGCAACCTCATTCGGGTATGTGCGCGGCGGTCACGTCGATGTAACTATCCTCGGCGCGCTCCAGACTGACGAACAGGGCAACCTGGCAAACTGGTGCATACCCGGCAAGAAGACCCCGGGAATGGGCGGCGCAATGGACCTGCTCGCCGGCGCACGCCGCGTTATCCTCGCCATGGAACACACTGCCAAGGGCAACCACAAGATTCTCAAGGAGTGTACTCTCCCCCTCACCGCTGCCCATGCGGTCAACATGATCATCACCGAAATGGGCGTAATGATGGTCACTCCCAAAGGCCTCGAACTGACGGAATACAACCCCGAGTTCACTCTCGACCAAATCAAGGAAGCAACAGGTTGCGACCTTATCATTTCTGACAACCTCAAACCGATGACACAGGCATGAAAACATACATCGTAGCTGCGAAACGCACAGCAATCGGCAAGTTCCTCGGATCTGCCACCTCTATACCCGTAGCCATTCTCGGCTCGACAGTGATCAAGAACATCCTCGAGGAGACCAAGATTGACCCCTCTATAATCGATGAGGTTATCGTCGGCAACGTCCTCTCTGCAGGTCAGGGCCAGGGCGTGGCCCGCCAGTGCGCCATCAAGGGCGGCATACCCAATGAAGTGCCCGCTTACGGCATCAACATGATATGCGGCAGCGGCATGAAGGCTGTCCTCAACGCCGTGACCGCCATCAAGTCAGGCTTTGCAAATGTGGTTCTCGCCGGCGGCGCAGAGTCTATGTCGGGCGCGGGCTACGTCCTCCCCGGCGGCGTGCGCGACGGACACCGCATGGGACCGGTGACTGCCATCGACCACATGGTGCATGACGGCCTCACTGACGCCTTCGAGAACATCCACATGGGCCTCACCGCCGAAAACATCGCCGAGAAATACAACATCACCCGCGAGGAACAGGACGAGTTCGCCCTCGAGTCACAGCACCGCGCTATCGCAGCTATCGACGGCGGCCGCTTCAAGGAGGAAATCGTGCCCGTAGAGTACCGCGACCGCAAGGAAATCAAGGTGTTTGACACTGACGAGTTCCCAAACCGCACCACTTCCGCAGAGAAGCTCGCCAAGCTCCGCCCCGCGTTCAAGAAGGACGGCACAGTGACTGCCGGCAACGCATCGGGCATCAACGACGGCGCATCATTCGTGCTTATCGCTTCCGAAGAGGCTGTCAACAAATACAACCTCACCCCGATGTGCGAAATCATAGGCATCGGCCAGGGCGGCGTCGACCCCGCATACATGGGCATGGGCCCCGTACCCGCGATCCGCATGGCCCTCAAGAATGCAAACCTCGAGCTCAAGGACATGGATGTAATCGAGCTCAACGAGGCCTTCGCAGCACAGTCGCTCGGCGTGATACACGAACTCGTCAAGGAGCACCACGTAACACGCGAATGGATCTCCGAACACACCAACCCCAACGGCGGCGCAATCGCCCTGGGACACCCCATCGGCGCATCCGGCAACCGCATCATCGTGACACTCGTGCATGAGATGAAAGCAGCCAAGGCTCACTACGGCCTCGCTTCGCTCTGCATCGGAGGCGGCATGGGCACGGCTATCATCCTCCGCGAATGTTGACACAGGCTCTCATGCCATCACACAACCATCAAAGACAACAAAATGGATTTCAGCATATCTAAGAAAGAGCAGCTCTTCCTGAACATGATCAGGGAGTTTGCCGAGAAAGAGGTGAAACCCCTCGCCGCCGAAGTCGACGAGGAGGAGCGTTTCCCCATTGAGACTGTACGCAAGATGGGTCCCCTGGGCATCATGGGCATACCCGTCCCCAAGGAGTACGGCGGCGCCGGAGGCAACAACATCCTCTACACAATGGCCGTCGAGGAACTCTCCCGCGTATGCGCCACAACAGGCGTTATCGTCTCCGCACACACCTCACTCTGCTGCGCCCCCATCATGGAACACGGCACAGAGGAGCAGAAGATGAAATACCTCCCCAAGCTCGCCACAGGCGAGTGGATCGGCGCATTCGGCCTGACAGAGCCTAACGCCGGAACTGACGCTTCCGCACAGCAGACTTTCGCTGTCAAGGAGGGCGACCACTATGTCCTGAACGGTTCGAAAATATTCATCACCAACGCCGAGTATGCCGACGTGTACATCATCATGGCCATGACCGACAAGTCACAGGGCACTCGCGGCATCTCCGCATTCATAGTCGAGAAAAGCTTCCCCGGATTCTCCGTCGGCAAGAAGGAGAAGAAGATGGGCATCCGCGGCTCTGCCACCTGCGAGCTTATCATGGAGAACTGCATCGTTCCGGCAGAGAACCTGCTCGGCAAGGAGGGCAAGGGCTTCAGCATCGCCATGAAGACCCTCGACGGCGGCCGCATCGGCATCGCATCGCAGGCTCTCGGCATCGCACAGGGCGCAATGGACGAGACCGTCAAGTACACCAAGGAGCGCAAGCAGTTCGGCAAGCCCCTCTGCAAGTTCCAGAACATGCAGTTCCAGCTCGCCGACATGCAGACGCGCATAGAGGCCTCACGCCTCCTGGTGCGCAAGGCCGCGTGGAAGAAAGACGGCAAGGTGCCCTACAGCGCAGACGCTGCAATGGCGAAACTGTTTGCCGCAGAGACCGCAATGGAGATGACCACAAAGGCCGTCCAGTACCACGGCGGCTACGGCTACACTCGCGAGTACCCCGTGGAGCGAATGATGCGCGACGCCAAGATTACGGAAATCTACGAGGGAACATCCGAAGTACAGAGAATGGTAATCGCAGGTCAATTGTTCAAGTAAAAATCTCACACTCATGAATATAGTAGTATGCATTAAGCAAGTTCCGGACACCACGGAAATCAAGCTCGACCCGGTCAAGGGCACGCTCATCCGCGATGGTGTGCCGAGCATTATGAACCCCGACGACAAGGGTGGCCTCGAGTTTGCGCTGCGCATGAAAGACCAGTACGGCGCACACGTCACTGTCATCACCATGGGCCCGCCCCAGGCTGAAGAGATACTGCGTGAAGCATACGCCATGGGCGTAGACCGCGCTATCCTGCTGAGCGACCGCAAGTTCGGCGGCGCTGACACGCTGGCGACTTCCAACACAATCGCCGCCGCACTCCGCAAGCTCGACTACGACATCATCATCACAGGCCGCCAGGCCATCGACGGTGACACAGCGCAGGTCGGCCCGCAGATAGCAGAGCACCTCGACCTGCCCCAGGTCACATACGCCGAGCAGCTCGAATATGACGGCAAGAAGACATTCACCGTCAAGAAAGCCGACGAAGACGGATACCAGATTGTGGAAGTGGACGCTCCCTGCCTCGTCACCGCCCTCGCCTCCGGCGTGAAGCCCCGCTACATGTCAGTGCGCGGCATCGTCGAGGCTTACGACCGCGAAATCGAGGTGTGGAACTTCGACAGCATCGACGTTGACCCAGCCAAGATTGGCCTCGGCGGCTCTCCGACACGTGTTGCCAAGTCGTTTGCAAAGGGCATGAAGGCTCCCGGACAGCTCTACGAGGTTGAGCCTCAGGAAGCTGTGGACCTCATCATCGCCAAGCTCAAAGAGAAATACATCATCTGACAATAATTCCATAACACATCTAACAGATAACTCACAATGGAAAAATCTGATTTCAAAGGCGTTTACGTATTTATCGAACAGCGCGAAGGGACTGTCCAGAACGTGGCATTGGAATTATTGGGCAAGGCTCGCGAACTCGCCGACAAGCTCGGCGAGGAGGTCGTAGGCATACTCCCTGGCTACAAGTTCACAGACCAGGCGCAGAAATGCGTTGAGTACGGCGCAGACCGCGTCCTCGTCATCGACGCTCCCGAGCTCGAAGCCTACACCACAGAGCCCTATGCACAGGCCATAAACCAGGTCATCAGCGAGCGCAAGCCCGCAATCGTCCTCTTCGGAGCAACCACAATAGGCCGCGACCTCGGCCCGCGCCTCTCAGCCCGCGTAGGCACCGGCCTGACAGCTGACTGCACAGGCCTCGAAATATCCGACGACCGCGACCTGATGATGACACGCCCCGCCTTCGGCGGCAACCTCATGGCAACCATCGTCTGCCGCGAACACCGCCCGCAGATGTCTACCGTCCGCCCCGGCGTGATGCGCATGGCACAGCCCGACAAGAACCGCAAAGGCGAGATCGAGCAGGTCAAAATCGACTTCAACCCCGCCAAGTTCCGCGTCCGCGTCAAGGAACACGTCAAGGCCTCCAAGAACCTCGTTGACATCGCCGATGCCAAAATACTCGTCTCCGGCGGTCGCGGCGTAGGCAGCAAGGAAGGCTTCGACACCCTCCACAAGCTCGCCGACGCCATCGGCGCAGAAGTGTCCTCGTCACGCGCAATGGTCGATGCAGGCATCATCGGACACGAGCGTCAGGTAGGCCAGACAGGCAAGACCGTGCGTCCCGACGTATACTTCGCACTCGGCATCTCCGGCGCGATACAGCACCTCGCCGGCATGGAAGAATCCGAGTTCATCATCGCAGTCAACAAAGACAAGTTTGCCCCGATCTTCAGCGTGGCAGACCTCGGCATCGTCGGCGACCTCCACAAGATCGTTCCCATGCTCACCGAGCGTCTCAAGCACTGATACCCGCTCCATACACACACAACGAGGGTGCGCCTTCCAGCGCACCCTCTCGTTATATCCTCCGATATGTTACCCCCCCTAAATAATCACAAACATTACCAACCGGTTTGCACATCCAATCCTTCAGCACTAACTTTGCAAACAAAACCAATAGCGGTGACCGAAAACTCCGCCCGATAAAACCAGAAAAATATGCTTCTAACAATGGCACAGCGTTGGAATATCGTCAACGTTTTAATTGACTTGGCTGTATTGGCTCAGTTCCTTTGGGCATGCAAGATTTTACGAGACAAATGTCGAGGAACCGGTTATTATTTCCTCGCTTTCTTTCTACCCATAATCGGACTGATTATAGCTATGTGTCTGAAGAGCCTAAATCCATTTGACGACGAAGACACGGACACGAATCAAAGCGAAGGATAACAACAAAGCCCAATGAGCGACACCTTGGTGGAGTAAAGGCATTTGCTCAATAATGATATGACCTCCGCGCACTGAAGTGCGGATAACAATTTGATTTTCGGGGATAATTTATTAAATTCCCATTTTTGACAGTTGATA
>DHKE01000069.1:47404-76393 GCA_002404675.1 Porphyromonadaceae bacterium UBA4702 | reverse complement strand
GCTCTCGGCGTGCCGTGTCCGCACCCAAGCCACTGCAAATCAAATAATTGCGCATACTATCCTTCGGACACGGCACGCCGTGTCCCTACTTTGCCGGGGATAGATCTATGACTGATAAACGCCAGTGCCAGTCACCATAGAGGTATACTATGTGGCTTGGTAATTATAATTAGAACAATTAACTATTAGCAATTATCTGTTATTCAATAAATTACATCACGTTGGCGCAATTTTGGGCTAAAACATTTGGTCAGTTGGGGTGAATTATCTACCTTTGCATCGAAATCAGACGAACAGAGTGCTTATCACTTTTGAAACGTTTGATAATCAACATGGTGAATGTAGCTCAGTTGGTTAGAGCGACGGATTGTGGTTCCGTAGGTCGTGGGTTCGAGACCCATCTTTCACCCCATAGATTTTCCCTGTCATAGGGATATGAATTTGTTTTGGTGAATAATTATCGTGAATAGTCCGCAGTGATGCGAGCTATTCATTTTTTATACCTACCCCATCTTTTATGCCAGTTACTGCCGTCAGCACAGCTGAACAA
The DNA here is from genome assembly GCA_002404675.1 of Porphyromonadaceae bacterium UBA4702. Taxonomy (GTDB): domain Bacteria; phylum Bacteroidota; class Bacteroidia; order Bacteroidales; family Muribaculaceae; genus Lepagella. The sequence continues at coordinate 75,843 of DHKE01000069.1, read as the reverse complement.
GCATAACATACTACAAGCCACGAGCGCCCGAAGGAACTCCGGGTGTTCGTGTCACTGCCCGGTCCTGATGCAGACGCGGAAGCAAAAGAGAGAGGGCGTATCGGCAATGCCGGTACGCCCTCTCCGTATATCAGTGTTCAGATATTATCACTTCGGGAGGAGGTTGCGGTCAACCTGGTCGTTGTAGTCAGACTCCGAGTTGGGGAGAGTGAACATCCAGCCGTGGTTCATGCTTGTCTCAACCACTCCAGCACGCTCGGGCATCCAGTTGCCTGAAGTCGGGTCGCCAGCAACCCAAGCGCGACGGTTGATAGGCAAGTTCCAACGCTTGAAGTCAGACCAGCCGAAGCCTTCGCCCCACAACTCGATACGGCGGCTGAGCTGAATCTCCTTGAGGAGTTCCTCGCCGGTAGCGTTGCAAACGTAGCCTGTGACGCGTTTGCCATTGATTTCCTTAAGGCAGTTCTGGGCAGTAGTGAAGTCGTCGTTATGCCAAGCGGCTTCAGCCTCCGTAAGGCACATTTCAGCAGCACGCATGTAGGGGTACTTGCTTGTGCCGTAGGGAGCCTTTGCGATGAACTTCAGCTGCGCGCCGAACGGAGTAACCACTTGTTTGCCATATACGCCACGCGAAAGGAGGACATCACCAGACTGGCCAGTGGAGTAGTATGCCATGTAGTTGTCAGTACCGGGGAAGCAGTCACTGTAGTTGCCCTTGAAGATATCGCTGATGTAGTATGCGCAATAACGCATGGTGACATTCAGAAGACCCCATTTTCCGCCGTCAGCATCTTTTCTTGATGACGGGCCGGCAGCGAGGTTCAAATCCTTTGTAGCGTCCACGAGGTCAGCGTCCCAGTAGTCGTCGGCAACGAGCTTGCCTGGGTTCCAAGCCTTGTTTACGGCCTGTGTGAAGGCAATCTTGTCAGGAGTGATGTAGAGCTGACGACGGATGTCGTTCTCGTCCATCTGTTTGTAGAGGTCATAGTCCATCGCGCCTGCGCCTACGCCCCAATTCTTCACATAAAGGCCGTTTGCAGCATAGTGTGAACCCCACGACCAGTAGTAGATGTCCTCATCAGCAGAGCCGGAAGTCCACATGAAGTCATTGTTGTCAGCATAGAAACCGGAGAGGTATGTGTCGTTGTCCATGATGGTGTAGCCCTGACGAGCGTCGTGAGCCATCTTCTGGGCAGTCGGCCAGTCATGCTTGATCATGGCGACGCGGGCATAGATACCCTGTGCGACGCTCTTGTCAACCATCCACTTCATGTCGCGGGCATTGTTGCCAGCCTGGTCATAGAGGGCGATAGCGTTGTTGAGGTCCTCGTACACGAGTGCAAGGATGTCGTTCATTGTTGTAAGCGGTGCATTCTTGATCTCGCCTGTAGTTCTTTTCACGAGGCAGTAAACCTCACCGTTGTTGCTGTCCTCCCAGCGGGGAGCGTAGAACTGGAGAAGCTTGGTGTAGGAGTGAGCGCGGAACGTGAGAGCCTGAGCCTTCACCCATGCACGTGTTTCCTCGTCGCCCTCGGCAGTGTCAACCACGTCGAGGATCTTGTTGGCCTGCTGGATAAGGCCGTATGCGTAATCCCAGGGGATTGCATTGAGGAGCATGTCCGCGTTGTTCCAGTTTTCACCTTTGAGGGTTTCTGTATTGAACATTGCACCGGCGAGACCGGAGATGTAGTCCTGGCCTATAGCCTCGTTGCAGATAGTGTTGACGTATGACTCGCCGTTGTACTGGTTCCAGGAAGTGGACTGGTACTGCGTGTTCATAGACAGCGAGATGCCATTAAGAGCCAACTGGATATTGTCAACGGTGCTGAGAGCGTCCTTGTCGGGGAAGTTCGCCTCAGGGGTTGTGTCGAGGTAGTCAGAAGCGCACGCCCCGAACAGACCGACTGATCCCAGAGCGATCAGACCGTGTAAAAATATATTGCTTTTCATTTCTTATTCTCTTATGTATTTTAGAACTTGACTGTGAGCTGGAATGAGAAGACGCGAGAGGGAACATAGTATGCGCCCTGGCCGCCGGAGAAGCTGTACTGCGGGTTCAAACCTTTCTGCTTAGTGATCAGGAAGAGGTTGTCAACCGAGAAGCCAAGGTTGAGGTTCTGCATCTTCATAGCGTTCACCCACTTCTTGGGGAAGTCGTATGAGATGTTGATGTTCTTCATGCACAGGTAGCTGCTCGAAACGAGGAAGCGGCTTGAAGAAGCATTGTTGTACTGGTCGAGCTGGGTATTGAGCACAGGCACGCCGTTGGGGTCAACCTGACCGCTTGTCGGGATAGCGCTTACCTCGATAGCTGAGAGGTCAGAGTTGGTGGGGTTGTAAGTCATGCCCACGTGGTCCATGTCAGCGTTAGCTGTGGGAGTGCCCTGCCAAGCGTTGAGGATGTCCTTGTGGAGGGCGCCGGGGCTCTGGGCGTTGAGACTCATCAGAGAAGCGTAGTTGCCGTTGTAAGTCTTGCCGCCGAGGCTGTAAGTGAAGAGAAGGCCGAGGTTGATGCCCTTCCATGAGAAGTTGGTGCTGAAAGAACCGAACACTGTGGGAAGTGCAGAACCCTTGATGACACGCTTGGCGTATGTAGTGGCACGGTCAGTCAGGTAGTTGCCGTTCTCGTCAACGAAGAGGTTGCCGCTTTTGCTTGCGTTTGCAAGGTTGGTCATCCAGAGTTCCTCATCGTAGTACTGGTTGCCGTTCTCGTCATACTTGTAGTATTCAGGAGAATCCGGGTGCATATAGTACAGAGAGTTACCAGTGCGCTGGTCAACACCAGCCCAGTCGTAAGTGAACTTCTCGTAGAGGGACTTGCCCTGGAAGAGAGCCTGGCCCACGATGTCCTGGTTGTCCGGGAGCTTGATGATCTTGTTCTTGATGAACGAAGCGTCAATGTTGAAGTTCCAACGGAAGTCTGCATTGCGGATGATGTCAACGCCGAACTGGAGTTCCCAACCGCGGTTTGACATAGTACCGATGTTCTGCATTACAGAGGGGAGCAGACCGCTGTTGCCGACAGTACCCTGTGAGAAGGGAAGAGTGCGGCTATAGAGCAGGTCGGCGTTGCGCTTGTCGAAGTAACCGATAGTGAAGCTCAGACGGTCGTTGAAGAGGCTACCCTCCAATGCGATATCGAGTGTCTTGGTAGACTCCCACTTCAGGTCAGAAGTGCCTATAGAGCCGGGGTACATAGTACCGATGCCCTCGTAAGTGAACCAGGGAGAGTAGAGAGTCAGGTAAGAGTATGCAGAAGCAGCAGCGTCGTTACCTACAGAACCGTAAGCGAGACGGAGCTTCAAATAGTTGAGCCAGTCAACATTGTGGAGGAATTTCTCCTTGGTGAGGATCCAGCTTGCACCTACTGACCAGAATGTACCCCAGCGGTTGTTCTTGGCAAAGCGGGAAGTACCGTCACGGCGGAGAGAGAACTCTGCGAAGTATTTCTGGTCGTAGTTGTAACGAGCGCGGCCGAGGTAAGACTCAGTGCGGATTTCAGCCTGGCTCTCGCTGTCAGCGTCAAGGTTCTGGAAGTTGTTCATCGAGTAGTTGCCGTCGATGAGCTGGCCGCTCTTGCGGAGGAAGTATGCGTTGTAGCCATACTGGTAGTTCTCGTGGTCGAGCATCACGTCGATGTGGTGCAGGCCGTACTCGCGGCTCCAGTTAAGAGTCTGCATGAAAGTGTGAGAACCTACGTTCTGATGGCTGAGGTCCATACCGCCGGTACCCTGCTGCGCGCCGATGATGCGGTTAGAATAGTCCTTTCCGCTGAGGAAGGAACGCATCATGCTGCCGCGTACAGTCAGTTCAAATCCGTAGGGGAGTATGGCAGTACCGTAAAGAGAGCCGTTGATAGAGCTGTTCTTGTAGGTTGAAGAGTTGAGGCGCATCAGCCATGCGATGTTGTCGCCCTTGTTCATGCCGTCAGTGTTCCATGCAGGCTGTCCATCCTCGCCATATACGATTGCACCCTCAGCATCATGCTGATAGTATGACTGGATAGGTGCGTAGAACATGGTAAGGAACGGGTTGGTCGTAGTGTTCAGGTTGTCGGGGTCAGCAGTACCCTGGTCAGACTCGCTGTAGCTTGCAGAGAGGTCTGCGCCAATCTTGAGGAATGAAACGGGGTTGTAGTTAGCCACGAAACGGCCGTTGAAACGCTCGAAGTCAGTCTGGAGCATATAGCCGTTTTCCTTCAGGTAGCCGACAGAGGCGAAAGCGTCAAACTTCTCGGTAGCGCCGGTAGCGTTGACATTGTACTCCTGACGGTGGCCGGTGCGTGAGATAGCGTCCCACCAGTCGAGGTCGGTGTAACCGGGGAGTACGTTACGAGTCAGCTTGCCGGTAGCGTCAAATACAGTAGAGGGGTCGCCGCCGTAGATGTTTGTACCATTGACGAAACCGCCGATGAAGGCAGCTGCGGAAGAAGCAAGGATCTCATCGTAAGTGCCGGGAGCGCCTGCAGTCTGGCGACCGCGAGCCCAGCCCTGGAGAGCTGTTTCCATCCACTGGTTGGCATCGAGAGTGTCATACTCGGGAAGACCGCGGGTGTACATACCCTGACGAACCTGGAGAGTAACGTCAACCTTGCCCTGTCCTTTGGCACGCTTGGTGTTGATCAGGATGACACCGTTTGCACCACGGTTACCGTAGAGTGCGCAGGAAGCGGCATCCTTGAGGACTGACATAGACTCGATGTCTGCGGGGTTGATGTCCGCGATGTCGCCCTGGTAAACGATACCGTCAACTACATAGAGAGGACTCTGTGCAGAAGAGTTGAACGAGTTGAAACCGCGGATACGGATAGAGGGGGAAGAACCCGGCTGGCCAGTTGAGTTGTTCACCTGCACACCAGGAGCGTTACCCTCGAGAGCCTGAGTGACAGAGGTCACGGGGCGGTCCTCGATAGCCTTGGAGTCAACGACAGCGACAGAACCGGTAAGAGATTCCTTTGTGCCGGTACCGTAGGCGATAACGACCACGTCATCGAGAGAAGTCACTGAAGACTCCAGATAAACGTGCATCTCACTCTGTACGGGAAGGGTTTTGGACTTGTAGCCTACATACGAGAAGGTAATCTGCTTCACATTGTCGGGAATGTTAAGTGTGAAGTTACCGTCGAAGTCGGCATCAGTGCCTTGTCCGCCACCGACGGGCATGATAGTCGCGCCGATGAGGGGGTCATTGTTGGCTGCATCAAGCACGCTGCCGGTGATCGTGCGCGCCAGAGCGGGCATCGACCAACTGCATGCTAACACTGCCATCAAAAGTAAAAACAGTTTTCTCATACTTACAGTTGTTTAGATATTGTTATTTGGTTTTATATCAAACAGTTATAAGGCAACTCGGACGCAATGCCGCTACTGACGACAAGCATCGCGACCCGCAGTTTCCGCATCTCGAAGCACCGACGGCCAAGCCCAATCAGGTTAGGTCAGACAGAAAACCAGATCATGCGAGTCGAAGCGCGGCAAAGACACCGCCATACATCTCAACAGACTGTTTCTCAATGGTATAGATAGGTTATCAAAGCTATGACTCTATCGGCTGCCATCCAGATGCAAAAGTGCTCTTCAGCCTCGGGCACATACCCGAAACCATGCCTTGCCGACATCGCGAAATACGGTAAGACATCGCAAATTTAGCATTTTTACTCTACTTGCCAATACTAAAATTCCAGTTTAACACAGAAAATCATCTGAAGCGAGGTCTGGCTCGTCCCTTCTCCAAGGGAGACCACTTGCGCATCAGCGGCATTTTGCCACCACATACCATATCATTCCGCCGAACACGAGCCGCATCAACGGCATTACGCCACACCATGCTTGCATTTGTTCATGCATAAAAAGTTATCTACAGGCAATGCAGCCTGTTTCCAAGCCGAGGAGAAAACGCTTTCGGGGCTAAATGCAAAAAGGTTGCAAAGATTTAAGTTAAAACCACCTGACAGCTTTAACATTCAGGGCGGATACGACGTTTCAGGCACATCATGGGCATATAATAATGTGTTCAGCTTTGGGCGGCTTAGGCTCGCATAGGGAAGCCACCAGCACGAAATGCACGGCGCAATTAAACTAATGCCGCAGCAAAGGTGTCAGATAAGAAAAACAGCACAACTATGAGAAAGACGAGACAATACGTATGGCTATTCCTGCTCTGCCTCGGCATGACAGCAAGCCCGGTGGCTATAGGCAGCGAAACAGGCGAGCCCCAAAGGAACGGGGGCGGCCATCACCGCACATCGACAGAGAAACGTGCAGGCGGAGAACGAGCCACAAGCTCTCGCACATCTGGCACACGGACTATCGGCGGAAACCGCAACAACAATACAAACCGGAACGACAACCGCAACCGGAACGACAATAGAAACGACAACCGGAATAGCAACCGTAACAACAACGGAAACCGCAACAATAACGGCAGTCGCCCCGGCGGCAACCATGGGAAGACTAACGGCGGCAACAACAACCGCCCCGACGGGAATAAGGACAATCGCCCGAACAACGGCAGACCCAACAACGGCAACTACCGCCCGAATGACAACCATGGCAAGCACAACGGAGGGAGGCCCAAGGACAACCACAGCCGTCCGCCAAAGGGAGACCCGGGCAAGCACAATAGCGGCAACCACGGCAGGCCTCCGAAAGGAGACCACGGCCACGGCGGAAGCGCACCGCGTCCGGGCGGAAGTCCCAGCGTTGCTCCTCCACCTCACCACCATGACTACCGTCCGCCGCACTGTCCGCGTCCCGAGCGTCCGCTGCCGCCGCCACCGCCGCGCCCTCCTCGCTACGGATACGGCTACCACGGCCCACTGCCTACGATTTCGGGCATCCTCGGGCTTACGTTCGGCAGCCTGATAGACTACGGCATCACGACTCTCATCGATGAGGGATATGCAGTGGCAAGCGCAATCGACAACGCTATCTTCCTGACGAATGTGTTGCAGTGCGGCATCGTCTGGCCTGAAGCAACAGTGTATTACACCTCCTCGGGAATGAACTGCGTGCGCTTCCAGTACGGCAGCACCGTCAACACTGACTACCGATACCGCGCCGCTTACGCACAGCTCTGCCACATGTACGGCAGCCCGATCAGCGTCACCCAGTCGGGAGGCAACCTGACAGCCACATGGTGGGGCGGCAACAACACCGGCTACATCACGCTGCAATATGGCCCGTCAGCGGGCAATTACGGGGGCTACGGCTACTATACCGACTTGATTTACGGAATGTAATTCCGCCCGACACACACAGCAAAGGGCTGCGCCTGAAATATCAGGTTGCAGCCCTTTGCTTATCGTTGATTTCGTCAATATGAAATGTTCCGGCACGCCAGCGGCACCTCGACTACTGGGCGGTGCGGGAGGCCGGCATACATGTCAGACGGATGCTCCCTCATGTACTTGTCGATGAACGGCACAGTGGGCTGTATGGAGTCGAACTGGGCTGCGATGGTGTAATACTTTTGGTCGCCGTCGCGCAAGACGCGGCTGTCATAGCCGGCCTCTCGCAGCCGGTCGGCATGGGCGGAGGCATTGGTCAGCATGCCGTATGCGCCGACAGCGACATTGAACGGCCGCAGCCGTGCGGTGTCCCCCTCAAGCCGCGCCAAGGAATGGCGCAACAGCATGACTGAGTCCGTCCCCACCCTGTGCCATTGCGGGCCGCCCTCGAGTATCATACCTTCAAATTCAGGCTGGGCGTTGCGTCCAGCCTGTGCGGCTTCATACGCCGCTTTGTAATTTGCTTCCGTAGGCTTGCAGCCCACAGCCACGAGCAGCAACGCAGACGCTGCCGCTGCAACAATCGTTTTTCCTATCATTCTGCTGGTTCTAATATCATTATTTCGCGCGGTGCGAATGTATACATGAAATCACCGGTCATCAGTTCCACTGTTCTGCCTGTCAGCACGTCGCGCCATTGCGAGCCAGGGGGTATCACCTCGGCATAGCGGTGCATATCCACTTCGAGCGGAGCGTCAGTGCCGTTCATGGCAACGACAAACGTGTCACCGCCGCCGGTGCGGCGGAACAGGTAGAGACCGTTGGAGGGCATGAAGTGCGTCATCTTGCCTCCGGTGACGGCGGCGTTTGTCTTGCGCCAGCGGCAAATGGCAGAGATGAAGTCGAAAGCCTCGTTCTGCAACGGCGTTCTCCCCTCGCGAGTGAAGGCGTCCACCGTGTCACCAGGGAAACCTCCCGGCATGTCACGACGGACATTGCCGTCGCCAGGGCGGCGGTCGCCGGCCATGAGGAGTTCTGTGCCGTAATACAGCTGGGGTATTCCGGGTACGGTAAGCAACAGGGCGACACCCTGCTTCCACTGCGCAAGGCTGTCGGGAACTTGCAGTATATACCTCTCCGTGTCATGATTGTCGAGGAAACGCATTACACGCATAGGGTCAGGGTAAATGTAGTCAAGGGCAAGGTGGTCATAGACCTTGTTCAGCCCGTTCCAAGGGTCGGTATTTTCGCGGTACGGAGCCATGTCGCGGTTGAGAATCATGAACGGGAAGTCCATGACCGTCGGGAGGTTGGTGTCAGCGAAGCCGCCGCGGGCAAGAGATGAGGCTTTCTGCCATGAGGCTACGCCGGCCGGTTCTGCAAACCAGCACTCGCCGACGATGTTGAAACCGGGGTATTCCGCGAGGACACAATCGACCCACTCCCCCATTTTGCAGTAGTCGGCGTATGGGTAAGTGTCCATGCGTATGCCGTCGATGCCAACCTCCTCAATCCACCAAATACTGTTCTGCGACAGGTATTTCATCAGATGGGGGTTGCGCTGGTTCAGGTCGGGCATCTCGCGCACGAAACAGCCGTCAGTAGTCACCTTGCGGTCATAGTCAGAAGCATACGTATCGGTCACGGTGCTGAGACGGTAGTTGGTCTGCACCAATGTGTCAGGGAAGTTGAACCAGTCACGCGAGGGAGGGTTATCGACCCAGGGATGCGCTATGCCGCAATGGTTGAAAATCATGTCCATGACCGTTTTGATGCCATGCGCGTGCAAGTCTGCGACGAGTGCAGCATAATCGGCATTTGAGCCGAAACGGCGGTCTACGCGGTAATAGTCGGTCGTAGCATAGCCGTGATACGAGCCTCCGGGCATATCATTTTCGAGGACGGGGTTGAGCCAAACGGCGGTGATGCCGAGCGAGTCGAGATATGATATGCGGTCACGGATGCCCTTAAGGTCGCCGCCGTGGCGCACATTCAGGTCGGCGCGGTCTGCTCCGACAGGATAGCGCATATCAGCGATGCGGTTGTTTGCGGTATCGCCGTCGGCAAACCGGTCGGGCATTACCATATAAAGCACGTCGGCAGCAGAGAAACCGGCTGCGCCTTCCTTTCGCGTGCGAGGCCGCAGCTCATAGCTGCGCGACACTTTTTTGCGACCCTCTTTCCACTGCAAGGTGAGTGTGCCTGGTTTGGCCTCAGGCGATATGCGCAAGTACACGTACTGCCAGTCTGGCGAGCCGTCGAGGCGGACGACGCTATCGACAGCCACGCCGGGACAGTCAACTGTGAAATCCGACAGCCGGACATCCCGGCCGTGCACCTGCAGCTGCAATGAGGTGTCCTTCATGCCGACCCACCAATGCGGAGGGTCTATGCGGTCAACGGTGAACCCGGCGGCAAAGGCTGGCATGACTGCGGAGGAGAACAGTATGGGAAAGAGGTATCGCATCATTTCGCATATACAAAAAAGCAAGTGGGGAAAGGGACGTGTCCCCATTCCCCACTTGTCATGGTTGATAATATATCATCAGTTGATCTGGATGATCAGGTAAGGAGTACGACCCCAGAACTGAGACGGGTTGGTAATCTTGATGGTCTTCGTGCCGTCGGCGTTGTCAACAATCTGGTAAGACCCGGCGGGGTTGTTTGACCAGATTTTCACCTTCTTGCCGCCAGTGGGGATAGTGGTGAGACTGCGCTTGTCGGCCTTGGTGAAGTAGCTTGAGTTGAAGTTGCCTTGCATAACCTTGGTTGCGCCGAGGAATTTCTTCTGGAGCAGGCCGTTCTTCTTCAGCTCCTTGTTGGTTCCGATGCAGTAGTATACGCGGTTGGCCTCGTTTTCGGCTTCGATAGCTTGTTGCTGAGCCTGTTCCTTGGCAGCGGTTTCCACCTTCACTTGCTCCTGGGTCTCAGCCACCTGAGTGTTAAGGTTGGAGATTTCGCCGTGGGCGGCTTCGAGTTCGCCCTTGGTCTTGGAGAGGTCAGCCTCGAGGCGGGCGATCTTCTGGTCCTGCTGCTCGATGTGCGCCTTGAGCTGCGAGATAGTCTTCGTCAGGACAGCGTTCTTGTTGTTTGAGCTGTTCAGCTTGGCCTCCATGTCGGCGAGGAGACGGCGGTTGGCGTTGAGGCGAGCGCGGATGTTCTCGAGGTTCTGGCGCACTTCGGCACGGCGGTCCACATTGTCGCCGCCCTGGCTGTAGAGCAGCCCCTCCTGTGCGTTGATTGAGTCGAGACCGGTGTATATGTCGCCCATGAGGAGCATCAGAGAGTCATTGAAAGAAGTAGCCTCGTTGTATTCAGAGGTGAGGTCAGCGAAACGCATGGAGTCGGAGTCAACCTGTCCACCGTTCTTGTTGCCGCAGGCAGAGGCGAGAAGAAGCGCGCCCAGCCCGATGAATGCAAAGATCTTTTTCATAATAGTAAATAGTTAAGTTGATATTCTTTTGTTCATAACGCTAAGCGGCGGATTTTATTCGTCATCATCGTCACAATCTTCATAATTGCGGCGTTTTTTGACGGGCTTACTCTCGCAACCGCTTATCACGATAACAATCTCTCCTTTCGGTTGGTTCGCCTCGAAATGCGAGGAAAGTGCAGAAAGAGTGTCTTTGTGAATTGTTTCGTGCAGTTTCGAGATTTCGCGGCAGACGGCGGCAGGGCGGTCGCCGCCGAAAACGTCGGCGAGCTGGCGCAGCGTGCGCGGCAACCGTTTCGGCGACTCGTATATCACGACAGTGCGCGTGTCGGCAGCAAGTTCAGCCAGCCTGGTAGCCCTGCCCTTCTTCGGGGGCAGGAAGCCTTCAAAGACGAAGCGGTCACAGGGCAACCCGGAGGACACGAGCGCCGGCACGAAAGCCGTTGCCCCGGGGAGGCACTCCACAGTCACCCCCTGGCGGCGGCACTCACGCGACAGCATGAAGCCCGGGTCTGAAATCCCCGGGGTCCCGGCATCGGAGACCAGAGCTATGACCTCGCCCCCTTTCAGCCGCTCGACTATGCCGCCGACAGTGTCGTGCTCATTGTACTTGTGGTGGCTCACCATGGGCGTGGTTATCCCGAAATGCTTCATAAGCACCGACGAGGTGCGGGTGTCCTCTGCGAGTATCATGTCTGCCTCTTTCAGCACACGTATGGCACGCATGGTCATGTCGTCGAGGTTGCCCACTGGCGTAGGCACCACATACAGTTTGCCGCTCATTGTTGCTTGAAGTATTTCTTGATTATCGCGAGGAACTGCCCCACCGTCGGGTCATTCATGTCCCATTGCAGGTCGGAAACGAAATAGTCCTCGGCAGCGTCGTAAGTGTCCAGGTCCTCTACAATGGAAAGGGACGCATTGAAGTCCACATCAGAGCCGCCGAACAGTTCGCGGCGGAACAGGAAAACCTCGTTTATCGGGAAGAGGCGGCGCAGTTTAGGACGGCCGCCCGGGTTGTTGCGCAGCCGCAACGGCTGGTGAGCAGGAGCGGCATCTTGCGCTGGCGCCTGTTCTTCAGGCTCATCGGGGGTGTCGGGGGTGTCGGCAAAGGACACGCCTTCGATATGCGAAAAATCGGGGACAGCCTCCGGCTCTGCCGGCAGCGGCTCGCCAGGTTGTTCTTTCACAACCGGGCCATTCTCAACAGGCTCGGCGGCAGTGCTGTCATCAGCTGCCTCATCGACGACGTAATACCCTGCCGCAGCACCCTCGCCTGACTCTGTGGCAGCAGCGGGGAGACGGTCGCAGAGCGACGATATGAGATGCCCCTTGTCCACTATCAGGTCATGCAGCCGCGACAGGTCTTGTTTGCCCGTCAGCGACAGCTGCAACAGGCCTTCCAGCTCGTAGGCCGCGTTGAGTATCTCTTTCAAGTCCTTCTCTTGCATGGCGCATTGAATTAATCTATGCAGACAAAGCCGCATCAGTTTTCGTCGGGGAACAGCCCGAGGAGCATCTTCTCCACAGCGGCACGCAGCGCGCCGCGTGCCGTGAGGTTGTTCACCATAATAACAACGACATGGGTGGGCGCAAAATTGTAGTCGAGCTTGTAGCCGGCGTAACATTGTATGCCGTTCATGCTCCCGGTTTTCAGGGCGATGAAGCTGTCGAGGCGCGTGTCCTTGAGAAACGAGCTTAGCGTGCCCTCCTGGCCGGCAAGCGGGAAGTAGGAGACATAGTCCACGTCGTCAGCCATGCGCCTCAGCACCTCGCCGAGGAATTTTGCGGTCATGCGGTTCTGGCGCGACAGCCCGGAGCCGTCCACAATCTTCACACCTTTCATGTCAACGCCCTTGCGCCGCCACATCTCCATTTCAGCAGCTGCGCCAGCGTCTGGCGTTGCCTCGCGCTTGCAGCGCAGGGCGTATGTGCGCAGGAACGCCTCGGCATACATGTTGTCGCTGCGGCGTATGCACGAGCGCATCAGGTCGTCTATGGTGAGCGAGCGGTGCTCCATGAGCAGCGAGCGGCGTGTCTGCGCAACCTCGGCATCCCCTACCGTGATGCCGTGCGCCTCAAATGCCTTCCTCAGGCGCGTGTCGCATACAGCTGCGGGATTTGCCACCGACGACTTGCCCGAGGCGTTGTTCTCAAAGTTGAAGCCGAAACACCCGGTGCCATACGACTGGCTCTTGTCTCCGGCCGGCCAAGATGCCGGATGTGCCGGCAGCGGAAATATGGACTGGTCAAAAAGTATTTGTCCGTCGATGCGTGTTATCTTCTTGCGTTTCAACGCACTGACAACCTCGCTGACGAAATCCGAGCCGGCGTCCTGCCGCGAATTGAGCGAAGGGTCGCCAGAGCCGACGATTATCAGGTTGCCGTGCAGTATGCCGTTTTTCAGCGTGCCGTCGATGTATACATGCGTCTCGTAGCGGTAGTCTATCCCCGTTTTCAGCTGGCACGAGGCTACGGTCAACGCTTTCGTTATCGAAGCCGGAATGAGCGGCACGCTCTCGTTGTACCCCTCGGTCTGCCGTCTGCGGTCGAGGTCATACACATATACCGACACCGAGGAGGCATCTGTTGCAGGCGAGGCCACGAAATCGTCTACCGGCTGCGAAGCCATTGCTTGCAGACACCATGCCGTCAGAAGCGCAGCGACAAGAAATGTCTTTCGGGACAAACGGGGAAGAATTGCCATAAATCTCGTTTTGAGGATTTGCGTAGTGCAAAGTTAACTAAAAATCCCCGCAACGACAACATTTGCATCTTCTTTGACTTGCATTTTCCGCCGGCTGTCACTAACTTTGCAGATAACTTTTGCCACCCGCAACACGACACACGTCATGCGAAAACTTCTGCTCTCATTGCTCGCCATACTCTCATTGGCCGTGGCAAACGCCGCTGCCGGCACTTTCGTCCCTGGCGAGGGGACATTCCTCATGGACGGCAAGCCGTTTGTCGTCAAGGCTGCGGAACTGCATTATCCGCGAATACCGCGTCCCTACTGGGAGCAGCGCATCCGCATGTGCAAGGCATTGGGCATGAACACCATATGCCTGTATGTATTCTGGAATGTGCACGAGCAACACCCGGGCGAGTTCGACTTCTCGGGACAAAACGACCTGCGCGAGTTCATACGCCTCTGCCAGGCTAACGGCATGTATGTGATATTGCGTCCAGGCCCGTATGTGTGTGCCGAGTGGGAAATGGGAGGCCTGCCGTGGTGGCTGCTGCGCAAGAAGGACATACGGCTGCGCGAGGATGACCCGTACTTCATGGAGCGCGTGGCTCTGTTTGAGGAGAAGGTCGCCGAACAGGTTGCCGACCTGACCGTCGGTCGCGGAGGCCCGATAATAATGATACAGGTGGAAAACGAATACGGCTCGTATGGCAAGGACAAGGGGTACGTGTCTGCGATACGCGACACGCTCCGCCGCTGCTACGGCAAGGAAGTCACGATGTTCCAATGCGACTGGTCGTCAAACTTCCTCGACAACGGCCTCGATGACCTGACGTGGACGCTCAATTTCGGCACAGGCGCGGACGTGGAGCGAGAGTTTGCGCCGCTGCTGCGCGAAAGGCCTCACAGCCCGCTGATGTGTTCGGAATACTGGAGCGGCTGGTTTGACAAGTGGGGCGCGGGGCACGAGACACGCCCGGCCGACGCGATGACAAGCGGCATCGACGACATGCTGTCACGCGGCATCTCGTTCAGCCTCTACATGACCCACGGCGGCACCAACTGGGGACACTGGGCTGGCGCAAACTCGCCGGGGTTCGCACCCGACGTGACTTCATACGACTACGACGCGCCTATAAACGAGCAGGGTGCGCCTACAGAAAAGTACCGCCTGCTGCGCGAGGTCATGGCCAAGCACAACAGTGGGGAGGCTCTGCCCGACATTCCGCCGACACCGCCGACTGGCACGGTCGCGGAGTTCCGCCTCACGGAGGTTGCAGCACTCGCTGGAAACCTGCCCGAAGCTATCCGCACAGACACCATCAAGACCATGGAGGAGTTCGGGCAGGGCTACGGCAGCATCGTCTATTCGACATCGATACCCTTTGACATTCCCGAAGGCTCTGTCCTCGAAGTGTCTGAACCTCACGACTATGCAATCATATCAGTGGGCGGCAAACGTGTCGGCATCCTCGACAGGCGGCTGTCGCAGACACGCCTCACCATGCCGTCATGCGCCGCTGGTGACAGCCTGACAATACTGGTCGAAGCCATGGGGCGCATCAACTTCGGACGTGCCATAAAGGACTTCAAGGGAATAACCGAAAGCGTATCTGTGACAACCCCGGAGGGCAAAAACACAACACTGGCCGGCTGGGACGTACAGCTGTTGCCGGACGAACTTCCGTTCTACCGGTCAATGAAATATCAGGACATCGCGCCAGCTGCAGACGGCGAGCGCATGACACCAGGCGTATACCATGGGACATTCCATATAGCCAAGGCAGCGGACACGTTCCTCGATTTCAGCACCTGGGGCAAAGGGCTGGTCTACGTCAACGGACACGCGCTCGGGCGCATCTGGCACATCGGCCCGCAGCAGACGCTGTACGCCCCGGGGTGCTGGCTGCGCGAAGGTGAAAACGAGGTGCTCGTATTCGACATACTCGGGCCTCGCGACACTCGCATACGCGGACTTGCATCGCCGGTAAACGACAACGTGCAACCAGCTGATGCACAGCCGGTGCAAGACGCATCGGAAGTTGCATTGGGCGAAATAACCACGCTCGCCGAAGGCTCACTGCCCGCCGGCAACGGGTGGAAAGAAATATCATTCACGCCGCGCAGCGGCAGGTATGTGGTTATAGAGGCGCTCGGCACCCACGACGGCAATCCCGCAGCTATCGCCGAAATATACCTCACTGACGGAGCGGGCAACAGGTTGCCGAGCGAGAAATGGAAAGTCCTCCCCACCCGCGACTGCAATACGGCTGGCAACCATACCGCCGACAAGATAATCGACCTTCAGGAATCGACATACTGGGAAGCCTCCGCCTCTGCGCAACCGCCGCACCGTCTGGTCATCGATCTGGGCGAAGAGACACTCGTCGGAGGTTTCGGCTACCTGCCGCGCATGGAGCGCGGCGCGCCCGGCGCACTCTCCCGCTGCCGCCTCAGCACTTGTGGGTCATAATCTCGAGGATCTGCTTGTCGGTCTCGGTCATCGCCTCGCGGCCGATGCTCGTCAGGTTGTGGATGGAGCGGTCCACGTCGTCGCAGACGATGCCCTCGGCCTGTGTCACGCATTTGCCGTTCATGGCAAGCATCGCCGACAGCATGGCGGTATACACGCCCGACGAAATCTTCATCGAGCATGAGGGCTTCGCGCCGTCGCATATCATGCCGGCAAGGTTGGCGATCATGTCCTTGATTGCGGAACATACCTGCGGATAGCCGCCGCCCATGAGGTAGACGATGCCGCAGGACGCGCCTGTCGATGCCACGACGCAGCCGCAGAGGGCGGAGAGGCAGCCGAGGCTCTGCTTGATGTATATGCTCGTCAGGTGCGAGAGCGTGAGAGCGCGTATGGTCTGCTCCTCGGTCGCGCCAGTTTCCTCGGCGTATACCACGACTGGCATTGTGGTGGTGATACCCTGGTTGCCGCTGCCGGAGTTGGACATGACGGCCACAGGCGCACCGCCCATGCGGGCGTCGCAGGCAGCTGACGTGTAGCTGATGACGCGGCTCAGGACGCTGTCGCCAAACACGGGTGCGCCGTAGCGCAGTATGGTCGAGCCTACGCAGTGACCAGATTCCTGCTTGAGGGCATAGTCGGCTGCAGCCTTGTTGTAGCGGCGAGCCTCGAGTATGAATGAAATCTCGTCAATAGGGGCTGTCGTTGCAAAATCGAACACGGTCTTCATGTCGAGCTCGATGTCCTTCTGGCACGCCTCGCCGTGGTCCGTCGCGGCGCACTTGTCGGTCAGCACCTTGCCGTCGGCCTCGGTGTATACCACATTTGTATGCGACCCGGAGATGACGGCACGCGCCGAATGGCCGCCGGCTGTGACGGTCACTTCGATATGGAGTATCGCCGGGGGATTGGGGAACAGGCAGATGCGGATGCGCTGCTCGTCGATGTATTTGCAGCCGCGCTTGACAGTTTCGGGGGTTACATGAGAAAGCACCTCGAGCTGGTCTGCAGGGTCGCCGGTGAGCGCACCGAGGGCGACTGCAATCGGCAGGCCTATCATGCCGGTGCCTGGTATGCCCACGCCCATGGCGTTCTTGATGATGTTGGCGCTTGCACGCACCTCAATCTTCTCGGGCACTGTCCCCTCGGGAAGCAGCTTGGCGGCAACGGCAGCGCAAAGGGCTACAGCCGACGGCTCGGTACAGCCGATAGCGGGGACTATCTGGCGGTGCATCAGCGCAATTATCTGTTTTCTTTTCTCCTGTTCTATCATGGATTGGATTCGGTTAATAAGGTTTTCAATTGAGAGGTATGCTCGGGTGTCGCCCCACAGCAGCTGCCGACTATCGCCACTGTTTCAACAGCGAGGCACTCGGCTATGCACTGCGCAAATTCAGCAGGAGGGACGAGCCGTTTGCCGAGGACTGACGCGGACGGACGCACGGACAGCGGCATCGCTGGCGACACATTAGCCAGCGAGCGCAGGGCCGCAGCAGCGTCAGCTGGCGGGTACAGGCAGTTTACGCCTATCGAAGCCGGGCAGTACTGCAGCAGCGAGAAAGCCGCTGCGTCAAGGGGGATGCCGCCAAGCAGCCGCAGCCCCATGACCGGTGTCAGCGATATGTGCAGAGGCGTGTGAGTGCCGCAACGCACGTCCGCCTCGAGGGCGCATTCTGTGAGCATGCGCGCTGCGTCCTCCGTCACCAAAGTCTCGAGGAAGTGCATATCCACGCCCGCGTCGGCAAGAGCGCAAAGCTGCTCAATCAAAATTTCCGCCGTATGACGCGACACGTCATCTGCCGCAGGCGAGGACACCATCGAGGCGACGGCGCGGCCAGGAGCTTCACGACGCACAATGGCGACGGCGCGGCTGTTGGCACGCAGCACCCCCTCTGTATCTCGCACCCACGGATACGCCCTGCTGGCAGCAAGGGTGGCAGCAAAGACTATGTCTGCGCCGGCATCGGCATACTCGCGAGCCATGTCTGCATATATTTCCGGGGTCTCCACTGACACACGCATCGCGTCGTGAGGAGAGGCATCAGCATGGTCACGGCGCAACCGTCCGAGTATCATCGTCCCTACTGGGCCTGACGAGAGGAGTATCTGCCGCTTTTCCATGGTATAATGCCGTCGTATGTCATTCAGATTCAAAGGGAAGCCGGTCGCGGCTCACAGACTCGATGCGCTTGTTGCGCCAACAGGTGCGGCAGACAGCCATGTAACGGTCGTTGCCGCCTATTTCCACCTGTGCACCCTCAGTGACGATGTTGCCCTTGGAGTCGATGCGTGCGTTGACTATGGTCTTGCGGCCGCAGGAGCAGGTAGACTTGATTTCGTCAATCGTGTCGGCAATCTCAAACAGGCGACGCGACCCCTCAAACAGGTGTGTGCGGAAGTCGGTGCGCAGACCGTAGCATATCACGTTCAGCCCGAAGTCGTCAACTGTCATCGCGAGCTGGTCAACCTGTTCGGCAGAAAGGAACTGCGCCTCGTCAATTAGCAGCCACCCGGGGAGCGACACGCCACGGTCGGCCATTGCCCGGACCTGGGCATACAGGTCTGTGTCGGGGTATATCCACTGGCAGGTGCGCTCTATGCCGATGCGCGAGCGTATCACGTTCTTCTTCTCGCGTGTGTCCGTAACTGGCTTGAAGCACATATATCCCATGCCGCGCTCCTCGAAATTGTATGCCGTGGTGAGGAGCAATGCCGTTTTGGCAGAGCCCATGGTGCCGTATCTGAAATAGAGTTTGCCTCGTCGAGTGTTCATGATGCTGTATTAGTATGCCGGACCGGGTCAAAAGCCCCTCGCCGTTTTATGGTGCGAATATAGTTTATTTATTCCTGATACGCAAATCCAGCTCACACCCCACTGCATCTGGAAGCAGGGAGAGGGCGCGGTCAAGGGCGGCGTAGAAGTAATGCCCTTCTGCCATCAGGGCAGACACTCGCTCCACATTGCGCTGCATCTGGCCGTATTCCGCCGCCGTGACGGCGGCAAGCCGCCCGGCGATGCCCTCGAGCGTATCAACGGTGAGGCCTATCCCCTCGCGGCGCACAAAGGGAGCCATGCCCGATTCGTTGCTGATTATTACCGGGCGATGGCAACGCATATACAGCGACAGCTTGTGCGTGTTGCAGTAGCGTATGTATTCGCCGATAAAACCGTCCGTGCAGTCAAGCGAGCCTCCGTACCATACCACTGCAAACGAGGCTGTCGCGCTGCGGATTATCTCGCTGTCCAGTGTATGCCCGTACAAAAAATGAGTGTCGTCAGGCAAGACATCTCCCATTCCGTACAGGTGCATGGGCAACCCCTTGACTTTGTACAGGAAGCCGTTGGCCTTGCGCCTCACGTTGCCAACATACATCAGCGAGGGATGCGCCACAGCCTCTTCGGGGTCGGGGACGTGCTGCGGCTTGCTGTCGGCGAGGTAGTCCCAAGCGACTTGCGGTGTCATCGGCACGCGGCAGCCGTGGTCGCGCAGCCAGCCGATTTCCGCCTCGTTGGAGATGATGAGCGCATCTGTCAGCGACAGCTTGCGCACCTCCTCGCCGGGCGTAAGGCGGTGGCGGCGGAACGAGCCGAGGTCATGCACCAGCGTGACCGTCTTCGCGCCTCGCATCCGCGCCAGGCGGCACAGGTATCGGAAATACTTCTTGACGGGATATTGCAGCACCACCACATCGCCGCGCCGCAGCCGCAGCGTGTATGCCAGCACCCCTAAGAGCGTCAGGAAAAAGTCGGTGACCTTGTTGCGGCAGCGGGTAGTGGGTATGCCCAGATTGCGGCAGCCGTGGCGGCGCATCAGCTCCTCCATGTCCTGCCGGGCCTTGCCGCCAGCGTGGCGGGCGGTCTTGTAGTTGCGTGTCAGGTAACAGATTCTCATTATCGTCAGGTATTGCTTATCGTCAGGTATTGCTCACCGCATCAACCCGAGGCGGTACTGCATGACATGGGCCAGATGCTTCACGGCCAGCTCTATGCGCCGCACGAGTTTGCGTTTGCGCCAGCTGCCGTATATGGTATGCCGCGCCACCGCGCCTGGGTAGACGTTGTCGCAACGGTTGCATGGCGTGACATATTTCCCCTCATAAATATATGTATTCTCCTCGAGCGTCACATCGCGGTCGCCCGGGGTGTAGCCGAACTGCTTGGCGATGTCGAGCATCACCTCCGGCGAGATGGTCATGTCTGGACTGCCGTCAGCCGCTATGAACGGACGGGAGGCATAATAGGCGTACGCCTCGCGGCAGAAAGCTTTGCCGGCGCTGCCTATGAGGAGCGCCGCCTGTAGCTGCACGTGGTCGCCTATATGCTCGTGGAATGTGGCGAAACCCTCTGCGGGAATGAACCGGTCAAAACGGCGGTACAGCAATATGTCGCTGTCGAGGTATACGCCGCCTTCCTTCCACAAGGCATAGAAGCGGACGGCATCGGCGGCAAAGGCCCATTTGCGCATCTCCAAAGCCTCATCAATATACCTGCAGCCTATCGCACGCGCATCGTCTGCCGTCCAGAGCTGTATGCGGTAGTCCGGAAGCACTCGTGCCCAGCTGTCTAGACACCGCTGTATCTCCACGGGGTACTTTTCGCCGCTGAACCAGCAGAGGTGCAACGTTTTCGGAACTCGCGTATGAATGTCGTCTATGTCTTGAGCCATGTCATCTGATGCTGGGAAAACAGCCGCAAAGTTAACTCAAATTTCTTACTCCTGCGCGGGGTTCTCCTCATGGATTATCTTCTCGATGCTCTCGCGGTCAGACTTGCGCTTGAGGCGTTGCAGCACATACATGTCATAGTATGACAGCACCAGCGTGGTCAGCGGCAGGGCAATGATGAGGCCCATGAAGCCGAGCAGCGACCCCCACACCGAGAGCGACAGCAGTATTATCGCAGGGTTCAACCCCATGGCATGCCCCATGATTTTCGGGGTCAGTATGAGGTCTTGTATGCACTGTACCACCAAATAGACTGCTATGCTCGCGCCCAGTATCACCCAGAAGTTCGCGCCGCCGGCCGTAGCGACAATGCACAGCACCAGCGTAATGGGCAACGAGATGAGCTGCAGGTAAGGCACCATGTTAAGCATGCCTATGAACAGGCCGAGCAGCACGCCCATAGGCAGCCCGATAATCCAAAAGCCTACGGCAAAAAGCACGCCCACCGACATGGCGATGATGAACTGGCCGCGGAAATAGCGGTTCATCGCGCTCTTGACATCGTCAAATATCTTGAACACGCGGTGGCGGTGGCGGCCAGGCACCAGATGACGGAACGACTGCGACAGCCGCTCGTAGTCTATCATTATGAATATGAGGTAGAGGAAGACTATCAGCCAGCTGAGCAGCTCGAGCACGAAGGTCAGCCCTGAACTCAGCACGTTCCACGACGAGGCAGCGGTCTCCTTAAGCAGCGCAATCCACTGCTCACGGCTGAGGAGCGAGGCGATGTACTCGAAATTGACGTGCTCCTTTATGAAGTCGTGTACCTGCTGCGCCACCCAGGGCAGGTGAATCTGCGTGTTGGCGTATGTGCGCAGCATCTTGCCCATCTCCGAACACTCGCTCATGATGTAAGGCACGGTGACGGCGAGTATTGCGCCGAAGACCGCTGTCACCTCAACGAGGGTGAACACCACGGGGAGGAACCGCTTGCGGCAGTGCATCCAGCGGATGTTCCATTTCACCACTGGCTCGAGCATATACGCTATCAGCCACGCGACGAAGAAGGGGAGCAGCACCCCCTTGAGGAAATTGAGCAGGTAAACTGCGACGCCCAGAAGCAGCACGCCCCCGAGGATGCGGACCACGCGGTCGAATGTGTACGGTGCATTGTTGCCGATGTCTGCCATAATCTTGTCGTTTGCGCGGCGGCCCAGGCCTCCGCATCGTTTTCATTACGCAAATTTAACTACTATTTCCGTCACCGCAAAACAAAAAAACGCCTCGCCGCGATTTCGCCGTGCTTTCGGCGGCGACATTCCCCTCCTCCTGCTACTTTTGCACCACATACATCACTTACAACATACTAAGACAATGACAAACACCGCTATCAGCACCGATGCGCTTCGGGACGAACCGCAGATGTCGCTGTTCACATTCACGTGCCAGGTAATCCGCGAGATGCGCTCTGTCGGCAAATCGCGAATGTCCGAGAAATACAACACTGCGTTGAACAGCTTCCGCCGCTTCCGTGACGGAAGGGACATCCTTTTGGGACAGATAACGTCGCAGACCATGCTGGCGTATGAGGCTTACCTGCACGGCCTCGGGCTGACGGACAACACCAGCTCATTCTATATGCGCAACTTGCGGGCAATATACAACCGCGCCGTTGAACGAGGGCTCGTAACTCAGGCAATGCCCTTCCGCCACGTGTATACCGGCGTGGACAAGACGCTGAAACGCGCCATCAACGTCGATGCCGTCCGTGTGATAAAGCGCGTCAACCTGTCAAAATACCCCATGGAGGCATTCGCTCGCGACATGTTCCTGTTCTCTTTCTACACCCGGGGGATGTCATTCGTGGACATGGCGTTCCTCCGCAAGTCTGACCTGCGCATGAACACCCTCTCCTACCGGCGGCGCAAAACCGGGCAGCTGATGGCCATGAGATGGGACCGCCGCATGCAGGCGATAGTGGACCGTCACCCCTCGCCGCAAGACTCCCCTTTCCTGCTTCCTATCATCAGCAATCCGCTGGGCGACAGGTGGAAGCAATACAAAAACACCATGCAGAGCGTGAACCGAGCCCTCAAGAACGTGGGGCTGATGACCGACCTGGAGGAGAAGCTGACCATGTATGTAGCGCGGCACGCTTGGGCAAGCATCGCCCACACCAACAACATACCCATTGCCGTGATCAGTTCAGGCCTCGGGCATGACTCAGAACGCACCACACGCATCTACCTCGCATCGATAGACACGGCCGTAATCGACAATGCCAACGAGACAATCCTTCAGCTGCTCGACTGACCCTCGTGCCATACAACATGAAACGACATTCGCCGTTATATATGCATGATTGCCGCCGTGATTAAACTTTCGGCGGAGGCCATAATTCTAACTGATATGAAAAGGATCATCTCTCTGGTCGTCATCGCCATGGTGGCGGTCATCTCAACAGCCCTGTACGCCGGTGGCGGAGGCAAGGCGAAAATCGTGTTTGAGGAGGTCAAGCACGACTTCGGCAACATCCAGGAGGCGAAGGGCGCAGCCTCGCACACGTTTGAGTTTGTCAACGAGGGCAACGCCAATCTGGTGATAATCGACGTGACAGCACAATGCGGCTGCACACGCCCGGAATATCCCAAATCGCCCATTGCCCCAGGCAAGAAGGGGAAAATCAAGGTAACGTTCAACCCCAACGGACGGCCCGGCGGGTTTGAGAAGGTAGTCACCGTGCGCACCAACGGCTCGCCGGGCAAAGTGCGGCTGAAGATAACCGGCAACGTCATACCAAAGGCCAAGAAATGAGCGGCTTCAGGTTCAGGCACACAGCAGCCGTGACGCTCGCAATGCTGTCCTCACTGGCGATGCTGGCGCAGGTGGAATGGCTGGAAGAGGAGTATGACTTCGGCACTTGGCGCGAGGCGGAAGGCCCGCGCCAGGGGTTTGCTCGTTTTGTCAACCATGGCACGGAGGCCGTCTCCATACGCCGTGTCAGGCCGTCTTGCGGCTGCACCGCCGTGGACTGGCCGGAAGACCCCATTGCGCCGGGCGACACTGCCACCGTGCGGTTCAGCTACAACCCCGCCGGCCGCCCCGGCAAGTTCGGCAAGACGGTCAAGGTATACCTCTCCGACTGCGACACGCCCAAGTTCATACGCATCACCGGTACTGTCATCGGCACTGTCAGCTCGCTCGCCGACAAGTACCCCATAGCCGTCGGGCAGATGCGCCTGTCGGAGCGCACCGTCGATTTCGGCAACGTGGTGCACGGCAAATCCAAGCACACATACATATCGGCATACAACGCCTCCGAACAACCCATGCCGATAACCCTGCGGGCAAACGGCGGCGAAGGGTTCCCGATGCCCGACTATGTCACCATGACCCCAGGCACAGTGCCGCCGGGGCAGGTGCAGACCATAAGCGTATACATCAACACCGCACAGGCTGAAACGCTCGGCCTGCTGCAAAGCACATACACCTATTGCGCCGGCGATGATTGCACCGAATTGACAGTAAAGGTCAACATCGTCCCCGACAGGTCTAAATACCCGGGCGGCGACCTAAGCCTCGCCCCGCAAGCCGACACCCGCCCCGACATACTCGAAATCGGCGAAATCAAGCGCGGCAAGACCGCTCGGCTGACATTCGAGGTGCGCAATACGGGCAAGAGCGACCTGCACATATCCCGAGTCTACTCCCCCTGCAAGGCATTGTCGGTAACGAAGATGCCGCAGCGCATCGCCCCGGGCAAGAAGCAGAAAGTGAGCGTGGAGATAGACACAGGCAAGATAAGCGGCGAAATCATCACTGGCGAAATAATGGTGGTGAGCGACGACCCGCTGATGCCTGTGCGCAAGGTGCGTTTCGCCGGCAAGATAAAATGACATACACACCGCACAATGACTGACAACAAACTGATAAGCGCCCTCACACACGCCCGCGACTTCTGCCTGGCTGCCGAAAACTGCGCCGAGCTGGGACGGGAGGAGTTCATCGACGCCATGCTCACGCTGCTGCCGCAGCTGTACATGGACTTCAGCACTGGCGACACCGATGCCGAAGAGGAGTACATACACCCGTATGTGGACGAAGAGCATTACGAGAGCATACGCCGGCGCGTGGCTGCACTGCTGGGCGAGGACGACATGTATCTCGAGACCTTTGAGGAGGACATGAAATACAGCGACACGCCGATAGCCGCCTCCATAGGCGAATGCATCGCCGACATGTACCAAGACCTGTTCAACTTCGTGGCAGCGGTGCGCGAGAGCGGCGGCGACAGCCTCGCCGAGTCATTCGCTGCCTGCCGCGACAATTTCCGCGCCTACTGGTCGCAGACGCTGTGCAACGTCATGCGTGCGCTCAACCGGCTGCGCTTCCATCAGTGACGCGCCTCTTACACCCATAACCAAGCAACCAATAAAACCAACATCATGATAGAAAGACTTCTGAAATACCTCGATGCCTCGACCTGCAATTTCCTCGCGGCAGACACGATAAGCAAGGCTCTCGACACCAACGGCTTTGAGCGGCTCAACCCCGCCGACGCCTGGCAGCTCCGCCCTGGCGACCGCCGCTATGTGGTCAAGAACGGCTCTGCCGTGTTCGCGTTCATCGTCGGCAGCAAAGACCCCGCCGAGACCGGCTTCCGCATCATCAGCGCACACAGCGACTCCCCGTGCTTCAAAATCAAGCCCAACGCCGAGATATACGGCGACGGCGGCGTGGTGACGCTCAATGTGGAGAAATACGGCGGCGGAATACTATACACCTGGTTTGACCGCCCCCTCTCCATATCAGGCCGTGTGATGCTGCGCGGCAAGGATGCCCTCCACCCCGAGACTCGCCTCATCGACATGAAACGCCCCGTAGCGTTCATACCCCACCTCGCCATACACTTCAACCGCGCCGTCAACGAGGGCAACAAGCTCTCCGTGCAGAAGGACATGAAGCCTGTGATGGGATACTTCACGCCCGAGCAGATCGAGGAACAGAAAACAAATGGCGGCATCGTCAAGATGACCGTTGCCGCAGAACTCGGCATCAAGCCGGAGGACATACTCGAATATGAGCTGTGCCTCTACCCCCTCGAGCCGTCTGGCCTGGCCGGTGTAAACAACGAGTATTTCCAGTCTGCACGCATCGACGACCTGTCAATGGCATTCGCCGCACTCGAGGCTCTGCTGCAACAGGCCGGCACCGCTGCCGACGCTACCCGCGTCATGGCGATATTTGACAACGAGGAGACCGGCTCGGGCACCAAGCAGGGCGCACACTCGCCGGTGCTCCGCTCCATGCTGGAACGCCTCTGCGCCTGTGCCGGCGGCGATGCGCAGTCGTTCTTCCGCGCCGTGGACCGCTCGTTCATGATTTCCGCCGACGACGCGCACGCTTGGCATCCCAACTACAACGAGAAGTACGACCCGACCAACCACGCCGTGATGGGCGGCGGCCCGGTCATCAAGATAAACGCCAACTGCAAGTACATGACCGATGCCGACGGCTCGGCAGTGATGAAGTCGCTGTGCCAGCAGGCGGGCGTGAAGTGCCAGTATTTCGTCAACCACAGCGACGTGGCTGGAGGCTCGACGCTCGGCAACATACTGACGGCGCAGATGGACCTGCGCGGTGTGGACATGGGCAACGCCATCTGGGCTATGCACTCGGCTCGCGAGACCGCCTCTGTCGAGGACCATATCGCCGCCGTGAAGCTCTTCGCGACATTCTTCAGCTAATCCCTCTCTGAGAACTCGGAGTTCTCAGAGTACTCCGATGAAATAAACCGGGCGCATCAAACTGCTGATGCGCCCGGTTGTAATATGAGGCTGGCCGTGGTCAGACGAGCTTGCCTATCCACTGGTCGCGGTCGCCGGGAAGGAGGTCAACCACGGGGATTTCTATCATGGTGTAGCAACCGGGCTGCATACGCATTGCGGCACGGGCGGCGCATACAAGCACCTGGCCGGTGAGCGCCGGGTTGTTTATCTTCATGTCAAACTCGAGGAGCTGGTTCTGCGTCATGCCGGAAACGCCCTTGCGCACCAGGTTCACGCCGTGTCCCATGTCCTTCAGGTCGTCCACACAGTCCACCGCCATGACGTGAGTCTCGTCGGAAGCGAAATATGGGTCAGCCTTGATGTCGGCAGCCACCTTGGCGATGTCGTGTCCGGGGAGGAGTTCAACGTATACCATACGGCGGTGTATGCCCGTGCCGGTGGGGATAGTCATCGAGAGCGCGTCCTTGACACCGGCGATAGCCTTGACAGCCACGGTGTGCCCCATGCTCATGCCAGGGCCGAAATTGGTGTATGTCACGCCCTTGGGGGCGAGAGCCTGCATCAGCGTGCGCACCACAGAGTCGCTGCCCGGATCCCAGCCGGCAGAGATGACGGAGACT
Source organism: Porphyromonadaceae bacterium UBA4702 (assembly GCA_002404675.1). GTDB lineage: Bacteria > Bacteroidota > Bacteroidia > Bacteroidales > Muribaculaceae > Lepagella. Next base: position 48,943 of record DHKE01000069.1, on the reverse strand, counting down.
GTGCCGTGCTGGCGAGCCACGTCGCCGAGCGACTTGCGCAATGCCGGTATGCCAGTGTGTATGTCGAAGCTGTCAACGGTGTTTATGCCCATGGCGAGTATCTCGCGTGCGTACTCCTCGACCTTGCGCGTGGGCGTGGCGAGTATTGCCACCTGCACGTTCTCGAGTTCGGCGACAGATGCCACTACGGGGATTTCCGCCGGTATGCCATCACGGCGTGAGGGGTCGCGGCGTACCACACCCGCTATTTCAAAATCCGGGGCTGCCTGCAGTGCCTGCAAGGTGAAATGCCCGATGTTGCCGTAGCCGACTATTGCTGCTCTGATCTTCATCTTGATGGATAGTTTATTGTTTTACTTCTATTGCGGTCACAAAATTAATCGTTTTTACCCAGAACAGCATTATTATGCCGCAAAAATACGATTAATTATAGTTAATGATGCATTTACCGCTCACGGAGGGGCGAATTTTCCGCCTCGCAAGCCGCGTGCAAGCCGTGGATTTTGCCTATCTTTGCAAACAAAACACCCCGGACATGAGTAATCCCAACAGCATCGTCTCTATCAACGACTTGAGCAAAGAGGAAATCATCCGTCTGCTCGACAACGCATCATATTTTGAACAGCACCCCGACTCGCACCTGCTCGACGGCAAGGTGGTGGCAACGCTATTCTTCGAGCCGTCCACACGCACGCGCCTCAGCTTTGAGACTGCGGTCAACCGCCTCGGCGGACGTGTCATCGGCTTCTCCGACCCGGCTGCCACCTCCACATCGAAAGGGGAGACGCTCAAGGACACCATCAAGATGGTGTCAAACTATGCCGACCTCATCGTGATGCGCCACTACCTGGAGGGCGCGGCTCTCTACGCAACGGAAGTGACAGACGTGCCGGTGATCAACGCCGGCGACGGCGCGCACCAGCACCCCTCGCAAACGATGCTCGACCTCTACTCCATACGCAAGACACAGGGACGGCTCGACAACCTGACGCTCACCATGGTGGGCGACCTGAAATACGGCCGCACGGTACACTCGCTGCTCATGGCGCTCAGCCATTTCGACGTGCGCTTCAATTTCGTGGCATGCGACGAGCTGCGCATGCCAGCGGAGTTCCGCGAGTTCTGCCGTTCAAACGGCATCGTCTTCAACGAGAGCCGCGACTTCTCGCGAGAAATAATAGACTCCTCAGACATTATATATATGACTCGCGTGCAGCGCGAGCGGTTCACCGACCTGCTGGAGTATGAGCGCGTCAAAGACCTCTACAACCTCAACAACGCGATGCTCGCCACCTCACGCCCCAACCTGCGCATCCTCCACCCGCTGCCGCGTGTGGGCGAGATAGCCCAGGACGTGGACGACAACCCGAAAGCGTACTATTTCCAGCAGGCCAAGAACGGCCTCTATGCCCGCCAGGCCATGATATGCCGCGCAATGGGCATACCTGTCCCCGCAGCCGAATAAGCCCTCATCTCCGACACCCTAAATACCAGACACAACATGCCAGACAAAAAGGAACTCGCCGTAGCCGCCCTGCG
>DHKE01000069.1:0-47376 GCA_002404675.1 Porphyromonadaceae bacterium UBA4702 | reverse complement strand
GCCGCCCTGCGCAACGGCACCGTGATAGACCATATACCCTCCCCCGCGCTCTTCAAGGCCGTCAGCCTCCTGGGCATCCCCTCGCTCGACAAGAGCGTGACCATAGGCTTCAACCTCGCCAGCCAACGCCTCGGCCGCAAGGGCATCATCAAGATAGCCGACGTGGAGCTCGACGCTGACACCGTGAGCCGCATCGCCCTGATTGCCCCCTCGGCGGTCATCAACACCATACGCGAATACGAAGTCGTGGAGAAACGGCACGTTTCGCTGCCCGACGAAATCTCCGGGCTGGTGGTGTGCAACAACCCCAAGTGCGTGTCGCGCAACGAGCCGATAGCCACACGCTTCAACGTCGTGTCAACACAGCCTGTGCGCGTGCGCTGCCACTACTGCGGCCACGAGGCGGAGGGCGACAACATAACAATAGCTGACAGATGACAAAAGTATCCTGGCGACCCGGCACGATGATATACCCGCTGCCGGCAGTTCTCGTGACCTGCGGAGCCACGCCGCAGGAGTGGTCAATGCTCACCGTGGCATGGACAGGCACTATATGCTCCGACCCGGCGATGTGCTACATCTCCGTGCGCCCNNCAATCCTAAGTGCATCACCAACAATGAGCCCATGCCCACTCACTTCCACGTAGTCAACCCCGAGACAGGCGTCATCCAGTGTAAATATTGTGAGAAGGAGCAGAAGCTCGACTCTATCAAACTCGTCTAAAATAAGCTATGAGTCAGAAATTGGACTGGAAGCCTGGCACCATGATTTACCCACTTCCAGCACTACTCATATCATGTGGTACAAGTCCTGAAGAATACAATCTCTTCACCGTAGCATGGTCGGGCACCATTTGTACGAATCCTGCCATGTGCTACATCTCCGTGCGCCCCGAGCGTGCGTGCCATCCGCTGATAGCAGCCAACATGGAGTTTACCATCAACCTCACCACCGCAGCGATGGCTCGCGCCACCGACTGGGCGGGAGTGCGCTCAACCCGCGACTACAACAAGTGGAAGGAAACCGGCCTCACTCCGCTGCCAGGCGAGAAAGTCGCCTCCCCGACCATCGAGGAGTCGCCGCTGAGCATCGAGTGCCGCGTCAAGGAGGTGATGAAGCTCGGCTCGCACGACATGTTCATCGCCGAGGTGCTCAACGTCCGCGCCGACGACCGCTACATCGACCCGGAAACCGGCGCGTTCTCCATGGAGAAGGCCGGAATGCTCGTCTACCAGCATGGCTTCTACCACGAAGTGGGCGACCTGATAGGCCGTTTCGGCTTCTCCGTGCGCAAGAAATGACGGCAAAAACCCGCCTCACTCTGCATTTTACCTAATTGTAGGTATTGCGGGGACTTCAGGCAACTTGTAACTTTGCAATGTGAAATCCGGCTGCCATCCGGTTCACGATTAGAGTTATTAGTTATTTAGAGTTAGATTTAAGTGTGACCGGACTGACCAGGCATCCATGGCGATGCCCCTGCCCGGAAACAGGTGAGACCGGGAGAGGCGGAGGCGAGAGCTCTCCGCCCTCTCAGCATTGCCGCACCGACAGAAACTACACAGACAACCCCATGACACGAGAGACATCACACCCGTATGCCGCCGGCGAGAAGATGAGCCACCTCATAGCCGACCATTACCAGATTATCCAGGTGATGAGCCGCTTCGGCATCGCCGTGGGTTTCGGCGACAACAGCATCAGCACCGTCTGCCGGCAGAACAAGGTGGACTGCCCCACATTCCTCGCTGTGGTCAACTATGTGCTTTCAGGCACCATAAGCGATAATGAAATCAGCCGCGTCAGCGTCAAGGCTCTGATGCAGTACCTCCGCCAGTCGCATATCTATTTCCTGCAGTACTCACTGCCAGAGATACGCCGCAAGCTCCTCGACGGCATTGAGTTCAGCACCTCCGACGTGTCGTTCCTCATCATCAAGTTCTTCGACGAATACCTGCATGAGGTACGCACACACATGGAATACGAGGAACGCACCGTGTTCGCCCACATCAACCGGCTGCTGCGCGGCGACACGCCCGCCGACTACCGCATCGACGTGTACAGCGACCACCACGAGCAGGTGGCGGACAAGCTGCACGAGCTGAAAAGCCTCATCATCAAGTACTGCCCCGACAGCGCATCGACCAACCTGCTCAACACCGCCCTCTACGACATATACCGCTGCGAGGAGGAGCTCGACAGCCATTGCCGCGTGGAGAACGACATACTCGTGCCGGCGATACGCCTGCTCGAGCAGAAAATCGCGGAAGGGGGTGCCGGGCAATGAACCGCCAGCTGCCGATGCTGAATGTCATCGTCGCCGAGCCGGCGCCCATCATCGCTGCCGGCCTGGTGCATTGCCTGCGTGCCTTGCCGCAGCCGCGCTGCAGTGTGGTCGAGGTGCAGAGCGCAGACGACATACGCCGTCTGGTCGGCGAGCTGCCCTCGCCGATACTCATCGTCAACCCGAACTTCGGAGGCGTGTTCGACCCGCAGACCGTCCGCGACTTCGGCCCGGAGTCGCTGAAAATCATCGCCGTCGAGTCCGGTCCGCTCGCCCACTCCACGCGCACGCTCTACGACGCAACGCTCCCCATAGCCGACGACATGCAGGGCATAGCCGACCGCCTCGAGAAGCTGTCGGCAGCCCCGGCAGCCGATAATGACGACAAGGAGGCCCTGAGCAACCGCGAGAAAGAGATTGTCACACTTGTAGTCAAAGGATTGACCAACAAGGAAATAGCCGAACAGTTATTCCTCTCCGTGCATACAGTGGTGACACACCGCCGCAACATAGCCCGCAAGCTCGAGATACACTCCGCTACGGGCCTTACGATATATGCCATCGTCAACGGACTTGTTGACTTGGCCGACTTGCATCTTTGAGAAGACTGCCGAGTACTTTGCGTCATTATCACGCGCAAAATATTTGGCAGTTTCGTTTTTCTGCATTAACTTTGCAGCATAAACGCATAACAGGCTATATCATGAACAGTACATCAAACAACGAAAATGCTGTCGTTCAGCCTGAACGGGTGAATGACAACGACGGGCCGTACACCTACAAGTATCCCCATCCGGCATTGACCGTTGACTGCGTTGTCTTCGGCTTCGACGGCGAATCGTTGAAGCTGCTTCTGATAGAACGCGGACTTGAGCCGTACAAGGGGATGTGGGCATTGCCCGGAGGCTTCATGAGAATCAACGAAACCCTGGAGCGGGCTGCAATGCGCGAGCTGCGAGAGGAAACTGGCGTCACCAACGTTTACCTCGACCAGTTCCATGTGTTCAGCACCCTCAACCGCGACCCTCGCGAGAGAGTCGTCACCGTGGCTTTCATAGCACTGGTGCGCACATCAGAGTATCAGCTCATCGCCGGCGACGACGCTGCCAACGCACAGTGGTTTGACGAGAACAGGCTGCCGCCCCTCGCTTTCGACCACGGCGAGATCATCCTCGCCGCCCGTCAGTACCTGCGCCAAGCCATCAAGATGCGCCCTATAGCCTTCACCCTCCTCAACGAGGAGTTCACAGTCACCGAGCTGCAGAAGGTATACGAGGCTATCAACGGCGTGAAGTACGACCGCCGCAACTTCCAGCGCAAGCTCATGCAAGCCGACATCCTCGAGGAGCGCGGCATACGCGAGCCGGAAGTGGCGTCCCGCCCGCCCAGGGTGTACGCGCTCAACCCCAAGACCCAGCGTAAGGTCCAGATGCTGCGCATGGCATCGCTCTCCGCACGGCAAAAATACTTCGACTCATTGTCGCCGCAGGAACAGCTACAGCTTTTAGCCCAAGCTCCAAGGCGTTCGGACGACATATTCGCTCCTACGGAAACAAACGAGGAAAAGGAACGCCGCTTCGTGATTAAGGATTGCCGCACAGCGCCGGAAAAACAGGATGCAGACAAGGGCAAAAAGGAGGACGACGAGGACATAGGCTCGATACGCGACCTGTTCGAGTTCTGAAACGCCGTTGACCGCCGTTGATTTACGCATCCCCGATTTTGAAAACCGGGGAATATTTCCTAACTTTGCAATGCAATCAACAGCGAGCATCAAATGACGGACAAGAACAATTCATCATCGCAAAGGATTATCGACCGGCTGGACGCATACGCACGCTTCCGCAACCTCACGGATGCGGAGATAACCCGCGTATGCAGCCTCGCAGTCGGCACATTGGGCAAATCCCGCAAACCAGGCAAGGACATCTCGCGTCGCGTCGCCGCAATTTTCCTCAAACAATATACCGACATCAGCCGGCAATGGTTCCTGTACGGCGAGGGAGAGATGATGCGCGACAGCCGCCGCCCCGATTTCCCGACATTCCCGCTCATCGACACCACTCGCGCAGAGTGCGGCCGCCCCGGCGGACTGTCAGAAGCGGCTTTGGCGGACAACCTCCCCGTGGTCGGACTGCCGGGAATACCCCGCGAAACAGACTTCTTCATTCAGGCGGCAGGCTACTCCATGACATACCCGGAACGCCCGGAACTGTCGATACCGCCGGGTGCACTTGTGGGCGTGAGCAAAATCAACGAGCGGCAGTCGATGCGCTGGGGCGAGGTATACATGCTCTCGACAGTTGACGGCGTGGTGATAAAGAAACTGCTGCAAGACGATGACGCAGAGTTCGTACGCTGCTCTTCGTACAACCGCGAGGAATACCCGGAATTCCGCATGCGCAAGGACGAGATACTCGAGTGCGGGCGCATCACCTGCGTCATCCCCGTATACCTGCGATGACACGCCCGGAGTTTGAAGCGGCTGTGCGCCAAGCCGTCAGCGGCATCTGCGGCGAAATCATAGCCGGCGTGAGCGGCGGCGCAGACAGCACGGCGATGCTCCGCGCCTTGGTCGCAGCTGGCGCGAATGTCCATGTCGTGACCTGCGACTTCCACCTGCGCGGCGACGAGAGCACACGCGACCGCCGGTTTGTCATCGCCCTCTGCCGAGCCCTTGGAGTGCCAGTGACAGAAGCCGACATGGACGTGCCGGCATATATGCGCAAGCATGGGGTGTCGGTCGAAATGGCGTGCCGCGACCTGCGCTACGGCCTGTTCCGCCAGCTGCTGCACGACCATGGCGCAGTACGCATAGCCGTGGCTCACAACGCCGACGACAACATCGAGACGCTCATGCTCAACCTGATGCGCACCACCGGCATCGAGGGGCTGCGGGGCATGCTCCCTGACACCGGCGAGATAATCCGCCCCTTGCTGTCGCTGTCGCGCCGCGACATCGAGGCCTACCTGCATGAAATCGGGCAGGACTTCATGACCGACTCCACCAACCTTGCCGACGGCTACCGCCGCAACTTCATACGCAACCGCGTGCTGCCGCTGCTCGAGGAGCGGTTCCCCAACGCCCGCCGCAGCATCGCCGCCACACAGCGCAACCTGCGCGGCGAAGCCGCCGTCATCGCCCGCGCCGTCCGTCCAAAGACCGACGGCATTTTGACATGGATAGAGATACGCGGTTGCGGCGACGCTATGACATCAATACAGCGGTTCGCAGCACCCCACGGCGCAAACGCAAGCCAAATAGAGGAGATGACCGCACTGTCGCGCAATCCCCTGCCGGGGCGCGTATGGCATCTGCGCAACACAGACATCTGCAGCGAGCGCAACGGACTGCACATAGTCCCGACAAGTGGAGACCTGGCTTTGCCTGAATACAGGTGGTTCCGCTTGCTCAACACGCCCGAGGCCCGCTCGCTGATGCGCTCGATGCACCGACCCACGGCGTGCTTCCTTCCACAAGGCCGCAGCAACTACACTATGCGCTTCGTCCGCCCGGGCGACCGCATCGCACCGCTCGGCATGCGCGGCACATCGGCTGTCAGCGACATAATGAAGGACGCCAAACTCACGCAGGAGCAGAAACGCCGCGCCGTGGCACTGACCGACGCTGACGGCGACATTATATGGATAGACGGCCTCAAACGCTCGCGCCGACACCTGATCGCAGACGACGCGCAGTTCATCTACGCCGTCACCGCCGACCCCGATGCCGAAGCCGCAATCCGTGCAATCACGGACAAATGCTGACACGGCGTGCCGTATCCGCACCCAATTCACACCAAATCAACGATATACACGCTTACCACCATTTGGACACGGCACGACATGTCCCTACTTTGGCTGCGCAAAACACACTCTCATTTCACCTCAAATTAAGCCCTCCAATCAAAAACCACCCACGCTGACCCCAAATTTAGGACAGAAATCACTATCTTTGTCCCCGAATTTAGGACAATATGGACAAATCATACATAAAGACCCAGATAGCGATGCGCCAGCAGGAGTTTCCCTCCGACCTGCGCAGACGCGAAAAACCGCTGCCGACAGGCGACGGCAAGATAGTGACAATACCCGGTGTACGCAGATGCGGCAAGACCTCACGAATGGAAGTACTCGTGAACGAGTTGCTTGGCCAAGGCATATCCCGCGAGCGCATCCTTTGGGTAAGTTTCGATGACGAGCGGCTCGTGCGCATGACCTCCGACGAACTCAGCATGATAATCGACGCATACCGCGAGATGTACCCGGACATAGACATGGCGACCGTATACATGTTCTTTGACGAAATACAGCTTATCGAGGGGTGGGAGTATTTCGTCATGCGACTGTACAAGCACTATACAAAAAACATATACATCAGCGGCAGCAACGCCACCATGCTGAGCAGCGAACTGAAATCCGCACTGCGCGGCTGGCCGGAGGAAGAAGAGACCCTGCCGCTGTCATTCCGTGAGTACTGCCAATTCCGGGGCATAACCACCGACAGCTGGCTCGAACAGGACACTGCTCGACTGCGCAATGCGCTGCGTGACTACAACAACGAGGGTGGCTTCCCCGAAATAGCACTAATGGGCAATGCCCTGCTCAAAGCCAAGACACTGCAGACATATTTCGACACCATGCTCCTCAAAGACCTGGCGGAACACTACCGGCTGGGCAACATCGAGGTGCTGCGCTACTTCCTGAAGCGCATAATGGCAAACCTCACCAAGCCGACATCAATAAGAGCAATTCACAATGACATCAAGTCCCGAAGGCTGAAAGTAAGCAAGGACGACCTGTACAACTGGGCAAACTACGCCTGTGACACGTTCATGTTCCTGCGCATACCCAATTTCAGCCGCTCGCTGCAAAAGGCCGAAAACTCACAGCCGAAATACTACTGCATCGACAATGGGCTGCGCGATGCCGTCCTGCTGCCGCAAAGCGACGACGACGGCAAGAAACTCGAAAACACTGTTTTCCTGCAACTGTACCGCAACCGAACCCCGATAGACCAGATATTCTACTATCAAGGGAAGGGGGAATGTGACTTTGCCGTACAACGAGGCATCGACATTGTGCAGTTGATACAAGTGACATGGAGCATGGGTGACGAAGAGACACGCAAGCGCGAAATACGAGGCTTGCTTGAGGCTTCACAGGCAACAGGCTGCAAAAAACTGCTTATTGTCACTTACGACGATGAAGAGAATATAGCCACTGCCGATGGCGAAGTCATCAGCGTCGTCCCGGCGTGGAAATGGCTGCTGGGCAGATAGCCGCAGCCCCGCCGCTACAATAGGGGGGATGTCAAAATAGGCACACCCACGCTTTTATGCGTAGCCCAGTAGGGACACGACGTGCCGTGTCCGCACATAAGCCGTAACAAATCAACAACATATACGCCAACTACCCTTCGGACACGGCACGCCGTGTCCCTACTTTGGCTGCGCAATCAGAGTACTCGGAGATCTCGGGGGACTCCGAGTATTAGGCTCATGGGAGCGTCAGCCAAGGCTGCGCAGCAAGTCCTCGAGCGACTGGTCTGCCGTCAGCCCCAAATGGCGACGCAACCGCTGCCGGTTCTTCTTGACAGAATCGGGCTGCAGCTGAAGCATACGCGCTATCTGCTTGGTATTCATGCCTGCTTTCAGGTATATGGACAGACGGATATCACCTTCCGTCACTGCCGGATATGTCGTTTTCAGCAACGACGAGAACCCTGGGTGGACCTTCTCAAACAGCACCTTGAAATCCTCCCAGTCCTGCCGCCCGATGAGGTGCATCTTCACATTCTGCTCCAGCTGCCGTATCTGCGCCTCGCCGATTTCGCCCCCCTTTTTAATCTCGGAGATGTCAGACAGCACCGCTTCAAGCACATTGTCCTTCTCGGTCATCGCCAATGCCGACGACACCACCTTGCGCCGCTCCCGTTCCAACTCGAGACTGGTGCGCAGCGTAGCGAGACGGTGCGACTGCATACGGCGGTACAGGTAGAACAACGCAACGCCGGCAACAAACAGCAACGCCAGCACCACCAGCCATGTGCGCAGACGCTCCTGCTTCAATTCGTTCTCTCGTTTCTCATCATTTTTCGCTATCTCCTCGCGCACCTCGCTGTTCAGGATGTTCAGAGACTCGTTACGCGACAGCATCGAGTCCTGAAGCACTGCAATCTGGCGGTAATAAAAGTTAGCCGAATCAGCCCTTCCCGTAGCGTCATACACTCTGGCGGCTATGCCGTAAACGTCGCGGATCTCATCCGCCGGCCGACCCTCACGCGGTAAAGAAAGCAGCCATTCAAGACAGGGAAGCGCTTCAGCCGCATGGCCCTCGCTGCAATACCAGCCTGACAAAGCCAGGTTCAGATCCATGCGCACAGATACAGGAATGCCGGGATGCATAAGGCCGCAAGCCTCGACAAGCGCTTCACTGTCACCAGACATCAGATACTTGTTTATCAGCACATTCACACAAAATCCAGTATCGCGGCGTGCCACCGGATTGGCTAACAGCGAATCAAGCTTGGCAAGAGCCTCCTTGTTTTTCCCCATCAAATGCAGCACATTGGCATTGTTGAGAGATGTCTTTATATGCCAGTCATCAATCCCTATGAGATCTAAAATGCTGTCAGACAGCGAATAATACCAACCAGCCCGTTTCAAGTCGCCGATATCCAGATAAAGCCTGCCCAAATCCAACGCCAGCCAAGCAGTCATGAAGCCATCACCCTGGCTCGAAAAGTAGTCAAAACAGTCACGAAACGCCTCATGCTGGCGGAAAGAATTGTCAGGGAACAGCAACAGCCCCTCAAGATGGCGGAAACGAGTCATGTCATACGGGTATGACGCAGAGTCGCACAATTCAATTGACCTCGAAACCAGTCTGCGGACAGAGTCCTTGCTGACATTGCGGCGCGTATCCAGTATAGCCGACCAATAGCAGCACCTTGCCTCCAGCTGCGCAGGGTCAGGGCAACGGACAATCTCACATTTCAGAGAGTCAAGCGCCCGCGCGAAAACAGAATCCGGCGACACCCGTATCATCCCCCACTCAAGATGCACTATGAGCGCATCCGAAGCCGTTGACAGCGACTTCCACCTGAACAGAGGATGCGCTACCTGCTGCTTTACACACGCTGACAATATCAGGGCTATGAGTATCGTCCAAAGGCATTTCACGCCGTAAAGTTACAAAAAATCGCGGAAACTGCACATCATCATCATTTGTACCCCAAATGTACCCCATAAAAACTTGCAACAGAAAACGGCATCTGAATAACTTTGCGGCAACAATTCACGGAGTGCGAGACAGTAAAACAGAAGCCGGCTCACTCGCGTCTTCACAATGTCACACAAACGGCTTCTACAACAAAACAGATGAAAAAATACCTACCTGCAATGTTCGCGGCATTATGCGTATGCTCGCTCACAGCAACAAGTGCAACGCCGCAGGCTCTGTCCACCAAGACGCGCGTCACAAACGGGCGTGTCGAAACCGTAAGCAACCCCCTCAAGTCGCCCCTCCGTTCAGCGGAAAACCCAACGACTGAGTTCACTGCCACCGAGGCCAACTTCTGCCCGGCCGGCACATTCTCAAACGGCGTGGGCAGCTATTGGCTGATGCTCTCAAGCGCGGGTCTGGACAAAACGATGCCCACACACGATGGGCAAATGGCCCGCATCTACCTGCTGGCCCCGCCGCCCGAAGATGAAAGCAATCCGAAACTGCCGACTGGAAAGTTCCCTGTGCACATTACCGAAAACTACGAATACACCAGCGGCACAGTTGAATCAGAATCTTCAACGTTCATGGACGTGTTCCTCAACCCGGACAATCCCGAAAGCGGCGAACTGGTCGGATACCAGTGGTCTTCTCCCACCTCAGGCTACGTTGAGATAACAGACAACGGCGACGGCAAATACACCGTTGACCTGGTTTGGGAGAACTGCACATCAAACAGCGGAGAAGGCGGAGTACTGTGCAAGGCCACATACACAGGCGAAATCCCGTACGTATTCTACTTCGGGTACACTCCGCTGGGCGGTGACCGCAATGTCACCGACACGAAAATATCCGGACGCTACGACGGTAAAGGCTCATACAATGTTGTATTGTACAATACTCCGCTGGATAAAGACGGCTGGATAGACGGCGGGGGTGACCTCATCAGCATGCAGCTGTTCACTGACGAGACGGAACACGCCGACTTCAACGAACTGTGCCAGACCTACACCGCCTACGATGCATTGAAGCTCGGGAGCAAGCCCGGAGTCTTCATGCAAGGCACATGGTATCCGATGTTCGGCACCACATATGTCGCAGTAGGCACATACCTGTCAGTCTACAATGCGGCCGACCTGTCAAAACCTGAATTGACTGGGCTTGCCACAGGCGGCACAATCACGATTTCCAAGGCTGCTGGAGAGGGCGAATACACCATCGACGTCAATTTCACCACACCTGAAGGAAACACCGTGACATCCACATGGACTGGCAAACTCGCCGACGGGATAGCCGACAAGACCAACGGCGTGGAAGGCATCGAGGCTGACGGCATCATGGTACGCGGCGGCATCGGCACTATCGAGGCCCCGGCCGGAGCCGAAATCTTCAACCTCTCCGGCTTCCAGACCGGCAGCGACAACCTCCCCGCCGGCATCTATGTGGTAAGATACAACGGCAAGACAGCCAAAGTAATCGTGAAATAAGTCTCAACGACTCCAGCGGGCGCGGAAACAGCCGTTTCCGCTGCCGGCAATGGAAAAATATCGCGGGCAGTGCGTGCTGTCTGCGATATTTTTCCTAATTTTGCAGGTGACGCATTATATGCCTAATTTGCAGTGAATAATACCCCTGCAGAAGGCCTATTGAACCGTCCGACTTTTTGTTTCACTGTCCGAGGGCAACGCCCGGGCATACACTTTGGACTGAATGAAGATTTTCAACATAAAACCGTCTCCCCGGAAAAGCGGCGACAGCGGCGCGGATGCCCCCAAGGGAAAGAAACGCACAGCCAAGCAGAGCATCATACGCTGGATGTGGATTTCGTTTCTCGGCACAGGCTTCATCATAGCCACGCTGCTGCTGCTCATCTACAACGGCGTAATCGGCTACATGCCCCCTATCGAGGAACTCGAGGATCCGCATGACAAGCTCGCCTCGGTCATCTACGCCGGCGACGGCACTACCGAGATGGGACGGTATTTCGAGGGCGCGGGCAACCGCACATACAGCGACTACAAGGACGTGTCGCCACACGTAATCGACGCGCTCATCGCTACCGAGGACGTGAGGTTCGAGAGCCATTCCGGCATCGACTTCCGCTCGCTAGCACGCTCTGTCATCAAGACCATACTGATGCGCGACAAGTCGTCGGGGGGCGGCTCCACCATAACCCAGCAGCTCGCCAAGCAGCTGTATTCGCAGCCCTCTACCAACATTTTCAAGCGTGCGCTGCAGAAGCCGATAGAGTGGATGATCGCCATCAAGCTCGAGCGGTTCTACACCAAGGAGGAAATCATCAATATGTACTTGAACCGGTTCGATTTCCTCAACAACGCCGTAGGCATCAAAACTGCCGCCAACGTGTATTTCGGCAAAGAGCCGAGCGACCTGAATGTTGAGGAGGCGGCGATGCTCGTCGGCATGCTGAAAAACCCGAGCTACTACAACCCGCTGCGCTACGAAGACCGTGTGCGGCAACGCCGCAATGTCGTCATCGACCAGATGGTCAAGGCCGGCAAGCTCCCCGCTACAGAGGCTGACAGCATCAAGAAGCTGCCGCTGGGGCTGGACTATCACCGTGTAGACCACAAGGAGGGGGAAGCCCCCTACCTGCGCGAGGAGATACGCCGCCTCATGACAGCGACCAAGCCGAAACGCCCGAACCGCAGCGACTACGGCAGCTCGACAGCATACACCATCGCGCTCAGCGCATACCGCACAGACTCCGTGCAGTGGGAGGAAAACCCGCTCTGCGGCTGGATTGAGAAGAACCCGAAGCCGGACGGCTCGCATTACAACCTGTACCAGGACGGCCTGCGCATATACACCACAATAGACCTCAATATGCAGAAATATGCCGAAGAGGCTGTATACCAGCACCTCGGCGGCACGTTGCAGCCGGCGTTCACCGCCGAGAAGCGCGGCTCGAAATACGGGCCGTACTCCACCAACAACGGCGAAATATCGGGTTCGACGCTGCAAGGCATAATCGACAAGGCCATCAAGCAGACAGCCCGCTACCGCTCGATGAAGGAGGCAGGGGCTTCGGAGACTGAAATCAAGAAGGCGTTCAAAACACCGTACAGCATGGAGGTGTTCGCATGGGTCAAGAAGAACGGGCATTACGAGCCGGGGACGAAAACTGTCACCATGTCGCCGCGAGACTCGCTGATGTACATGAAATCGATACTGCGCACCGGCATGATTGCCATGGACCCGGTGACAGGCTACGTCAAGGCATACGTCGGCGGCCCGGACTTCAACTATTTCCAGTATGACATGGCCTCGCGGGGCAAGCGGCAGATAGGCTCTACCTCCAAGCCGTTCCTCTACACCCTCGCCATGGAGCAGGGCAAAGACCCGTGCTCGTCTGTCAGCTCCTTCGCAAGCATCGGCGGGTGGACACCTCGCGGCAGCCGTGCCGGCTCAATGACGCTGAAACAGGCTCTTACATCGTCAAACAACGGTGTATCAGCCAACCTGCTCAACGAGCTCGGCGTGCCGCCGTTCATAGACAAGCTGCGCATGTTCGGCATCACGAGCTATATCGAGAGCAACGTCACGATATCCCTCGGCTCGTATGACGCGCCGGTTTCGGAGATGGTCAGCGCATACTCCACATTCGCCAACCACGGCATCCGCGTCAACCCGGTCTACGTCAGCCGCATCGAGGACAACCAGGGCAACGTGATATATTCCGCCAACGCGCACCGCACGGAGGTGACTTCGTCTGACGCTTGCGACGACATGGTGATGATGATGATGAACGTGGTCAACAACGGCACCGCCCGCGCCCTGCGCTCGGCATACAACATCTCGGCGGAGATGGGCGGCAAGACCGGCACGACCAACAACAATTCCGACGCCTGGTATATGGGCTACACGCCGCAGATAGTCGTCGGCGTGTGGGTAGGCGGCGAGGAGCGGTATATCCACTTCAACAACAGCAGCATAGGCCAAGGCGCACGCTCGGCACTGCCGATATTCGGCATCTTCATGCAGAAGCTGTTTGCCGACAAGTCGCTGCCCTACCGGCAGGACATCAAGTTCGAGTTCCCTGAAGGATATATGCCCTGCGACGGGGCATGGGGCGACACCTACCAGCCAGCCGCACCTGCTGCAAACGATGAAGTGCCGGAAGATGCGGAGGACATCGAGGGAATGTTCGACTGACAGGCAAAGCAGGGAGAAAAGGCCGCAAATTTTCCGCAGTTTCCTTTCCTCATCTCGGAATAATTGTCTAATTTTGAAGCAGAAAAACCAACAAAAAACTTAAATCACATAAATTCATGACTAACAAACTTCAAATCAGAGACTTAACTCTCCGCGACGGTCAGCAGTCACTCTTTGCGACCCGTCTGAAACAGGAGAACATCGACCGTCTGCTGCCGCTCTACCGCGACGCTCGCTTCTACATCATGGAAGTATGGGGCGGTGCAGTACCCGACTCTGTAATGCGTTACCTCGACGAAAGCCCCTGGGACCGCCTGCGCTCCTGCTCAAAGGAGATGAAAGGCATCTCGCTGCTCTCCGCGCTCTCTCGCGGCAGAAACCTCTTCGGATATGTCCCCTACCCCGGACAGGTGCTCGAAGGCTTCTACAAGGAGGCTATCAAGAACGGTCTGAATGTGATGCGTATATTTGACGCCCTCAACGACATCAACAACATAAAGGAGTCTATCCGCCTCATCAACGAGCTCGGCGGCATCGCTGACGCTGCCGTCTGCTACACCGTTGACCCCAAAGGCACTCCCGAGAACGAGAAAATCTTCACCGACGAATACTTCGTTGATAAGGCCAAGGAGATGGAACGCCTCGGCGCGAAGATGATCACCCTCAAGGACATGGCCGGCCTCGTAAGCCCCTCACGCATCTACACCCTGATGCCGAAGCTGAAAGAAGCCCTCTCTGTGCCCGTTGACTTCCACACTCACTGCACCCCTGGCTACGGCCTGGCTTCAGTGCTGACAGCTATCATCCGCGGCGTTGACATCGTTGACACCAACATCTGGTGGTTCGGAGGCGGCTCTGCAGCCCCCTCTATCGAGCTTATCAACATCTTCTGCCAGAAACTCGGCGTCGAGGTTGAGGCTAACATGGACGCTGTTGCAAAGATACGCCACGAGCTCAAGGACGCCCGCAAGGCTCTCGCAGAGTTCGACCTCAACAAGGACAACTGGCCCAAGGACTTCGACGAGGCTCTCGCAGCCATGCCGGCTGACATCGAGGCCGAGTTCGACCGCGCCATCGAGGCTGCCAAGGAGAACCGCGAGGCTGACCTGCTCGACGCTTGCCACAAGATCGAGGCTTACTTCGGCCTGCCCAAGCCCAACGAGATCGTCAAGAACGCCGAGGTCCCCGGCGGCATGTACTCCAACATGGTTGCCAACCTCCGCGCCCTCAACGCAGAGGACGTGCTGGAAGAGGCCATGGCCCTCATCCCGAAGGTTCGCCGCGACGCAGGCCTCGTGCCCCTCGTGACCCCGACTTCACAGATCGTAGGCTCACAGGCCGTGGCACTCGCGCTCGACCGCCGCAAGGGTGTCGCTGACTACACCAACAAGAACAACCAGTTCGTTGACCTCGTGAAAGGCCAGTACGGCAAGACTCCCGTCCCCGTTGACCCCAAGTTCCGCGAACTCATCACAGGCGACGCCAAGGAATACGAGTATGACGTCAACTCATACAAGAAACCCGAAAACCCCGTCCTCGACAAGTTCGGCGGCGTGAAGCTCGCATCTAACGACGAGGAATACCTCCTGCTGGAGCTCCTCCCAAAAGTGGCTGCAACATACCTCAAAAAACTACGCAAAATGGAATACGAAGCAAAGAACAACACTGCATCTTGCGCTTGCGGCGACGTGAACATCGACCTCAAGGTGACAGGTGCCCTCATCGACAAATTCGGCGGACTGAAACTCGGTGCCGGCGAGGCTGACCACATGCTCCTCGAGCTGCTCCAGTCAGTGACTGCGACATACCTCAAGAACAAGCACAACGTGCAGGTGAACGCCACAGCTACAGGTGCTGCCGCCGCTGCTCCCGCTGAGGAAGAAGCTGCCGAAGAGGAATTCACAGGCGAAGTGCTCCGCGCTCCCATGGGCGGCAAGGTGCTCGAGGTCTGCGTAAAGGTTGGCGACAAGATCAATGCCGGTGACACTGTACTCGTGTACGAGGCCATGAAGATGGAGAACGACCTGAAGTCCGACATCGCTGGTGTGGTAAAACGCATCCTCGTCGAGGAAGACGATGTGATCGGCACTGACCAGGCTCTCATCGAGTTTGAGTAATCACCACGCAACGACCTGAACCGTAACTGGCGACAACGAGCCGCCAGCTTCAGGACAAACATACAGGGTGTGCCGCACTTCCGGCACACCCTATTATTATATGTACACAGCCCATGCATATCGGCTTCCGCCAAAACGTTTTTCGCTTCAGCTCTTGGCTCGTGACGGATTTTTAATTACTTTTGCACATCAAACCAAAACACGGACTCCGACCATGGAAGAACTGAACAACGACACTGAACAACGGCCTGAAAACGCAGGCAACCACGGGAAGAAACGGCCCAAAGACAAGCGTAAACGCCGGAAAAGATGGAGAATAGCCCTGACAGTCATCGGGGCGATAATCCTGACAGGCTTCCTCCTGCCGCAGAACATGAGGATGCCCGTCGAGGGAGCTACCAAGAACTCCTATCACCCGCAGTCATTCTGGTACTATCCGTGGGGAACGTCCGTGACACACAAAGGCGTGGACATCTTCGCGCCCAAGGGGACGCCCATATACGCAGCCACACCGGGGCTCGTGCTGTACGCCGGCAGCATGCCCGGCAAGGGAGGCAAAGTCGTAGGCATACTCGGCCCGAAATGGCGCATACACTACTATGCCCACCTCGACTCCGTGACCACCACGACAGGCGCAATCGTAGGCCACAACACACAGATCGGCACAGTCGGCAACACCGGCAACGCCGCCAACACCCCCTCGCACCTGCACTATGGGCTGGCAACACCCATCCCCTACTTCTGGCGATACGACTCCCAAGCGCGTCAAGGCTGGAAGAAGATGTTCTACCTCAACCCCATCGACGCTCTCGAAGGCCGCTGACCGCCGCCACAGTCCTTAAGGTGTGATGGCGGTCAGTCGCGAAGCCAGCGCAGCGACCACTCTGCCAGAGGTGAGGGACACGCGAGCATTCCACAGTTTTCCTGAAGGTTGAGCATTGAGTAGCGCACACGGCGGCGCGGGTGATATTTGTCGTTGTAGACCGTTATGCTGCGTCCGCTTACACAATTCTCGGCTTTGACCTCGATGGGGATTATGTCGCTGCCTAACTGCAGGACAAATTCCACCTCCGCCTTGCCTTCCGACGACCAGTAGCGCGGCATCTCGCCGCATACCGGCACAAGGCTCTGCAATACCGCGTTCTCTGCCATAGCCCCTTTGAACTCGGTATAGTTTGCTGCTGAATCCGTGACCACAACAGCGGGCAGCCCTGCAAGCCGGCGCAGCAGTCCGCAATCCCCGGCATATACCTTGAACACGTCCGGCTCTTCGTATGCCGACAGGGGCATTCCGGGCTTCGTAATAGCGTTGACGCGATACACCATGCCCGCGTCCTCAAGCCACAGCAGCGCGTCCTCGTAGTCTCGGCTGCGTGCGCCCTTGCGGATAACCCGGTATATGAACTTGCGGTTCTCCTTTGCAAGCTGTGACGGCAGCGAGTGCCAGACGGCGCGTATGCGCGGTATCTCGCGAGGCTCGGCATATTTGGCGAAGTCGAGTTCATACATGTCGAGTATCCCCTGCAATATGCCGTCCACCTCTTGCATACCCTTGTTGCCAAGCATGGCGACAGCCGCCTCGGGCATGCCCCCGCAAACCATATAGCGGCGGTATTCCGTCTTCAGTTTGTTGAGGATTATTTCAGGCAGATGTACCGGCTCGCAGATTTCATCCACGTATTGGCACGTCGCGGGGTCGCTGCTGCGCAGGAACTCGCGGAATGAAATAGGATACATCCTAATCACCTGCACCTTGCCCACCGGGACAGTCATCCGCCGCTTCTTGACGGCGACACCGAGCAGCGAGCCGGCAGCGATGACGTGCCAGCCGGGCGCGTCCTCACAGAAGTACTTCAGGGCATTCAGAGCCTCTTCGCACTCCTGTATCTCATCGAAAATGAGGAGTGTACGCCCCTCCCGAAGCGGCACACCACTGTACAGCGACAGCTCGCGGATGATACGTGCAGGCTCTTTGGAAGCAGCAAATACGGAGCGCAGTTCCGGCTGACGGTCGAAATCGAACTTCGCCGTATGCTCGAAACATTCCCTCCCGAACTCTTCCATTGCCCAGGTTTTGCCTATCTGCCGCGCCCCTTTCAACAGGAGCGGCTTGCGGTTTTCCGCAGTTTTCCATTCGCGGAACTGGTGGATTATGTCGCGTTCTATCTTCATGTGATGACACAAACAAGTGCGGATTTGTGCCAAAATCGACACTTTTCGGCACTTGTCGGTGTGCAAAGGTAGTATTTTTCGATGAGCCGCGCAAGTCTTTTGCTTGAGGCTGGCAGCACTTGGCTCGTCTTCGAGGGGCCGTTTGGGGATGGTGAGGGCGATTTTTTGCCGATTTCGGGCTGGCAAACGACCTTATCCGAAATATTATTTGTAATTTTGCAGCGAGCTTCTATTGGGCTCTGTTTTTATCATCACACAGGAGATAACAATGGGAAAAGTTCTTATCATCGGAGCCGGCGGCGTGGGTACCGTGGTGGCTCACAAGTGCGCACAGCACCCGGAGGTGTTCACCGACATCGTGATAGCCTCGCGCACCAAGGATAAGTGTGACGCACTGGCCCGCAAGATCGGCGCGTCCAACATCACTACGGACCGCGTCGATGCCGACAATGTGGAGGAGCTGGTGGAGCTGTTCCGCCGCCACCGCCCAGACATCTGCATCAATGTGGCTCTCCCGTACCAGGACTTGACGATAATGGAGGCGTGCCTCCAGACTGGGGTCAACTACCTCGACACTGCCAACTATGAGCCGAAGGACGAAGCCCATTTCGAGTACAGCTGGCAGTGGGCATACCGCGACCGTTTCGAGAAGGCGGGGCTGACAGCCATACTGGGCTGCGGCTTCGACCCTGGCGTTTCCGCCGTATTCACGGCTTACGCCGCCAAGCACCACTTCTCGGAGATGACGTACCTCGACATCGTGGACTGCAACGCGGGCAACCACGGCAAGGCATTCGCGACGAACTTCAACCCGGAAATCAACATACGCGAAATAACGCAGAAGGGCAAGTACTGGCAGGACGGCAAGTGGATCGAGACCGAAAACCTCGAGATACACCGTCCGCTGACATACCCAGGCATCGGCGAGCGCGAGTCGTACCTGCTCTACCATGAGGAGCTGGAGTCGCTGGTGCTGAACTTCCCCTCGATACGCCGCGCCCGCTTCTGGATGACATTCGGCCAGGAGTACCTGACGCACCTGCGCTGCATCCAGGACATCGGCATGGCCCGCATCGACCCGGTGATGTACAACGGCCAGGAGATTGTCCCCATACAGTTCCTGAAGGCTGTCCTCCCCGACCCTGGCACTCTGGGCGAGAACTATACGGGCGAGACCTCGATAGGCTGCCGCATCAGCGGCCTGAACAAGGAGGGCAAGCCGTCTACATACTACATCTACAACAACTGCTCGCACGAGGAGGCATACCGCGAGACCGGCGCACAGGCTGTAAGCTACACCACGGGCGTTCCCGCCATGGTGGGCGCGATGATGTTCCTGACCGGCAAGTGGGTCATGCCTGGCGTGCGCAATGTCGAGGAGTTCGACCCTGATCCGTTCCTTGAGACGCTGGCGCAGAACGGTCTGCCCTGGCACACCATAGTTGACCGCGACCTGGAGGTGGACTGACCCGCCTGAAGGCTTCGCCGTCAGCCAAAAGCAAAGAGACGCGCCGTGCACCCATTTCACAACATTAATGATCTATGATTTTTCAGATAGTGGTGCACGGTTCGTCGTGCTTTTACATACCTAATCTCTCACCCGAAACTTCCGTACAAGATGAAATCACGTTACTCTCTGCTGGCAGCGGCTGTGCTGCCGGCAATAGCAATAGCAGCCACCGCTCCGCAACAGCGCGGCGCAATCGCCTCTGACGGCGCGTCAATATCAGTAGCCACCGAGCGCGGCACACTGCGCGTCACCCCGATAACGGACGACATATTCCGCATAACGGTCATCCCCGACACCATGGACGGCTACCGCTACCTCCCCTCGCAGGCAGTGGCGCTGACGCCGCAAGGCAATAATGTCAATGTGTCGGCATCGCCCTCGTGCGTGGAAATCTCCTCGCCGTCAACGTCAATAAGCATAGACCGCCGCACGGGGCTCGCCACATTCAGCGACAGCGCGGGGAGGCTGCTCATCTCCGAAGCCGAAGGCCTCGACAACCGCCGCGACAGCAAGACCGTCACGCTGGCAGCTCCGGCCGGGCAACGCTTCTTCGGAGCGGGAGAGCGCGGACACTCGCTCGACTTGCGCGGCGACACGCTGGTGATGTACAACCGGCAGAACTACGGATATACCGAGGGCGACCCGCGCATATCGCAGATGAACATCACCATGCCCTATTTCGCCTCTGATGCGGGCTACGGCATACTTGTGGACGACCACAACCAGGCGACGCTCACGCTGGGCGACACGATACGCTACACGTCGGTCAACCCTCCGTCGCTGCTGTCATACTATTTCATCAACGGCCACGGCACACTCGCCGGCACGACCTCTCGCTTCACCTGCCTCACCGGACGGCAAGGCCTGCCGCCGTTCTGGTCGCTTGGGTACATCACCTCGCGCTACGGATACCACAACCGTCAGGAGACGCTCGGCGCGGTTGACACGCTGCGCCGCCACGGATACCCGGTAGACGGCATTGTCCTCGACCTGTACTGGTACGGCAAGGAGACGGACATGGGGCGGCTTGAGTGGAACGCCACGCAGTTTCCCGACCACCGCGGGATGCTCGACTCGCTGTGCCGCCTGGGGGTCAAGACCATACTCATCTCGCAGCCGTACATCAACAAGACCGGCGCGCTGGACAATTACAACATGCTCCGGGCGGCGGGGATGCTGACCTCTGACGCGCAGGGGCAGCCGGCAGACGTGACCACCTGGGTGGGCGAAGCGGGGATGCTCGACATCAGCAACCCTGCCACACGGCAATGGCTCGCAGCGCGTTACGCCTCGCTCACCGCCGACGGCGTGGAGGGCTGGTGGGGCGACCTCGGAGAGCCGGAAGTGCACCCCTCGGGGATAGTGCACCACAACGGCATGACAACCGAGCAGTACCACAACGCATACGGCAACGAGTGGAGCCGCACCGTCTACGAGATGATGCGCGAGCAGTACCCCGATCGCCGCATAATGACGCTGATGCGCGGCGGCACGACGGGACTGCAGCGGTACGGCGTGTTCCCCTGGTCAACCGACGTGTCGCGCTCGTGGGGAGGCTTCCAGCCGCAAGTCAAGATAATGCTCGGCGCAGGGCTGTCCGGACTGGGGTACATGAGCAGCGACATCGGGGGATTTGCCGTTGACCCGGCGCACCCGACAGACGCGGAGCTGTATGTGCGCTGGCTGCAGATGGGCGCGTTCACCCCGACGCTGCGCACGCACGCCCAGCAGAAGCCCGAGCCGTACTGCTATCCGCAATATGAGGACATCTGCCGCCGCTACATCAAGATGCGCTACGAGTGGCTGCCCTACAACTATACGCTGGCATACGAGAACGCCGCCATGGGCTACCCCCTCGCGCGTCCGCTCGACTTCACCACTGGCGAGGCAAGCCATGCGGGCATCACCGACGAATACCTGTGGGGCGATGAAGTGCTTGTCGCTCCTGTAATGCGCAAAGGGGCGCGCTCGCGCCGCGTCACCTTCCCCGAGGGGGAATGGGTAGACTGGAACAACCCGCTGCGCCGTTATCGGGGAGGCACGACCGCCACTGTCGCCGCGCCGCTATCGCAGATGCCGCTGTTCGTGCGCCGGGGGGCGTTCATACCGCAGTACACGCAGGCAATCGAGCATACCGGGCAGTATGACCCGGCATGCCTGACAGTGCGCTTCTTCCCTGCACCCGAGGAGACTTCGTACACCCTGTATGACGATGACCGCACCTCGCCCACGTCACTTCAGGACGGCGCATACCGCCTCGTCACATTCACAGGGCAGCAGGACAGCGGCGAGACACGCATCAGCATCTCCAGCGAGGGGAAGGGGTATGAAGCCATGCCGCAGACTGTACACATGACGCTCGAGGTGACAGGCATCACGCGCAAACCGCGCAGCGTGACCATAAACGGCACAGCGGCCGAGGGCTGGAAATACGACGCACGGACACACACCGTCACCCTCGCCGCAGACCACACCGATGCTGGCACGGCGGTCATCATACGCTGACACGCACGGCACATTCGCCCAAAAGACAGATTTTATAGCCTATACGGCGGTTTCAACAGCAATAGACGACGGCAGGGCAAAACTTTTTTTGTTCTGCCGGTTTTATATCCTAACTTTGCGCTGCCTATAATATGAAAGAGGAGAATACAGAAAACGGCAACAGCGTCCCGGAAGAGCGCCAGCACCTGTACCGGCGCATCGAGGACATCCTCACCAAAAGGGGCATAAAGGGCTGCACCATGGATCTGGTGGCGGCCGAACTCGGCATGTCCAAGCGGACGCTGTACGAGATATTCGGCAGCAAGGAGGAGATGCTCATCCGCGTGACCGACAACATGCAGAAGCGGCTGCGGGCTAATGCCGACAGGCGTTTCCGCACGTCAGGCAACATCATGGAGGCAATGGTGCTGCACGCCTTTGACGAGATGCGCATGATGCAGTCCGTATGCCCGGAGTTTTTCCGCGACCTGCGCCACCTGGCCTCGCTGCGCCGCAACATGGAGAACCGCAACCGCGAGACCATAGAGTGCATCGCGCAGCAGACACGGCGCGGCGTGGAGCAGGGGGTGTTCCGCACCGACGTGAACTACCCCGTAACGCTGCGGCTCATTGTGCTGCAATACGAGTCGCTGGCCTGTATGCACGACGTGTTCCCGCCAGATGTCACATTGGCGCAGGCCTACGAAAGCATCACCATAGGCTTCCTGCGCAGCATCGCCACACCCAAGGGGATGCAAATCCTGGACGGGCTGACCGCAAAACTCCTCCGCCCTGACGGCACAGAAACAGGCCAACAGACAAACACGCTGACAACCAGAGATATATGAAATACCTGACAAGATACATTCCGTCCGCCCTGTGCGTGCTGGCAGCTGCCGCTGCCGCTGCGCAAGAGCCGCGCCCCGCAGTGGTGACGGAAGACCCCATAGCCGACACTGCCATGGCGACAGACGCTGCTGCGGTGGACTCGGCTGCCGGCAAGGCCGTGGTGCTGTCCCGCAGCGAGTGCCTGCGCATTGCGTTGCAGGAAAGCCCTGTCATCAAGATTGCCGACATGGAAATCACGCGCCTCGACCTGGCCAAGAAGGAGACACGCGCCTCGCTGCTGCCCCAGATCGACTTCACCGGCGCATACCAGCGCGCCCTCGCCCTGCAGACCGTGAGCATGAACATGGGCGGCGAAACGCAGTCGTTCAAGATGGGCACCGACAACACGTGGAACTTCGGGTTCTCCGCCTCCGTGCCGCTCATAGCCCCGACGCTGTGGAAGTCGCTGCAGCTCAGCGAGACGCAGATACTCGCCAGCTGCGAGAAGGCACGAGCCTCGCGCCTCGACCTGGCAGACCAGGTCAACCAGGCGTACTACACGCTCATGCTCGCCAAGGCATCGTATGACGTGGTGCGCGAGAACTACGAGCTCGCCAAATACACCGCCGGCCTATACGAGAAGCAGTTCTCAATGGGGACAGCCACCGAATACGACGTGCTGCGCTCGTCGGTGCAGGTGAAGAACGTCGAGCCCGAGCTGATACAGGCACAAATAGCGATAGACCGCGCACGGCTGCAGCTGAAGGTGCTGATGGGCATCACCGACGACATCGTCATCGACCCCGACATGACCCTGACGGACATGCGGCAGGAGATGTACGGCCGCATCGCCGGCATAGACCGCTCGCTGCAGGGCAACTCCGACCTGCGCTCGCTCGACATACAGACGCGGATGCTCGAGCAGACCGCAAGCCTCAAGAAGCTCGCGTGGGTGCCGACACTTGCCGCGCAGTTCTCCTACAGCTGGAGCGCACTGAGCAACGGCAACGCACTGCGCAGCCAGCAGTTCAACCCCTACAGCAACCTGGGGCTGTCGCTCTCCGTCCCCCTATTCTCCGGCGGCTCGAAATACTACGGCCTCAAACAGGCCGAGGTGCAGGTCAAGGAGGCGAGGCTGCAGCGCGACAACCTGGTCAACACGCTCAACATGCAGATAGACCTCGCCCTGGAGAACATACGCAAGGAGGCCAAACAGATAGACACCTCGGCAGAGGGGGTGCGGCAGGCCGAGAAGGCGCATGAGATCATGAAGCGCAGCTTCGAGATAGGCGCCGGGTCCTACCTGAGCCTGCGCGACAGCGAGGTCGCAGAGACCGCCGCCAAGCTCGCATACCTGCAAGCCATTTACAACTACCTCATATCAGCGAGCCAGCTCGACCTGCTCCTCGGGCGCGAAGACGAGCTGCAGAACGCCGGATACACATACCCCGCTACAACAGAGTAACACGACACACAGATGAGACACACCCATATATACACAACAGCGCTCGCTGCGCTCATGACGCTGGCAGCGTGCGGCGACAAAGAGCAGCAGAAGGAAGCGGCCGACGAGACCCCGGTCGTGCGCATAGAGCGCGTTACGGAGCGCGAGGTGGCGCAGGTGAGCGTTTACACCGCAAGCGTCGAGGCCGACAAGGTCAACAACATCTCCGCGATGATGTCAAACCGCATCAAAGCCATATATGTGGACGAGGGGCAGCGCGTCACCCGGGGGCAGAAGCTCGTCGTTATGGACGACGTGAACGCCGCCACGTACCAGATACAGGTGGACAACGCTCGCGCCAACCTGGCGAGCGTGACCAACGACTACAACCGCGCCCTCGAGCTGTACCGGATAGGAGGCGGCACCAAGCAGGCCGTTGACCAGATGGAGACACAGGTCATCAACGCTCGCAACGCACTCGCAACGGCACAGCGCACACTGCGCAACGCTGCCGAGAACACCGTCCTGACCTCACCTATAAGCGGCGTGGTGACGGCACGCAACTACGACCCGGGCGACATGACCGGGCAGCTCCCCATACTCACCATTTCGCAGGTGCAGCCCGTCAAGATAGTCATCAACGTCTCCGAGACAGAGCTGGCGCAGGTGAAGCGCGGCATGCCCGCCACGGTGACTTTCGACACCTACGGCGATGAGGTGTTCAAGGGGTACGTGACCCTGATTTCGCCCTCCGTAGACGCCGCCACACGCACATTCTCCGCCGAGGTGACGCTCCCCAACAGCGACAACCGGATACTTCCCGGCATGTTCGGCCGCGTGTCGCTCAACCTCGGCACTGCCAACCATGTCGTAGTGCCTGACAAGGCCGTCGTCAAGCAGCAGGGCTCGGGCAACAAGTACGTGTACGTCTACAACAACGGCAAGGTCGAGTACCGCCTCGTGGAGCTGGGGCAGCGGCTCGGCGACGCATACGAAATCATCTCCGGGCTGCCCGCGCAGGCCGACGTTGTCGTCGAGGGGCAGTCCCGCCTCTCAAACGGCGCGAAAGTGCGCGTGGCAAAATAACGCATCTGTTTCACCCTCATATAAACACTGCAAGGCATGAGTCTATACGGTTCGGCGGTGAAACGCCCGGTGATGACGACGCTATGTTTCGTCGCCGTAATAATACTCGGTCTGTTCTCGCTCGCGAAACTGCCGATTGACCTCTATCCGGACATCGAGACCAACACCCTAATGGTCATAACGATGTACCCCGGGGCAAGCGCGGAGGACATAGAGCAGAACGTGACCAAGCCCCTCGAGAACACCCTCAACTCCGTCGAGCACCTCAAGCACATCACCTCCGCCTCACGCGAGAACACCTCGGTCATCACACTCGAGTTCGAGTACGGATACGACATCGACGTGCTCACCAACGACGTGCGCGACAAGCTCGACATGGTCAAATCGACGCTCCCCGACGACAGCGAGAACCCGATCATTTTCAAGTTCTCGACAGACATGATACCCATCTGCCTGCTGTCAGTCCAGGCCGACGAGAGCATGCCGGGACTGTACAAGATACTCGACGATGCCGTCGCCAACCCCCTGGCGCGTGTGGACGGCGTGGGCTCGGTCTCAATATCGGGCGCGCCCAAGCGCGAGGTACACATATACTGCGACCCGCACCAGCTCGAGGCATACCGCCTCAGCGTCGAGACCATTGCCTCAATCATCGGAGCGGAAAACCGCAACACCCCCGGCGGCTCATTCGACATCGGCTCCAACACATACGCCCTGCGCGTCCAGGGCGAGTTTGACGACACCTCCGAGCTGGCCAACATCCCCGTAGGCTCATTCGAGGGGCGCGTCATATACCTCCACGACGTGGCACGGGTAGTCGACTCACTCGAGGAGCGCACCCAGGAGACATACACCGGCGGACGCCAGGGCGCGATGATCGTAATCCAGAAGCAGTCCGGCGCAAACTCCGTGCAGATCTCCGAGAAGGTGATGAAGATGCTCCCGCGGCTGCAGCAGAACCTACCCGCCGACGTGAAGCTCGGCGTAATCATCGACACCTCCGACAACATACGCAACACCATAGCCTCGCTCGAGGAGACGGTGCTCTACGCTCTGCTGTTCGTCATGATAGTGGTGTTCATGTTCCTCGGACGCTGGCGGGCGACGATGATCATCGTCATCACCATACCCGTCTCGCTCATCGCATCGTTCATATATCTGTTCGCCACCGGCAACACGCTCAACATCATTTCGCTCTCGGCGCTGTCGATCTCCATCGGCATGGTGGTCGATGACGCCATTGTGGTGCTGGAGAACGTCACCACCCACATCGAGCGCGGCGCAGACCCCAAGCAGGCCGCCGTGCACGGCACCAACGAGGTCGCCGTCTCCGTAATCGCCTCCACCCTGACGCTCATAGCCGTGTTCTTCCCGCTCACCATGGTGACAGGCATGACAGGCGTGCTGTTCCGCCAGCTCGGCTGGATGGTCACTATCATGATGGTCATATCCACACTCTGCGCCCTCTCGCTCACGCCGATGCTCTGCAGCCAGTGGCTGAAGCTCACCGCCGTCCACAGCCGCCTCTACGACATGTTCTTCCGCCCCGTGGAGCGTGCGCTCGACAGCTTCGACAACGGCTACGCCGCACTGCTGCGCCGCGTCGTGACCCACCGCACAGCGACCGTCTCCGTATGCCTCGCCATATTCGTCGCCTCAATATTCCTCATGCGGTTTGTCGGCACTGAGTTCATACCCACGCAGGACAACGCCCGCATCGGCGTCAACCTCGAGATGCCCATAGGCACGCGAGTGGAGGTGACCAAGCAGTCGCTGGCACGCCTCGACGCGCTGTGGCGCAAGAAATACCCCGAAATCAAGGTGCTCCAATACACCGTAGGCCCGGCAAGCTCTGACAACACATACGCCTCCCTCTCCGACAACGGCTCGCACATCGTCGAGATGAACATCTCGCTCACCGACCCGGGCGACCGCAAGCGCGGCATCAAGGAGATAGCAGACTGCATGCGACAGGACCTCGCCGACGGCTTCCCAGAGTTCAAGACCGCGAAAGTCAACGTAGGCGGCGGACGCGGCATGTCGATGAGCGGCGAGTCCACCGTAGACTACGAAATCTACGGCTATGACTTCACCGAGACCGACTCCGTGGCGCGGCAGCTCCAGGCCGTGCTGCAGAAGATACCCGGCACTGCAGACGTGTCCGTCTCGCGCTCAGACTACCAGCCCGAATACCAAGTGGACTTCGACCGCGAGAAGCTCGCCCTCTACGGCCTGAACATGCAGACCGTGGCGATGTACCTGCGCAACCGCATCAACGGCGCGACAGCCTCCCAGTTCCGCGAGGACGGCGAGGAGTATGACATCAAGGTCATGTACGACCCCGACCACCGGACAAGCCTCGAGGACATCGAGAACATCACCGTATACACCGCCCAGGGCAACCCCGTGCGTGTCAAGGAGCTCGGCCGCGTAGTCGAGCGGTTCACCCCCCCGACCATAGAGCGCAAGGACCGCGAAAGGCTCATCACAGTCTCCGCCGTCGTTGACGGCGTGCCGTTGAGCGACGTGGTCGCAGCCTCACAGGCCGAAATAGACAGGATGCACCTCCCCGCAGGCATCACCATAGGACTGGCCGGCTCATTTGAGGACCAGCAGGATTCGTTCTCCGACCTACTGATGCTCGGCGCGCTCATCATAATACTCGTATACATCGTCATGGCGGCGCAGTTCGAATCGCTCACATACCCCGGCATCATCATGACATCGCTCCTCTTCGCATTCTCCGGCGTGTTCCTGATGCTGTGGATAACAGGCCACACGCTCAACATCATGTCGATGATCGGCGCAATCATGCTCATCGGCATCGTCGTCAAGAACGGCATCGTGCTGATAGACTACATCTCGCTCAACCGCGAGCGCGGCATGAGCATACGCCGCGCCGTGATAGACGGCGGACGCTCGCGCCTGCGCCCCGTGGTGATGACAACACTCACCACAATTCTCGGCATGGTCCCAATGGCAATCGGCTCGGGACAGGGAGCAGAGATGTGGAGGCCTATGGGCGTAGCCGTAATCGGAGGCCTGACATTCTCGACCATACTCACGCTCCTGTTCGTCCCCACCCTATACTGCTCGTTTGCCGGGCGAGGGGTGCGCAACAAGCGCAAAAAGCTGCGCCGCGAGCGCGTAGCCGCATCAATCAACCTGACAAAGGAGGAAAAACAATGAAAGCCATACTGATAGCATACGACCAGGCACACTACGACAGCATCATCGACGCGCTCACACGCACAGGCTGCCGGGGCTTCACCGCAGTTGACACCGTGCGCGGGCGCGGCAGCGCGACAGGCGACCCACACTACGGCTCGCACGCATGGCCCTCGCTGGCCGGCGCAATCATCACCGTGGTCGAGGACGAAAAGGCAGACCCCCTGCTCGACCGGCTGCACGCCCTCGACCAGGACAAGCCCCTGCTCGGGCTGCGGGCATTCGTCTGGAACATCGAAAAAAGCATCTGACAGCCATGGAAATACGTATACGCTCACTCGAGGAGCTGCCACAGGCCGCACGCTCATTCATCAACGCCATAGGCGACCGCCGCGTCTTCACATTTGACGCCCCCATGGGCGCAGGCAAGACCACGTTCATCGCCGAGGTATGCCGCCAGCTCGGAGTGGAGGAAACGGTCAACTCCCCCTCGTTCAGCATCATCAACGAGTACCGCGACGCACGCGGCGACACCGTCTACCACTTCGACTTCTACCGCCTCCGTGACGCGGCCGAGGCCATGGAGATAGGCGCGGAAGACTACTTCTACTCCGGTGCACTCTGCCTCATCGAATGGCCAGAGCGCGTAGCTGCAATTATCCCCGACGATGCCGTCCCGGTGCGCATAGAGACCAGCGACGACGGCTCACGCACAATCACGCTCCCCTCATGAACAGGATAGAGCTGCCCCGGGTGCAGTCCACCAACACATGGCTGTCACAGCACGCCGAGGGGCTGCCCTCGCTGACCGTGGTGACAACGCCCTGCCAGGGCGCAGGGCGAGGACAACGCGGCAACTCCTGGGAATCGGAGGACGGCAAGAACCTCAACTTCAGCATGCTGTGGCTGCCCGGAGGCTTCCCCGCACAGTGCCAGTTTGCCGTCAGCGAGGCCGTCGCACTCGCCGTAGCAGACACCCTCGAGGAGTGCGGCATCTACGCCCGCGTCAAATGGCCCAACGACATCTACGCCGGCGACCGCAAGATAAGCGGAATACTGATAGAACACTCCGTCACCGGGCGCGACATCACCCAGACCGTCATCGGCGTGGGGCTGAACGTCAACCAGCTCCGCTTCATCTCCGACGCGCCCAACCCCGTCTCAATGGCAATGCTGACAGGCCGCGAGCATTCCGTAGACGACGTGTGCGAGACGCTTGCAGCACACATCGAGCGGCGGCTGCAAAGCACCGCCGACCCAGCCTCTCGGCAGGCACTTCACGCCCGGTACATGGAGCGGCTCTGGCGCGGCGACGGGAGGATGTACCGGTTCGCAACACCCGACGGCAGCCGCTTCAGCGCAGCCATTGCCGGAGTGGCGAGCGACGGCATGCTCACGCTCATGGACCAGAGCGGGGCGATGCGCACATACGCATTCAAGGAAGTGTCGTTCATCCTCTGACCCTCGCGCCTACCTCCGTTTACCGGATTCACGTACCATGCGATAAGCGCAAAAAACAGGCGTGAGCTTGACGACGGTTTTCAACTGGGTTCGTAACTTTGCGCCAGAAAACCGAGAGCCGCTGGGAAACAAGACACACAAAGGGCAACGCATAGCCGGCGTTCGTGTCCCGGAAAGCAGGCTCGAGCAGGATACAGCAGCGCCAGCCGCCGAAGGCGCATAAACGCTTGAGGAAAAGGTCAAGTGCCTTGAGCGAGAACTCGAGAAAGCCAGCCTTAAGGCCGACCACTACAGTGCTATCATCGATGTAGCGGAGAGGAAGTTCAACATCCCAGAACATAAGAAAAAACCGTTGCCAGACGATAGAGGCCCTGCACGCAAGCGACGCGAAGCGGTATTGCATGCAAGGACTACACCGACATCCTAAACCATAGAATCCCAACGAAGGGCTTCCTTATTACGTCTTTCGCTGGGATTCTATAGCTCAATAGCCCCCTTTCGGAAACACCGAAGTTGAGCAAAAAGTGATTGAGAGTTTGTGCCTTGGATATTAGATATATAAAGGGTGCAAATCACGAGATATGAGATTTGCACCTTATTGCGGAGAGAGAGGGATTCGAACCCCCGGAGGTGTGACCCTCAACGGTTTTCAAGACCGCCGCAATCGACCACTCTGCCATCTCTCCTTCGCGTCAGGGAATGTCTCGCCCCTTTTGCGAGTGCAAAGTTAGGCAACATTTTCCGTTCCGCCAAATTTTCAGCCGATTATTTTTTCAGGCGCGGCTGCAAGCGGCTGTTGAAATGCTGTTTTTGCGACATCGCATATAATATGGGCGCCCTGGACTGGCGGGATCCCCATGCCCATGTAGTCTTTGCCGGGTGTCACTTGTCGATGCTCACGAGGTCGTAGTCGCGGCTGCCGAGGCCGATTTTCTCTCCCCACTCCATGATGTGTGTGCCGTTCTGCTGGGCAATGCGGTCGAGCAGCGGCTTGGTGTTGTTGTGCTCGTCGTTGTGTATCTGCGTGACGATGTCGTAGCATGCCTGGTCGAGTGCAACGGGGTCAAGCGATGCCAGGATGCCGTAGTCGGCGATGAGCGGCTCTGCCGGGTTGGCGTTGCAGTCGCAGTCGATGCTCATGCGGTACATCACACTGATGTACAGTATCTTGTTGCCGTTGTCGAAGTAGTCGTGTACTGCCTGTGCAGCTGCAGCCATCGACTCGACGAAGCCGTCCTGGTCGTCAACATGGTCCCACAGCTCGTCAACGTTCTCGGTTACGCCGGCGGTGTGGATGTATGCCTTGCCCGAGGAGGAGGCGCAGCCTATCGAGGCGTTTTTCAGCACGCCGCCGAGGCCGCCCATCTGGTGCCCCTTGAAGTGGGCGAGGTTAATCATGAAGTCGTAATACTGTATGTGGCTGCCCACGATGTCGTATTTCAGGTGCGTGGTGTCACGCACGGGGATATTTATAGAGCCCTCCTCGTCCATGATGTCTACCGGGGCGACGCGGGTGAAGCCGTGCTGGCGAATGGTCTTCCAGTGGTCTTCGCTTGTGGCACGCGAGCCGCCGTATGCGGTGTTGCACTCCACGATCGTGCCGTGTACTTCATCGAGGAGCGGCTTGATGAAGTCGGGCCGCAGGTAGCCGGTCTTCTCGGATTCGCCGGTCGATATTTTGACTGCCACGCGCCCTTCGGCCTTGCGTCCGAGAGCCTCGTATATGCGCACGAGCGATTCGGGCGTTATCTCGCGGGTGACGTACACTGTGGGCTTCGCCGGCTGGGCATAAGCTGCGAGCGATGCGGCTGCGAGTGCTGATGTGATGAGTAGTTTGTTCATAATGTTGAGTTTATGTGTTTTGATATTGTTGTCAGAAATCGAGAGCGACACCTGCCATGAATGTCGCCTTGGGCATCGGGTTGCCAGCCACGATCTCGTAGCGTTGCCCGAGCAGGTTGTCCCCCTTGACCCACAGCTTGACGTTCTTGCACAGGCGGTAATCGACGGTGACGTTTAGCAGCGTGAAGTCTGTTTTCGTCTCGTCGCTGCCCACGGCAGTGTACAGCCCGGCAACTTGTGTAAGCCCTGCGTGCACGCCCACGCCGTTGCTGTGGAAGCTGCCGCCGATGTATCCCTTGTAGGTCGGCGCACCGACTACGGGGCGAGCCTGGTGCAGGTAGCTGTGGTTGGTGGTGACGGACCAGCGGCTGTCGACAGCGAATGTCGCGTCTGCCTCGATGCCGCTGTTCTCCACCTTGCCGGTGTTGACGTTCTTGCGGTTGATGGTCTGTATGATGTTGTCGGCCTTGATGTAGAACAGGTTAATGCCGTAGCCGAGCAGCCCGCCGAGCAGCCGGTGCCGCCACGACAGCTCATAGTTCATCATGCGCTCCGGGCGCAAGTCCTCATTCGAGGGAGGGTAGAGGTACAGCTCCCTCATCGTCGGGTTGCGGAAGCCTTTGCTGACCATAGCCTTGACCTCAGCCGAAGCTGTCGGACGCACCACTATGCCGCCCTGCGGCACCCATTCTCCGCCTGTGGCCGAGTGGCGGTCATAGCGCACGCCGGCCTCTACGGAGAGCCAGCGCAGGAAGTCCTGCCGGATGTCGGCATACACGCCCACCTCGTTGTTGTGCACATGGCCGGACTGCTTGTTGGCAGTCTCAAGCACCTCGCCGGTTTCGCGGCTGGTGTAGAAGGCGCGGCCGTAGATGTGCTGGTAGTCCATGCCGAGGGTCACGTTGCCCCCTTGCCACAGGCTTGCTGTCTGATACCAGCTGATGCCCGCCAGCGCGTCACGTGAGCGGAAGAGGCGCGTCTGCGGCGTGCCGCTGCCAGCTGCATAGCCGTCGTTGATTTTGTGCCGTCCGAAGTTGTCGTAGACGCTTATACGCCCTGACGTGTTGCGGTATCTGTTCTCCACGCCTATAGCCACCGCGCCGCGCGTAATCCACTGGTCGGCTTCAAGCATAGGGGCGGACACAGTGCCGGGGTAGGACGCTCCGAAATGCGTCACGTCGGCATCGGCGAATATGTTCCAGTGGCCGGACAGGTCGTAGCCGAGGCTCACATAGCCGCCGTACTGGTAGAAGCCCATGTCGGGGCGGTGGTTGTCAGACCTGCCGAACTGTGCGGCGACGGTGCTTGAGAACCGTCCGGCACGCACCTGGTTGCTCGCTTCGGCCTGTACTGTGCCGTAGCTGCCCGCGCCCAGCGACAGCGAGGTGTGCACGCCGTCTGTGTGCATTCGCCGCGAGATGATGTTGACCACTCCTCCCATGGCGTTTGAGCCGTAGAGCATCGATGCCGGGCCGCGCAGCACCTCCACGCGGTCTGCCATCATGGTCAAGTAGCTGTCAGCCACGCTGTGTCCGTAGATGCCGCTGTATTGCGGCTTGCCGTCTATTAGCACCATTATCTGTCCGCCGCCGGAGGACACGCCGCGCAGCATCATGCCTCCCGAGCCTCCGTTGCTCACGCCGTAGCCCATAACGCCGCGTGATGTCACCATAAGCCCCGGCACCTGCTCCATAAGTGTAGGCATGACGCTCATGCGGTAGTCGGCGGTGAGGTCGCCACGGTCTACTATGCTCACAGTCATCGGCAGCAGGTCGAGGCCTGCCGGCTGGCGCGTGCCGGTCACTACCACTTCGCCAAGGTCGCAGCGCGAGGCTGTGCTGTCGTTTTCAGCTGCCGTGCCTTCCGCCCACGTGGGCAGCCCGGCCATGGCTGCTGCCAAAAACGCTATTGTCTTCTTGCGCATAAATGTTTTGATGCTATTCAATTCCCTTGCAATCGACTGTGATTCAGCTGGTTTGCAAGGGGTGTCGGATTTTGCTCAATGGACTGCGTATTTTTGCTCAATGCATTGAGTATATTTGGTATAGCTTCATTATCAAGAGGTTATTTCAGGCCGAGGGAGTTGACCCATTCCTGCGCCTTGCCGTCGTTGAGGAGGCGGCATCCACGGAAGTCGAGGTCGGGGTACTCCTTCTTCAGTTCCTTCAGGCTGCCGTCAACGGTGCTGCCGCCGGAGGTGGCGAACAGGTAGATAGTCTTCCCCTTCAGGTCATGGCTCTCGATGAATGTGTTGACGATGCGTGGAGCGACATACCACCATATCGGGAAGCCGATGAAGACTGTGTCGTAGCCGTCGGTGTTGATTTGCTTGCCTCCGATTTCGGGGCGCGATTTCGGGTCTTGCATTTCGACTGTGCTGCGAGAAGACTTGTCGTTCCAGTCCAGGTCGGCTGCGGTGTATGCCTGGGCTGGAGCTATCTCATACAGGTCAGCGTTGGCTGCCTTGGCGAGTTTTTCAGCCGCTGCTCTGGTGGTGCCGGTAGCTGAGAAATAAGCTACAAGCACTTTGCTGCTCTCTTGCTTGCTGTTGTTCATTTCCTTGTTCTGTTTTGCACAGGCTGTCGAGGTGATGCCCACTACAGCCAACAATGCGATCAATAGTTTGCTCATGTAGTTGCGCATGGGTGTGATAGTTTGTGTGTTATTTCAGGTTGTCGTATTCCTCGTCAGTGACAGGCTCGAGCCACTCGTTGGACGTGTCCTCGCCGGGGACCTCAAAGGCGAGGTGTGCAAACCAGCTGTCGGCGGCTGCGCCGTGCCAATGCTTCACGTTGGCGGGGATGTGGATTACTGTGCCGGGGAGTATTTCAACAGCCGGCTTCCCTTCCTCCTGGTACCAGCCGCGTCCGGCCACGCCGATTAGCATCTGTCCGCCCCCCTTCGAGGCATGGTGGATATGCCAGTTGTTGCGGCAGCGAGGCTCGAATGTCACGTTGGAGACGTTGACCTGTTCGCGTGATACGGGCGCAAGGTAGCTGTTGCCGGTGAAGTACTTGGCGTAAGCCGTGTTAGGTTCGCCTATCGGGAATATCATCTCGTTCTGGAACTCCGCCTTGGGGTCAGCGGCGGTGTCTTCAGCCCACACCTCCTTGGCGAGGCGGAACGCGGCCCACGCCTTCGGCCAGCCGGCGTAGAAGCCTATATGCGTGATGATTTCAGCTATCTCTGTGCGTGTGATGCCGTTGCTCTTGGCCGACTGCAGGTGGAATGTCAGCGAATTGTCGGTTATGCCCTGGCTGATGAGCGATGTTATCGTCACCAGGCTGCGGTCGCGCAGCCCGAGTTTGTCGGTGCGGCTCCATACCTCGCCGAAGAGGACATCGTCGTTCAGCTCGGCAAACTTGGGGGCGAACTCGCCCAGCTGCGTGCGCCCTGCTGTCTGTACTATCTTTTTCTGTGCCATAACATTAAGTGTTAGAATACAGGTTGTCAATAATAAAACGAATTTCTTCATGAGTTATGATGTTTCTGGGTTGACCAATGGCAGTGGCCGGCAAGCCCGCGCAATATCTCCTTTTCGTTTTCCTCGAGGTGCAGCTGCCCTTCTTCGGCTTCCTCATGCCGCATGAAGCTGGCCAGCATCTCGCGGATGGGGAGGTTGTGCCGTCTGGCGATGAAGCGCACGGCATCGTCGTCGAGCAATTCTGCGGGTATGTCGGCCGGGCTGTCCATAACTGTTGTTCTACGGTGCAAAGTTAGTGCAGCCCGTTGCCTTGTAACGTACACATAATACCGAAATCCATACCTATTTTCCCTGTAAACATGGGAAATCAGGGAGTCGATTGCTGCAATTCCGCATTTTGCGCTATATTTGCAAGCAGAATCAATCCGGAAGATATGGCTAATATACTTAAAGTGCGCAATGTGAGCGACTACAGCAGTTTCGTGGGCCACAAGGACACGCATCCGCTGGTCAGCGTAATCGACTATTCTGCCGTTTCGCCGATACGCTCAAGCCTGAACGATTACAGTGTCTACGGCTTGTTCTTCCACGACGCGGCGGAGCTGGACTTGCGCTACGGCTGCGGCCGCTATGACTACCGCAAGGGCGCGGTCATCTGCGTGGCTCCGGGGCAAATCGGCGGGAAGGAGGATGACGGCCAGCGCATTGCGATCAACGGCTGGGCGTTGCTGTTTCACCCTGACCTGATACGTGGCACTCATCTTGAGCGCACGATACGCGACTATTCGTTTTTCGACTACCGCGTCAACGAGGCTCTGCATACGACTGACGAGGAGCGGGCGGTGCTCAATTCGCTGATGCGGCAGATGCAGGACGAGCTGCGCAAGCAGCGCGACGCGGTACAGGACACCATACTCGTGGGTTACATTGAGCTGACGCTCAACTATTGCCAGCGGTTCTACAACCGCCAGTTCATGACGCGCAAACTCGAGAACTCGGACATCCTCGTGCGCTTCAACGCCTTGTTGCAGGACTATTTCGAGGACAAGCTGCAGCTGACGCTCGGCATCCCCACGGTGCAATACTGTGCCGACAGGCTGGCGATGTCGCCTAACTATTTCGGAGACTTGGTGAAGAAGACCACAGGCGAGACCGCAGGCGGCTACATACGCCGCCGCGTGATAGCCATGGCCAAGGACAGCCTTGCCTCCGGCAAGGGGATAGCGCAGACGGCATACGGCCTAGGCTTCGAGTATCCGCAGCACTTTAGCCGCATGTTCCGCAAGACGGTCGGCATCACCCCCACGCAATACCTCGCCTCGCTTTCAGCCCCGAAATAACCCAGTCACTCTGCAATTTTGACCGTGTCTGGACAGGTGTTACTGGCGCAGCCAGTCCACAGCAAGGCGTTTCATCTGCGCATACCATTCTGTTTCGTCTTTGCTGCTTTCCGCGAGTTCTTGTGACTGGTCAAACAGATTTTTGACATGCTCCGGGTCTGGGGTAAATGATGCCTTGTAGCTGTCTTCGATCATCTTCGTGAATACATCAAGTGGCAAAGGAACTATGACGGACTTGCCGCCATAATAGGATATATTCATCTTGTGCAGTGCGTAGAAGTGGGCGATGCAAGCCTCGTTGATGGCAGGGGCAACAAACAGGCAGTAGCACGGCTTTCCGCTTGATTTTTTCAGTTTGCCCAAATGGCGGCATACGGATTCGCTTTCCATTTCATACTGCCTTTGCCCTGAAGACAAGGTCACTTCTACTGTGAGGATGTAGTCGCCATAGTCGCATACGATGTCGGGAACATTCCCTTGTGCGGTAGACATAGGCTTGCCGAAGTCGTCAAAACTGAGATTTGCCTTGATGTCTCCTCCGTCGAGCATTGTCATAGCCCTCCATGTGTTCCATTCCAACATAAGAGGCGCGTCATACAGGTTGTCATGCCGTATACGGTTGAACGTGCCTTGGATGTCGTCATACAGTTTACGGTCTTTTATGTCGTTGACCTGTTGCCGCAGGAC
Organism: Porphyromonadaceae bacterium UBA4702; assembly: GCA_002404675.1. Classification (GTDB taxonomy): domain Bacteria; phylum Bacteroidota; class Bacteroidia; order Bacteroidales; family Muribaculaceae; genus Lepagella. The sequence goes on along the minus strand of DHKE01000069.1, from coordinate 10,125 downwards.
TTCGTTTTTATGAAGTTCTATGTTGGTGTACAGCAGGTCTTTTAGCGCATCGATGTCCGAGTTGCGGTCGAATGGCACTGACGGAAACCTGTGTTGCAGCATTGCTGCAATATGGCTCTGGTTGTCAGTCAGCAATATTGGCAAACTGGCGTTGCCTAGATATTTGGAATAGCAGCACTCGTCATCGACAAAACAAGGATTGCGGTCTATGGTGTTCAGTATATAGTCGACCTCCTCAATTCTTTCGGGAGCGATGCTGAGCGATTTCCCTGTGTGAGAAATGTTTACAAGTCCTGTGGCTCTCAGGTAGCGGAAGCACGCATCTGCGTAGTCACGCATGTTGGAAGATTGTGTTTTTATGAATTTGTCTAAGGAGGCATCGTTGCTTTCGCGAGTCTTTGTATCGCCACTTGAAATCCTTTCACGGAAGATGCTCATCAGTTCCGTCCTGATGACTTCAGCCTTGAACAGTCTGTAACTGCCTTTGTGACATGTCTTTGCTGTTCTAAATTCCTCAATTTTGGCAACAATGTCGCCGAAATCGTGCCAGTCGGTAAGTTGCATTCCGAATATCTGCAGCTCGTCAAATTTGAGAGACCCCATTGACCGCACCAAACGAAGCAGCTCAAGATAGGGCTTGATGCAGAATTTTGCCGCTTTTGAGGAGGGGCGGTGATATGGTGAGGGGATTTGGAATTTCAGCATCTGCCGCAAGAATACATCGCTTGTCTGCTTGGATGTCAACAGGGCTTCTCCGGCTGGAGTCAGGGAGATTGCGGGCGACAACCGCACGAAGCCGAGCGATTTTGGCGCACGGTTGATACGGTCGCGTGCGCTGAACGAAGGATCGTTCTCTCCCTTGCCGTTAAAGAACTGTTCTTCGCGCAGGATTTCCATATACCTGCATTGCGTGTCCTTGTTCCACTGCTGCCCGGAAAAATTCTCGGCAAGCAGCCGTATCTCTGGGATCATTTTCTCCGGGGAGCGCGGAGATGTGGTAAGGAACAATGTCCGGCTGTCAATTCTTGCCATATTCGGGTTCTGGTTCAAAAAGTCGCAACTGAGTGATTTCCGCTTCAATCTTGTATTCGCGCACACGCACTGGTGCTGGCTGATAGTCATTGTTTACATCATAGTTGGCAACAACGATGTGCCTTGCTGCCGCTTTGAAACGGTTGCGGATGTTGACCGCGTAATTCTTGTCATATTCATCGACTATGTATTCGCCGTACAGTTCTTCTGTCAGAGGTGTCTTGCCGATGACCATCAATGCTTTGCATGGCAATCGCTTGTAGTCATCGGCGAGTCTGCGGTGGTTGGTTTCGTCAAAGCCGTCTCGGTGCTGGGCATTGCCATAGTCGGAGAATGTGCAGTCGTATGGAGGGTCGAGAAACATGAAGTCGTCTTCATTGCACATCTCGAAAATTCTGCTGAAATCAGAGTTGTATATCTCCGCTCGCTGGAGCAGGCTGCTGTGTTTCAACGTGACTGCTTGTGTGTTCAGATGCGCGTAACGCCCGAAAGGGACGTTGAACTCGCCGTGTGAATTGTAGCGGATCATTCCTGAATAAGCAGTCTTGTTTATGAAATAATATAAGGCAGCATCGCAAAAGCCCTTTTCAGACAGTCCATTGTACATGTCTCTGATTCTGTAATAGAGATGCTCGTTCTTGTCATCAACGCGCTCGTTAGGGTGCAGGGATTTCAGAGCGTCGAAGTCTGCGCGGTTTCGCGTGTATATGGCTTCAAGTTCGTCGAGGTCTTTGCGAAGCAACGGGTAGTCATCACGCACACCCCGGTAGAAATTGACGAGTTTGGCATTGATGTCATTGATGATTGCCTTGCGCGGCTCAAGGTGGAAGAAAAGCGCGCCGCCGCCGAAGAACGGTTCGATGTACCGTCCTGCAAACCTGGGGATGTGCAGCATGATATTGGGGATTTCCTTCGATTTGCCGCCCCTGTATTTGATCATTGGCTTCATGGGGTGTCGTGTGTCCTTTCTGCAAAGTTAGCAACATTGGGGCGATTTGCGGCGGCGAGGAGTGTTAAATCAGGCGGCGGGAGCGGGATGCGCGGGTTAAACGGCGAATTGAGGGGGCGGAATTTGGGCGTGTTTGCATATTTTGTTACTTTTGCAGAGTGGAGGCACTGTATCAATTTGCGTGGCGGCATAGCCTGTATGACGCCGGGGACTGCCGCCTGGCTGACGGCAGGCGCGTGCGCATCATCTCGCCGGGCGTGCTGAACACGGATGCCGGCCCGGACTTCTCCAATGCCTGCATGGTGGTGGAGGGCGTGACGTGGCGCGGCAATGTAGAGATACATGAGCGTGCCTCCGACTGGCATCACCACCGCCACGACGAGGATGCGGCTTACGACAGCGTGATGCTGCACGTGGTGGCTGTGGACGACTGCGAGGTGCGCCGCCCGGACGGCAGCCTCGTGCCGCAGCTTGTCATCAGCGTACCCCATAATGTCGAGGAGGCATACGGTGACATTGCCGCTGGCCTGGACAGCGTGCATTGCCACCGCTATATAGGGAAGTTGGGAGAGATGCAGCGGTGCGAATGGATTGAGGCTCTCGGCGTGGAGCGTATGCAGTCCAAGGCCGGGCATGTCGCGCACATCTATGAGTGGAGCGGCCACGACTGGCAGCAGACGTGTTTCGCCATGCTTGCCCGAGGGCTGGGCTTCGGGCTGAACGCTGACCCCATGGAGATGCTCGGGCGTGCCTTGCCGCTCAACTTTGCTGCACGCCACAGCGACAACACCGCGCAGATTGAGGCGATGCTGTTCGGGCTTGGCGGCTTCCTGAACCCCGACCTGCTGTACGATGACGACTATTACCAGTACCTATGCCGCGAGTACCGCTTCCTTGCCGCCAAATACCGGCTGCGCCCTGTGCGCGGCACGCTGTGGAAGCTGGCGCGCACCCGTCCGCAGAACTTCCCGCACCGCCGCATTGCGGTGCTTGCCCAGGCTTTGGGCGGAGGCTTCTCGCTGATGCGCGACATCTGCAACGCCCCCTCGCTGGACGCCCTTCAGCAGCTGTTTGACTGGGAATTGTCTGGCTACTGGGCGGAGCATTTCACCTTCGGGAGCAAGGCCGCCACGCCGTCGCGGATGGGCAAGGCCTCCATAGACCTGCTGACAATCAATGTGGCTGTGCCGCTGCTGTACGCATACGGCAGCATGCGCGGCGACCGTGAGATGACGGAGCGTGCCATGGAACTGCTGCTTGGCCTGCCGGCGGAGCGCAACGGAGTGGTGCGCATGTGGCAGATGTCGGGTATTGAGGTGGACAACGCTTTTCATTCGCAGGCGTTGCTGCACCTGCGCAAGGCGTATTGCGATGCCGCCAGATGCATTGACTGCCGCTTCGGTCAGTTCTTCATGCGCGAGGTGTACAAATCTGCGATGAAACCGCGAATAACTGACGAAAAACGGATATGAAGATACTGCTGGCATTTGACTCGTTCAAGGGGTGCATGACCTCGCTTCAGGCCGGTGAGGCTGCGCGGCGAGGAGTGCTGTCTGCGATGCCGGATGCCGAGACGGAAGTCCTTGCCGTTGCCGACGGCGGCGAGGGGATGTCGGCTGCTGTATATGCCAACGGAATAGGCGAGGCGGTCACGGCTGACGCAGTTGACCCGCTGTTGCGTCCAATACGAGCGGAATACACATACGACAGCAAGACGCAGTCGGCATACATAGACTTCGCGGCTGCATCGGGGCTGACATTGCTCGCTGATGCCGAAAAAAGCGCGGTGAAATCGACTTCTTTCGGCACAGGTATGCTCATAGCTGATGCCATGCGGCGAGGCGCACGGCATATTTACCTCGGCTTGGGAGGGAGTGCCACCAATGATGCCGGGCTGGGGGCGTTGCAGGCTCTCGGGGCGAAATTCACCGATGAAAGCGGCGGTGAGATAACCCACGCTTACTGCGGCGCAGACATGGCTCGCACCTGCGGCATCGATACGTCGGCTCTTACGGCCGCCTTGCGCGGCATGCGGGTGACGCTGCTGTGTGACGTTGACAACCCCTTTTGCGGAGGGCGTGGCGCTGTGGCTGTATTCGCAAGGCAGAAAGGGGCTTCCGCTTATGAAATGCGTCTGCTCGAAGAGGGCATGAACCACATCGGCGAGGTGATGAAAAAGTGCGGTTTCACCGATGTTTTTCAGTTGTCAGGGACAGGAGCTGCCGGTGGAACTGGCGGCGGTTTTGCGGCGTTGGCTGGCGGGGAAATAGTCCCTGGCGCTGAGAGCGTGCTGAGGCTGTGCGGCTTTGACGGGAAACTTGCCGGCTGCGGCCTCGTGATGACCGGCGAGGGAAAGAGCGACAGGCAGACGCTTGCAGGCAAGCTGCCATATACTGTGATGAAAGCAGCCCGGAGACACGGCGTGCCAACCGCATTGTTTTGCGGCGCAGTGGAAGATGCAGATGCGCTGAAAAAGGCCGGTTTCGCCGCAGTGACAGACATAAACGGCTCGATGAAATCGGGTGATTTCATGTCCGCCGAGGTCGCCTCGCAGCGTCTGTCTGCCGCTGTCGCTGACACCCTGGCGCTGGGGGCGGTATTGCGCGGACGCAAATAAATTGCTACTTTTGCAGTTCAATAACCGACGATATATGAGAAGCAGAAACGGCAACGGCCGTATGGACCGGACAGAGAACAGGGTTGTGCAGCTGCCTAACGGCTCTGACGCTCCGCGCCGCCTGATAGATGTGCTGGGCGACGGCGACTACCGTCCGCACCTGTTCGGCACGCCGAAACGCGGCGATGTCAAGGCTTGGCTCAAGTACGGGCATGTGCGCCTGCGAGGGCAGATAGTGTCGCAGTTTGACGCTGCCGTTGATCCGGGAGACATCGTGGAGGTGAACCTGACGCGCCCGTTCCCTCGCCTGACGCACTCGCGCCTCAAGATAGTCTACGAGGACGAGGACATTATAGTGGTCAACAAGGGCTACGGCCTGCTGTCCGTAGGCACGGGGTCTGCGAGAAACGTTGACACGGCATACGACATCCTGAAGAAATACGTCAAGAGCGAACATCCTGACAACAAGATATTCGTGGTGCACCGTCTGGATCGTGACACGTCGGGGCTGATGATGTTTGCCAAAAGCATCGAGGCGCAGACCGCCATGCAGCACAACTGGAACAACATGGTGCTTGCGCGGACGTATGTGGCTGTCACGGAGGGCGTAATGGAGCAGGATTCGGGCTACATACGCAGCGACCTGGCCGAAACGTCGGCATACGAGGTGTACAGCGCACAGAACGGCATGGGACGCATGGCCGCCACTCACTACCGCGTGCTGGAGCGCGGCGGCGGGTATACGCTTGTGGAGTTTTCGCTCGACACGGGGCGCAAGAACCAGATCCGCGTCCATGCCAAAGACCTCGGTCACCCGATAGTGGGCGACCGCAAGTACGGGGCAAAGCGCAGCCCGATACACCGCCTTGCCCTGCACGCACGCTCCCTGCGGTTTGCGCATCCGCGCACTCGCCGCGACATGAACTTTGAACTGCCGATACCCTCGCGTTTTGTCGGCCTGACACGTCACAGCTGACCGAAAAACACCGATGAACGCGGAGAAATCCCCTGTATAAGATGAGAGAGGAAGACAATATATCGTATATGCCTAAGGAGTGGCGCGAGAGCCTCGGGGCTGATGCAAAACCAGCAGACGAGGCCGCTGCCCCTGCCGCAGAAGCGGACATGCCAGCCAGTATGGCGGAAGCTGTCGCGGACGAACCGGAAATGCCGGCAGAGCCGTTTGCTGCGTTGCAGAAGAGTGCGGAGGAGACGAGGACGTCAAGCCGTGACAGGGCGCTCGACTGCATATCGACGGCTTTGTCATGGATATTTGTGCCGCTGCTGACACCGGTCTATGCCATCATCCTAATCTTCACTGTCTCGTCGCTGGCAATCACCACGCCGCATTTGGCGCGCTTCACTGTGTCGTCTGTCATATTCGGGTTCAACTGCATACTCCCCATGTTGCTGATATACCTGCTCAAGCGGCTGGGGCTGGTGAGCGACATAGCCCTCAACCGCCGCCGCGAGCGAGCGTTGCCTTACCTTGTCGTGATAATGTGCTACACGCTGAGCGGGCATTACCTGTACTCGCATGGCGCGCCGTCGTGGGTGACGATGTTCTATGCCGGAGGCGCGTTGACCGCTGTCATCAATTTAACGGTCAATTTCCGCTGGAAAATCAGCGCGCACGCGGCTGCTATGGGGGGAGTGTTCTATGTGCTTGTCCGCATTGCCAACGCCACGGACACGGACGCGGCAGTGGCGTGCCTGATAGCATGGGCGTTGCTGACCGGGCTGCTCGGAGGGGCGCGGATATGGCTGCGCCGCCACACGCTGCTGCAGGTGCTTGCCGGTTTTGCCAACGGCTACCTGTGCGTATGGCTGATGTCGCGCATACAGTATTGACATACAGATGACAACAAACCTATAACACCATATAAACCGAATGAAACCGCTGGTAAGCATAATAATGGGCAGCACGTCAGACCTGCCTGTAATGGAGAAAGCATGCCAATTTTTCGACCAGACCGGCATCCCCTTTGAGGTGCTGGCGCTGTCGGCTCACCGCACTCCCCATGAGGTGGAGGAGTTTGCCGAGGGGGCGAAGGCTCGCGGCATCAAGGTCATAATCGCCGGCGCGGGCATGGCTGCACACCTGGGAGGCGTGATAGCTGCCCTCACCACGCTGCCGGTCATCGGCGTGCCTATACGGTCGTCGTTTGACGGTCTGGACTCGCTGCTGGCGATAGTGCAGATGCCTCCGGGAATACCTGTGGCGACTGTCGGCGTGAACGGCGCGCTCAACGCGGCTATACTCGCTGCGCAGATACTCGCTGTCGGCGATGCCGAGATAGACCGCAAGGTGGAGGAGTACAAGGCCGCTCTCAGCCAGAAGATAGTCAAGGCCAACGCCGAGCTGTGCAAGCTGGAATACAAGTATAAGACCAACTGACGGAGACACCCGAATAGACGTTACTCCAGCATTTCGGGCGGACACGGCACGCCGTGTCCCTACGTGACCCCACACACAGACAGTTTCATGACAATCCACAGCTGATGAGCAGATACAACTACACAAGGCGCAAGACCACAGAGGTGCGTGCCGGCAATGTCGGCATAGGCGCCGGCAACCCGATCCGCCTGCAGTCCATGACCAACACCTCGACCCTCGACACGGAGGCGAGCGCACGCCAGGTGTGCGCCATTGCCGCTGCCGGCGGCGAGATAGTGCGGCTGACAACGCAGGGGGAGCGCGAGGCTGCCAACATGGCTGCCATACGCGACCGCGTGCGCAGCCTCGGCGTGGACGTGCCGCTGGTGGCTGACGTGCATTTCAACCCGAAGGCGGCTTACCGTGCGGCGGCGTGCTGCGAGAAGGTGCGCATCAACCCCGGCAACTACGTAGACCCCGCCCGCAAGTTTATACACCAGGAGTACACCGACGAGGAGTACGCCCAGGAGCTCCGCAAGATCGAGGAGCGCTTTGTCCCGTTCCTCGACATCTGCCGGGCCCATCACACGGCCATCCGCATAGGCGTCAACCACGGTTCGCTCAGCGACCGTATCCGTAACCGTTACGGCGACACGCCCGAGGGCATCGTGGAGAGCTGCATGGAGTTTCTGCGCATCTGCAAGCGTGAGCATTTCGACGATGTGGTCATCTCCATCAAGGCCAGCAACACGGTGGTCATGGTGCGCTCGGTACGCCTCCTGGTTGACACCATGACCCGCGAGGGAATGAGCTATCCGCTCCACTTGGGCGTCACCGAGGCTGGTGAAGGCGAGGACGGACGCATCAAGAGTGCCGTGGGCATCGGCGCACTGCTGGCCGACGGCATCGGCGACACCATCCGCGTGTCGCTCTCCGAGGAGCCTGAGGCTGAGATTCCCGTGGCTCGTCACTTGGTGGACTACATCGGCCGAAAGGCTGGGCACATACTCATCCCGGGCGAAGCCTACGACGGTTTCGACTGGCTTCACCCCACCAGGCGCACCACCCGGGCGGTAGGCAACATCGGTGGAAGCCATGTGCCTGTGGTCATCACGTCGCAAGCAAGCGCCGCACAAGGCTCCAAGAAGCCTCTGCCAGCGGAAGAAGAGGTCAAGTCAGACTATGTCTACACAGGCTCTGAAGCGCCAACAGACTGTCTCCACAACTATATCACGGACTATAACGTCTATGCGGGGCTGACCCATGGCGGCACTCAGCCCTACGAACCCAAGGGCGAAGGAACAGGGGCCGCACGCCTCTGCCCCATCTTCCCCGTGACGGCCATGCCCTTCCTCGGCATGATCCAGGCTCCCGTGAAGTTCCTGGTGCTGCAGTTTGGCACGCCCAGCGACGAATATCTGGCTTGCCTCAAGGCCCATCCCGAGGTCGTCGTGGTGTGCACCAGTCACCACCAGAACCGCCTGGGCGACCAGCGCGCGCTGGTCCACGAGATGATGGGCGCCGGCGTGAACAACCCTGTGGTGTTCGCACAGATGTACCAGCTCAACGACAAGGACGAGTTCCAACTGGAGGCGGCGGCCGACATGGGCGCGCTGATGATGGACGGACTGACCGATGGCCTTTGGCTGATGAACGACGGGAGCATCGCCCAGACGGACATCGACGACACGGCCTTCGGCATCCTGCAAGCCGCACGCCTGCGCACCACAAAGACCGAATACATCTCTTGTCCGGGCTGTGGCCGCACGCTCTACGACCTGCGCGAGACCATCGCCAAGATCCGCGAGGCCACTAAGGAGATGAAGGGACTGAAGATTGGCATCATGGGATGCATCGTCAACGGTCCCGGCGAGATGGCCGACGCTGACTATGGCTACGTCGGGGCTGGGCCGAAGCGGGTGTCGCTCTATCGCGGACAGACGTGTGTGGAGAAGAACATACCCGAAGATGAGGCCGTCGACCACCTGTTGGCGCTCATCCGCAAAGACCGAGAGGCGGAGGCCTGACGCCGCGGCGCCTCCCCCACTCCACCCGGACAAAAATCACCATCAACATGCAAGGACGGACAATCAACGAAATGGAACTGCGAGACCGCTACATGGCCTCTGTCCACCGATACGACGATGCACAGAACCTCTATCGGCGCTGTGGCCATTCTGGTATGCTGCTGCCCAAGGTGAGCCTGGGCTTCTGGCACAACTTCGGCGGTGCGGACAGCTATGAGCGCGCCCGCGCCATCACTCATTGTGCCTTTGACAACGGCATCACCCACTTCGACTTGGCCAACAACTACGGGCCACCCTATGGCTCGGCGGAAGAGACGGTGGGCCGCCTGATGGACGAAGACTTCCGCCCCTATCGCGACGAACTGTTCCTCTCGACCAAGGCGGGCTACGACATGTGGCCCGGCCCCTACGGCAACTGGGGCTCGCGCAAGTATCTCTTCGCCAGCCTGGAGCAGAGCCTGCGGCGCATGCGGGTCGACTATGTGGACCTGTTCTACAGCCATCGTTTCGATCCCGAGACGCCTTTGGAGGAGACGTTGCAAGCACTTGTCGACATCGTGCGCCAGGGCAAGGCACTCTACATTGGCATCTCACGCTGGCCCCTGAAGGCGCTCCGCGTGGCCCACGACTACCTGAAGGCCCACGATGTGCCACTGCTCATCTACCAGGGGCGTGTCAACCTACTCGACCGTGAGCCCCTGCGCGAGGGCATCCTCGACTATTGCCGCGAACAAGGCATCGGCTTCATCAGCTTCTCGCCGCTTGCACAGGGACTGCTCACCGACCGCTACCTGCACGGCGTGCCCGCCGACTCACGCATGGCGAAAGACCACTTCCTCAAGAAGGAGCGGCTCACGCCCGAACTGCTCAGCTATCTGCAACAGCTCAATGACACCGCCACGAGCCGGGGCGAGACCCTGGCCGAGATGGCGTTGGCGTGGATTCTCCACCAACCGGGCATCACCAGCGTACTGGTGGGTGCCAGCAGCGTTGAGCAACTGCAGAAGAACCTGCGTTGTGTCCATGCCAAACCTTTCCCCGAAAACATCGGGGAGATGAAATAGAGGCACCTGCCAAAGGACAGCGAAGTGCCTGTCTGCAAAGAAAGGGAAAGGGCCAATAG
>DHKE01000001.1:63789-70728 GCA_002404675.1 Porphyromonadaceae bacterium UBA4702 | reverse complement strand
GGCGTGCCGTGTCCGCCAAGCGACAAATGCAATTATTTGATTTACTGCACTCTATCCTTGCGGACACGGCACGCCGTGTCCCTACTGGGCTGCGCATAACAAGAAGGGTGCGCCTATTTTGACACACCCTCCTACTGTCACGCTGCGCGGGTTACTTGCCGGAGCCGCCGCCAAGGAGGCGGAGCAGGTCTTCGAGGCTCATTGAGCCGCCGGTTGTATTGTTGCCGCTGTTGCCTTTGCCATTGCCGGTGTTCTTGTTGCCGCCTTCTGACGCAGCTGTCGGTGTCTTTGAGGTGGCTGTCTTGCCGGAACGCTTGCTGTCCGTCGCCGTGGTCGAGGAGGAAGTGCCGGCATTGCCGCCGAACAGGCCGTTGAGGAAGCCGCCGACCGTGGTCGTGCCGCTTTCGCCGTTCTGCTGCTGCGACTTGGCGTTGCCGGTGCGGTGGGTGCGGAAGCCGACGCACATTCCGTCGTAGCTGTTGAGGATGCTCACTGCCGCCGAAGCCAGCTTGCTGCCGGTGAACTTGGCAGCGATGTTCATGATCGACTTCAGCTGCGAGGCGTCAAACATGATGTCGAGCGACTGCGAAGTCTTCTGGACGTATGCGGTCATGCTGCCGATGTTGAGCGAGCCAAGGGCAGTGAAGTGGAACGTGAAGTTGCCGTCCTGTTCCTTGACGATAGTGCCGTGGACGGTCATGCGCTTCATCTGGAATGAGAATGTGCCGTCTGTCTCGATGGTGAACACGCCTCCGGTCATGCCGTATTTCTTGAAGTACGGGTCGAGCTTCTCCTTGGCAGCGGTGGCGGCAGCCACGCCGCCGGCTTTCTTGAGGAAATTCTCGCTCTGGAACGCGACGGCAGAGCCGTCAACAGTCCACTCGCCGGCCATGTCGGCGACGGTTATGTCGGAGGTGGAGAACACACCCTCGATGAAGTCAGTCACGGTGTTTCCGCTCAGTCCGGCCAGCAGGTCGGAAAGCTTGAATGCATTGGCGGGCATTGAGCATGCCATAACGACAGCCGCCAGCGCCAGTATTATTCGTTTCATAATTATATATGTGTTGAGTGTTTGTCGTATAGTTTCAGTCGGGATTGACCGATGATTCCTCCTGCCAGAACTCGTCGTTCCAGTCCTCGTCAGTCATGTCCGCCATGTCGTCGACGTCCGTCTCTTCGGTCTCGAATATGAACTCGTCTTCCTCCTGGACGCGGTGGCGCACGTCGAGCGGGCGGTGGGTAATGGTCGAAGCCACCATGTTCTGCTCGGAATTGATCTCGCGCCACAGCAGGTCTTTCAGCTCGGTCAGGCCGTCGCCGGTGACAGAGGAGATGAACAGCACGGGGAGGTCGTCGGGGAGTTCCTGCGACAGAGCCTCGCGCAACTCGTCGTCGAGCAGGTCGGATTTCGTCACCGCCAGAACGCGGCTCTTGTCGTTGAGCTCGGGGTTGAACTCGCGCAGCTCGCGCAGCAGCACCTGATAGTCGTCCTTGATGCTCGCCGTGTCGGCAGAGACCATGAATAGCAGCACGGCGTTGCGCTCTATGTGGCGCAAGAAACGCAGCCCGAGTCCGCGGCCCTCGCTCGCGCCCTCGATGATGCCGGGGATGTCTGCCATCACAAATGACTTGCCGTCGCGGTAGCTGACGATGCCGAGGCTCGGTTCCATGGTGGTGAACGGATAGTCGGCTATTTTGGGGCGAGCCGCCGAAATGGCGGAGAGGAGCGTAGACTTGCCGGCATTGGGGAAGCCCACGAGACCCACGTCGCCGAGGAGTTTCAGTTCAAGCACCACAGCCTTCTCTATCGCCGGCTGTCCGGGCTGCGCATATCGCGGCGCACGGTTGGCCGCAGTGGCGAAATGGCAGTTGCCCAGACCGCCCTTGCCGCCGCGCAGCAGCTTGACCTCCTGCCCGTCCTCGACCACTTCACAGAGGAACTCGCCGGTGTCAGCGTCAAACACAGTCGTGCCTATAGGCACCTCGATTACACGGTCCTCGCCGTCGCGTCCGAATGAACGGCCCGCGCCGCCGCTCTCGCCGTTGGTGGCGAATATATGCCGCTGGTAACGGAGGTGGAGCAGCGTCCACAGGTTGCGGTTGCCGCGCAGGAAGATGTGTCCGCCTCGGCCGCCGTCGCCGCCGTCAGGCCCGCCCTTGGGGACATACTTGGCGCGGTGGAAGTGGCGCGACCCCGCGCCTCCCTTGCCCGAGCGGCACAGGATTTTTACATAGTCTATAAAGTTGGATTCTGCCATTGGTAGTTCATTTAATGGGTTTATGCTGTGTGAATGAAAGCCGTCACCGGCGATGCAAGCTCCGACACGGTTATTCGGCGTTTTCGGGGTCAGAAGGCCGCGTGCTGCTGGGCGCGTGCGAAATCTTCGGGCGAACCGATGTCTATCCACGTGCCGTCGATTGGGAAGTAGGACACCTTCAGCCCGTCGGCTATCAGCTGCTCGATGAAGTCGGGAGCGTCGAGGTATGAGTCGGGGGCAATGCGCGACAGCAGTTCGCTGCGGAGCATGTACACGCCGGCGTTGGCGAAATAGTTGTAGACCGGCTTCTCGCGCAGCCCGGTGACCGCGTCGCCCACGGTGTCGATTATGGCAAACGGCACACTGACGTTGTACGGCACTACAGCCATGGTCAGCGCGGCACAGGTCTCCACATGGCGGCGGTACATGGCCTCGAAGCTGATGTCGGTCAGCAAGTCGGAGTTCATCACCAGCACATTCTCGTGACGCGGACGCGGCACAAGCGACAGCGAGCCGAATGTGCCGGTACGCTTCTGCTCGGCGATGCAGCGCACGCCGTCGCCGCGCTCGTCGAAATGGCTTATAATCTGCTCCTTGAGATAATTCACAGTAACAAATATGTCCTCCACGCCGTTGCGCATCAGCGCGTCAACGTTGTAGTCGATTATCGGTTTCCCGCCGATTTTCAGCAGCGGCTTCGGGGTTTCGAGGGTCAGCGGGCGCAGCCTCTCGCCTCGGCCTCCGGCCATAAGCACGGCAGTCAGCGGCAGCATGGCGCATACACGCGACAGGTCGAGAATCCGGACAATCCGCCCCTCGCTGTCAACCACCGGAACGGGGTTTATGCCGCTCGGGCGCAGCCTCGCGACACCCTCAAACAGGTCATCGCCCTCGCCCAGACGGCGGAAATCCGTGTGCATGGCCTCAGCGCAACTCTCGCCGGTATCCACGCTGCGCAGCAGCGCACGGCGTATGTCGCCGTCAGTCAGCGACCCCAGGGCTCGCCCCTCGCTGTCGGTCACGAAAAGCGTCATGCGGCTTCCAGGCAGCATGTTCAGCCGCCGCAGAGCCTCGCGTATGCTCGCCTCGCGCGGCAGCGTGTGCTGCTCCACACTAACATTCACACTGTCAATCATATTGCAAAATTAATGATTTTTCCGCGACAGCACAACCTCCGCCGCCCCGGCAGCAGCCCGAAAACCGAAATATTTGCGCAGCCACCATGCGTTTTTTCGAGGATAATTCGTAATTTTGTATTGATTACGGGAATTATCCCGTGTACGGACAGCATCAAACAATATAACTCTCCACTTGATATGGAAACAGACTACACCAAACTCATACAGCAACGCGCCGAAGAGGTTTTCGCCGTCATGCAGCCCCGGACATCTGAAGCCGACATGCAGCGGCTGCGCGACGCCTTCGAGATGGCACGCGACGCGCACGCTCCGCAGCGGCGCAAGACCGGCGAGCCGTATATACTGCACCCTATCGCGGTCGCGACGATAGCAGCCCGGGAGCTTCAGCTCGACGTCAACTGCGTCATAGCGGCGTTCCTGCATGACGTGGTAGAAGACACCCCTCATTCCATACATGAGATAGAGAAGCGTTTCGGCTCTGACGTGGCATTCCTGGTCGGCGCAGTCACCAAGAGCAAGAAGAAGAAGTACGAGATGTCCAAGCAGGTGGACAACTTCAAGCAGATGCTCGACGCGATGCGCCGCGACGTGCGCCCTATAATGGTCAAGCTTGCCGACCGGCTGCACAATATGCGCACCCTCGCCTCAATGCCGCCCGACAAGCAGATGAAAATAGCCGGAGAAACCGACTATTTCTATGCCCCCCTCGCCACACGCCTCGGGCTGTACAACATCAAGACCGAGCTGGAGAACCTCAGCTTCCGCTTCCGCTGCCCGCATGAATACGAGGAGATAACAGACCTCATCGACCGAGACCATGAGTTCCAGCGCGAGAGGCTCGCGAAATTCTCGCAGCAAGTGCGACAGCACCTCGCCGACAACGGCATCGACGTGGAGGTAAAAGTGGAATACCGCCGCCCGTACAGCCTGTGGCGCATGATGAAGAAGCACGGCGAGGACTTCCACCACCTCAAATACCGCCATTTCACCGAGATAATATTCCGCACGCCCGAGGGGATGACCGAAAAGCAGCGGACTCTGCAGATATACTCGCTCCTCACTGACCGGTTCAAGGAAAAGCCTGGCGAGATAGCCAACTACATAGACTCGCCCAAGGAGAACGGATACCAGAGTTTCCACCTCAAACTGCTCGCCGACTTCGGCCGCTGGCAGGAGATACACATCAGCTCCGAAAGGATGGTGCACGAGTCGCAGGTGGGCTGCCTCGGCGACGGCCATGTGGACAATGTGCGGAGGTGGATAGAGAAGTTCCGCGACGTGCTGCGTGAAATCAACAACACCCCCTCGGAGGACTTCATCGACAATGTCGTCGCCTCGTTCTACAACGACGACATCATGGCGTTCACCCCACACGGCCGCCCCGTCATACTGCCGCAGAAGGCGTGCGTGCTGGACCTGGCATACGAAATACACACAGAGCTGGGGGAACATGCGCAATACGCTCGCATCAACGGGCAGCTTGCCTCTATCAAGGCGCGGCTGCACCGTGGCGACGTGGTGGAGATATTCACCGACGCACACTGCCACCCGCAGCACGACTGGCTCAACCACGCCGTGACATACCACGCCCGCAAGGCCATAAAGGCATGGCTGGCGCACAGCGCACGCCCGAAATTCGACCGCTGCCCCGTCTGTCACCCCATACCCGGCGAGGAGGTCATCGGCTACAAGAACAGCGACAACCCCGACGGCATAATGACCGTCCACAAACGCGACTGCGCCGTGGCGATAAAGCTGTCGTCGCAGCATGGCGAGAACATCGTGTCGGTCAACTTTGACGCCGACGAGACGCTCTATCCCGTACACCTGTACATCCGCGCCGTGGACCGCTACCACCTGTTCATCGACATGGTGACGTGCATCACCGACACGCTGCACCTGACCATGCACTCGTTCAACACCGAGACCACCGACGGCATCGTGGACTGCCACATCACCCTGTCTGTGCACTCATTTGACGAGCTGCAGCACATCATCAGCCACATCCGCGCCATAAACGGTGTGGACGAGGTGAAACGCATCATGAGCGCCCAGCCCTGACCCGCAGCATTGACAAACAGGGACACGGCACGACGCACTCAATACGTTGTTTCTCAATAAATAAGGTTCTCTCAGCGAGCAATGTAGCGTGCCGTGTCCCTGGCTTGTCACATCGGCAGCGGGGTCTTTATCGAGCAAAAACAACAGATCTGCAACGCCCATTTGCGGGCAAGATTAGGCGTGGTCACACGATTTTTATTTGCGGGGGTCGCGGATTTTGACTATCTTCGCACCTGCAAACAAAGTAACACCCCGGCTAACGCCGACAACAAACTATCAAAATGGAAAACAACAAAGAACAAAAGCTCCAGATCCAGCTCCGTCCCGAAGTGGCTGACGGCAAATACAGCAACCTCGCCATGATCGGTCACGGGCCCAACGAGTTCCTCATCGACTTCATCTTTGCCGCCCCCGGCATGCCTCAGGCTCCCGTGGTAAGCCGCGTGATGATGACCCCGGAAAACGCCAAGCAGCTCCTTTTTGCCCTCTCGGACAACGTGAAGAAGTACGAGACTACATTCGGCGAAATCAAGCCCCGCACTAACGGCAACCCCAACGCAAACTAATCAAACCTACCGATAAACGCCCGGTGCGCCGGCGGCACGCCGTCTGCGCACCGGCAGATTTTCAACCCCTTTATCCTCACTGACCGTGGAACACAATCTGACCATCTACAATTCGCTGGCCCGCGCCAAGCAGCCGTTCAAGCCCATTCACCCTGGACACGTAGGCATGTATGTCTGCGGCCCGACAGTATACGGCGACGCCCATCTGGGTCACGCCCGCCCGGCCGTGACTTTCGACATCCTGTTCCGTTACCTGAAGCACCTGGGGTACAAGGTCAGATATGTGCGCAACATCACCGACGTGGGACACCTCGAGCATGACGCGGACTCGGGCGAGGACAAGGTGGCAAAGAAGGCTCGCATCGAGCAGCTCGAGCCTATGGAGGTGGTGCAGATGTACCTGAACCGCTACCACCGCGACATGGAGGCTCTCAACGTGCTGCCGCCCAGCATCGAGCCTCACGCTTCCGGCCACATCATCGAGCAGATCGAGTACATCAAGAAAATCCTCGACGCGGGCTTCGCATACGAGAGCTGCGGCTCTGTATACTTCGATGTGCGCAAATACAACGCCATCCACCCCTACGGCAAGCTGTCGGGCCGCAACATAGACGACCTGCTCAGCACCACGCGCGAACTCGACGGACAGGACGAGAAACGCTGCCCCCTCGATTTCGCCCTCTGGAAAAAGGCAAGCCCCGAGCACATCATGCACTGGCCGTCGCCCTGGAGCGAGGGCTTCCCCGGCTGGCACCTCGAGTGCTCGGTAATGGGGACGAAATACCTGGGCGAAACATTCGACATACACGGCGGAGGCATGGACCTGATGTTTCCCCACCACGAGTGCGAGATAGCGCAGAGCGTCGCCGCCCAGGGCCACGAGGCCGTGCGATACTGGATGCACAACAACATGAT
>DHKE01000001.1:56182-63756 GCA_002404675.1 Porphyromonadaceae bacterium UBA4702 | reverse complement strand
AACGGCAAGAAGATGGGCAAGTCATACGGCAACTTCATCACCCTCGAGCAGTTCTTCGACGGCAGCCACCCTGCCCTCGAGCAGCCGTATTCCCCCATGGTGATACGCTTCTTCGTCCTCCAGGCACACTACCGCAGCACTGTCGATTTCTCAAACGAGGCGTTGCAGGCCGCCGAGAAGGCGTTGCAGAAGATACTCGCCGCATACCAGCGGCTGCAGCAGCGCATCAAGCCCTCGGAGAAGTCGTCGGTTGAAATGCCCGACTACGAGGCCCGCTGCTACGAGGCCATGGACGACGACCTGAACACCCCGATGGTCATCGCACAGCTCTTTGAGGCGTCAAAGGTAATCAACGACGCTGCCGACGGCTCGACCACCCTCTCTGCCGACGACATCGAGCGTCTGCGCCGCCTGTTCGATACGTTCCTGTTCGACCTGCTGGGCATACGCAACAACGAGGCTGCGGAAGACCCCAAAACCGAGAAGGCGTTTGAGGGCGCGGTCAACCTGCTGCTCGACATACGCTCAACTGCCAAGGCTGCTAAGGACTGGGCAACCTCCGACCTCATACGCGACAAACTCGCCGAACTCGGGTTTGAAATCAAGGACACCAAGAACGGCGCGGAGTGGAGTATACGCTGACACCGCCGCAAAGCACAGGACAACCGCCAGGCATACGCTCTTGAAAAGACTGTTCCCGATACTCGCTGTAGCCGCCATTGCCGCGCTTGCCGCTGCCACTTCGTGCGGCGGCGGGTCGTCTATCATGGATTCGGTGCGAGCCGGCCTCGAAGACTTTGCCGCCCCAGACCCTACGCCGCTCGACGAGGAGCCAGTGACAGGAACGATGACCGAAAATGTCCTGCCCGACACCATGCAGGCGGTCATGACACCCTTCCCCTACTCGTCGCTCCGCGATGCCCCGTACCGCGAGGTATTCAACGACAGCAACAAGTACCAGCTCGCTTTCGCCATGAAATACGGCATCGAGCCGATCGAGGACATCGGGATGTCTTATTTCACGTCAGCGCCGATAGTCAAAATCACCGACACGCAGCTTTACCGTGTCGATACACTGACGCACTCGGTGCCGTTTCTCGTGCCACGCGCTGCCGCACTGCTCGACGAGATAGGCAAGCGGTTTGCCGACCGCGCCAAGTCGCAGGGCATCCACGGCTACCGGCTGCGCATCACCAGCCTGTTGCGCACCCCAGACGCTGTCAAGAAGCTGCGCCGCGTAAACCGCAATGCCACGTCGCAGTCCGCACACCAGTTCGCCACTACATTCGACATAGCCTACAACAAGTTTTTCGATGACCCGGGAGCGACACCCGTCGACCAGGCTCGGCTGAAGACCATCCTGGCAGAGGTGCTGTTCGAACTGCGCCGCGAAGAACGCTGTATGGTAAAATACGAAGTGAAGACACCCTGCTTCCACATCACCGTCACCAAGTGACGGTGCCGCTCCAGCACAACCATTCACAAGACCGCAAAATCAGAAACCTCGGAGTTCTCGGAGAACTCCGAAGGGGCAGCTGCATCCGCCGTCGCGATGCGGCTTCGGAGGAGGCTGGTGAATTTTTATCGGATTTTTCTCCCGAAAAATTTGGCACATTCCGAGATTATCAATAAATTTGCAAGGTGTTTTTCATAGTATTAAATTAAGATTAAGGTTATGGCCAGTCCCTTTGGGAAAAGGGGCTGGCTTTTCTTATTGTAATTCAGCAACTTGCCAACAAGTTCAACAAAGCAACGACTAGTTGGATGGCGATTTATTTGCCCACCTGACGGCATTGTTGTAACTTTGTTGTTGTAACATAGCGGATGCATCCGCTCAAAACAGCTCGACCATGAGACAATACCTCGACATGCTGCGGCACATACTCGACAGCGGACACCGCAAGGATGACAGGACCGGGACGGGGACTATATCCACTTTCGGGTATCAGACACGCTTTGACCTGGCGGAAGGCTTCCCCCTCGTCACCACCAAGAAGGTGCACCTGAAGAGCATCATCCACGAGCTGCTGTGGTTTCTCGCCGGCGACACCAATGTCAAATACCTGCAAGACAACGGCGTGAGGATATGGAACGAGTGGGCGGATGCCGACGGCAACCTGGGGCACATATACGGCTACCAGTGGCGGTCATGGCCTGCTCCGGACGGCTCGCACATCGACCAGATAGCCAACGCCGTGCGCGACATACGCGAAAATCCCGACTCGCGCCGCATCATCGTCAGCGCATGGAATGTCGGCGAGCTCGACCGCATGAACCTGCCCCCCTGCCACGCCCTCTTCCAGTTCTACGCCAGCGGCGGACGGCTGTCCTGCCAGCTCTACCAGCGCAGCGCTGACTGCTTCCTCGGCGTGCCGTTCAACATTGCCTCATACGCCCTGCTCACCATGATGATGGCGCAGGTGTGCGGGCTGGAGCCGGGCGAGTTCGTCCATACATTCGGCGACCTGCACATCTACACCAACCACCTCGAGCAGGTCAACCTGCAGCTCACACGGACACCCCGGGCGTTGCCGACTATGCGCATCAACCCCGACGTGCGCGACATATTCGCGTTCCGCTACGAGGACTTCACCCTCGAGGGCTACGACCCCTGGCCGGCAATCAAGGGGGAAGTGTCCGTATAATATGTATATATTCACCGACAACACCATACAGCCATGGGCATAGAAACACCAATCCGCCAAATGATCGGCGAGGATGCAGAAATGCGCGAGATCGCTCTCATCAACCCCCAAAGCGAGCTTAGCGCAGAACACCGCCGCAGCGGAATACACATAATTGTCGCCGCCGGGCGCGACGGCGCGATAGGACGCGCAGGGGGCATGATATGGCACCTGTCCGAGGATTTGCGCCGTTTCCGCCGCCTCACCATGGGACACCCCATCATCATGGGGCGCAAGACATGGATGTCGCTGCCCAAAGGGGCGTTGCCCGGGCGGCGCAACATCGTCGTCAGCCGCGCCCCGCTGTTCACCGCGCCGGGCGCAGAAGTGTTCGCCTCATTAGCCGACGCGCTGCGTGCCACTGTCACCGACCCGCTGGTGTTCATCATCGGCGGCGGCGAGATATACAGGCAGATGATGCCACTGGCTGACACCATACACCTCACTCGCATCGACGCTGACTGCCCCGACGCTGACACGTTCTTCCCCCTCCCCGACGAGCGAGAGTGGGAACTGGCAGAAGCCTCAGAAACGCATGCCTCCGCAGACGGCATCGAGTACCGCTTCGAGACATGGGCGCGCCGCGCCAACCCCTGAAATCTTCTGAACCATGCGCGTAACACTCATCAACAAGTCTGACAGCACCGGAGGTGCGGCAGTCGTCTCCATGCGCCTTGTCAACGCCCTCCGTGACGTGGGCATAGACGCCCGCATGCTTGTGACCGAAAAAAAGACAGACTCGCCGCACGTCGCTCTCGCCGCGCAGCCGCTGATGATGCGCCGCGCTTTCCTCGCCGAAAGGCTCGCCATATTCGCACGTCTCGGCTTCAAGCGCGAAAACCTCTTCAAGGTTGACACCTGCGGCGACGGCGTGGCGCTGTGGCGGCATCCGTGGGTGCGCGACGCCGACATCATCTGCCTGAACTGGGTCAACCAGGGTGTGCTGTCGCTGCGCGGAATAAGGAGGCTCGCCGAGACGGGGAAGAAAATCGTGTGGACCATGCACGACATGTGGTGCATGACTGGAGTGTGCCACCACGCCGGCACGTGCGATGGTTTCCGCAGCCACTGCGGCAACTGCCCGCTGATGGGCAGCCGCAAGTCGCCCCGCGACCTGTCATTCCGCACCTGGCAGCGCAAGGACGACCTGCGCCGGCACACCGGCATACACTATGTGGCTGTAAGCAACTGGCTCGCCGAGCGAGCTGCCGCCTCCTCGCTCCTCGCCGATGCCGACATGACGGTCATCCCCAACGCATTCCCGCTGGACGAGAAATACACGCCACGCCCCGACAACACCGGCAAGACCGTGCGCCTGCTCATAGGCGCGGCTCGCCTCGACGACCCTATAAAGGGGCTGCCGATACTCATCGAAGCCTCACGGCTGCTCGCCGAGCAGCCCGGCGGACAGCGGCGTTACCGCCTCATCACATACGGAGGCCTGAAAAACCCCGCAGCACTCGACGGCATCGCCATCCCCCCCACACACCTCGGCACAATCCCCCCGTCGCGCATACGCGAGGCGTATGACAACGCCGACATCGTGGTCTCCACCTCACTCTACGAGACACTCCCCGGCACACTCGTCGAGGGACAGGCATACGGCTGCGTCCCCGTAGCCTTCGACCGCGGGGGACAAGCCGACATCATCGACCACGGCAAGACGGGCTGCATCGTCCCCTTTGCCGACGACATACACGCCGCAGCAGCCGGCATCGCCGACGGCATCGCCAGCGCAGCCGCCAACCTCCTGACCGAGGAGACACGCCACACGATGTTCGAGGCCGTCCGCAGCAAGTTTGCCGCCCCGGCCGTCGCCGCACGATACACTGACCTGTTCAGCCGCATCTTGCGCCAGTGACACATTCCCACGACGAGGCATGAAATTTAACTGAAATTTCATCTGGAAAATTTGCATAGGTCGCAAATTGAAACTAACTTTGCCGCGCAAATAAGAGGATAGACTTCCATAAAATCTTTACTTGCAGACAAATAACGAGGAAACAATACAAATCACATAAATTCATTTGATATGAAAAAACTTCTACTCTCAATCGCGACAGTCGCTCTCGCCGGCTCATTTGCCATGGCAGACAACGTGACTGTCAACTTCTCTGACGAGACGACTGCAGCTCAGCTGCCCACAGCCGAGTCCGCCACTCCGTCAACAGCCAAAATCAACGGTGTTGACTTCGAGTTCATGAACTGCAAGAAAGGCAAATACGAAGGCGCGATGTACCTGCAGATCTCTGCCAAGAAAGTGACCCCCATGGGATACGTGGCATTCACCCTTCCCGACAACTGCACAAAATTCACAATAACTACCGGCGCAAACGCATCTACAAACGTTACTGTAAACGTCACTGCCGGCTCAAACAAAATCAAGGAGAATGTCGTGCTCGACCAAAAAGGGGCTGACTTTGCATTTGAAATCCCGGCTGACTATCAGGATGCCGGCACAAAGTACACTCTTCAGGTGACCAACAAATACAACGCACAGATCACTAAGATTGTATTTGAAACAGAACAGGGCGGCGCCAGCACCCTCACCCCGGCAGGCCTGTCATTCCCCGAGGGTTCATACACCGCAGTCATCGGCCAGGCTTTCACTGCTCCCGAGCTCTCCAAGACAACTGACGCACCAGCCGTTTATACCTCAAGCAACCCCGAGGTGGCTACAGTAGACGCTGCCACAGGCGCAGTGACACTCGTCGCTGCCGGCGAGACAACCATCAAGGCTACTACACCCGAAACTACCACCTACCGCGCCGGCGAGGCTTCATACAAACTCACAGTGCTCGACCTCTACACATCTATCGAGGACTTCTACTCTGCGGGTGACGGCAACACTGGTGTAATCGACTTCCCCCTGACTGTTGCTTACCAGAATGGCATCAACACATACGCAACCGATGGCACTGACTTCACACTCATCTACGGCGAAATGCCCTCATACGAGGTTGGTGATGTCATTCCCTCTGGCTGGATTGCACAGTACAAGCAGTACTACAACGTGCCTGAAATCATCCCCGTTTCCGAACCCGCTGAATCGCAGGAAATTGTTGAGTTCAAACCCGCAGAAGTGACAAGCATAGACGCTTCTCTCCTCAACCATATCGTGATCCTTGTGGGTGTTGATTTTGCAGAGGACACCCCCGCTGAAGAGAAGACAAACTTCACCGGCACAGTGAACGGCACTGAATACGCATTCCGTACCACTTTCGCTGGCGTTGGTTCAGTAGCTGCCGGCAAGTACAATGTTCGTGTTGCCGTATCAGACTTCAAGGGTGCAATCCAGCTCTTGCCTATCAAATACGATGAGTATTCCGGCGTAGACGAAATCACAGCAGCTGAAGGCGAAGCACAGTACTACAATATGCAGGGTGTGCGCGTAGCCAACCCGGAGAACGGCATGTTCATCCGCGTTCAGAACGGCAAGGCGCAGAAGGTAGTCATCAAATAAGTATCAGCCCAGCCTGATATTACCGCTCATAGCGAGGGTGTGCCAATCGGCGCACCCTCGTTTTCATTTGCTGGAGGGGATTTCGCCACCTGTTTATTTGGCAGTGTCAGACAAACGATGTACTTTTGCACCACAAAACTATACGCTTCAATTATGGAACATCCCGAGAATGACTGCAAATACAAGGGACTTCAGGTGAACGATGGAGTCATCAGCCAGCCGAGCATCAACCCGTACCGGAAGGCTCACGTCGCACGCCGGCGCGAACTGTCTGTCAATGACTACATTGAGGGCATACTGAAGGGCAACAGCGCAGTCCTCGGGCAAGCCGTGACCCTCATCGAGAGTACGGCGGAACGCCACCAGGCTCTCGCGCAGGAGGTGATAGAGAAATGCCTTCCCCACTCGGGCAAGTCGCGGCGCATCGGCATAACGGGTGTTCCTGGAGCGGGCAAGTCGACGTCGATCGACGTGTTCGGCATGCATGTGCTCAAGACGGGCAGCAAGCTCGCCGTCCTCGCCATCGACCCGAGCAGCGAGCGCAGCCGCGGGTCAATCCTGGGCGACAAGACGCGCATGGAGAAGCTCTCGCAGCAGCCCAACGTGTTCATACGCCCTTCCCCCTCTGCCGGCTCGCTGGGCGGCGTGGCACGCAAGACGCGCGAGACTATCGTGCTGTGCGAGGCTGCCGGCTATGACAACATATTCGTCGAGACCGTAGGCGTGGGACAGAGCGAGACCGCCGTCCACTCAATGGTCGATTTCTTCCTGCTGATACAGGTGGCCGGCACCGGCGACGAGCTGCAGGGCATCAAGCGCGGCATCATGGAGATGTGCGACGGCATAGCAATCAACAAGGCTGACGGCGACAATATCGAGCGTGCCAACCTGGCAGCGGCACAGCTGCGCAACGCGCTCCACCTCTTCCCGCCCACACCGAGCCGCTGGGAGCCGGAGGTGATGACGTACAGCGGATACTACGAGCTGGGCATCGACAAGGTGTGGGAGATGATAGACCGCTATTTCGAGTATGTCAAGAAGACCGGCTATTTCGAACGGCTGCGCCACGAACAGGCGAAATACTGGATGATTGAGACCATCGACGAGCAGCTGCGCAACAATTTCTACAACCGCCCGCAGGTTGCCGCGCTCCTCGAGCAGAAGGAGCTGCGCGTGCTGAACAACCAGCAGTCACCGTTCACGGCGGCCAAGGATGTGCTCGACTACTACTACGCCCTCCAGCAAGAAAACAATTGAAAACACTGACACACAATAGATTGCGACACCACGATGTGATGCCGCAATTATTTTTGCACAAAAATAACGCGCTGAAATTTGCGTAATCGGGAAAAACATTGTAACTTTGCAACGCTTTTCGGGGCTATGCCTCGGAGCATACAGGGAGATTCGCTAGCTCAGCTGGTAGA
>DHKE01000001.1:0-56127 GCA_002404675.1 Porphyromonadaceae bacterium UBA4702 | reverse complement strand
TGGGGTCCTGGGTTCGAGCCCCAGGCGGATCACTAAGGGAGACAGCGCGTCAGCAATGCTGACGCGCTGTCTCGTTTTATGCGCAGGCCAGCAGGAATCGCCCACTACCTCAAAACAGCGAAACAAAATATCTCAAAACAGCGAAACAAAATACCTCAAAACAGCGAAACGGCTTGTAAGTATCGAATATTTGAAGTACCTTTGCAGTCTAAATATCAGACAAATATGAAGTATCTACCCCGAATAGCAGACAAGGTACTCGAAAACCGGCTCTCATACATGGGAGCAGTTCTCATCGAAGGTCCTAAATGGTGCGGCAAAACGACGACTGCAGCACAGCAATCCAAGAGTGTGCTGCGGCTGCAAGACCCGGACATGAGAGGGGCATACCTCGCCACTGCCGCCACAAAGCCGTCAAACCTGCTGAAGGGGAATACACCCCGGCTAATCGACGAATGGCAAGACGCGCCAGCTCTATGGGATGCCGTCCGTATGGCGGTTGACGAGCGCGGAGGTGAACCAGGGCAGTTCATACTGACCGGCAGCAACTCGATAGACCGCACACAGATACTGCACAGCGGCACCGGCAGAATATCCCGGATGAAGATGTACCCGATGAGCCTGTACGAATCGGGGGAGTCTTCCGGGACAGTATCGCTGAAAGAGCTGTTTGACAACCCCGAGACGGACATCGACGGCAACATTTCCGAAATGGGAGTCAATGACCTGATACGCTCCGCGTGCCGTGGCGGCTGGCCGGCATCGCTGCGGCGCGGCAATTCAGCAGAAGCCCTGCGCATCGCCAGGGAATACCTCGACGGCGTAGTCGAAGCGGACATTATCAGCGTAGACGGAGTGAAGCGAGACCCGGCACTGGCGAAAGCCATAATACGCACCTATTCGCGCAACCTGTCCACACTTGCCAAACGCGCCAACCTGCTCCGCGACGTGAACGCGATGAACGACAACTGCTCCGACCGCACATACGACGACTATGTGAAAGCTCTGACACGGCTGTTCGTGATACAGGACGTGCCGGCATGGTCTCCTGCCGTGAGGTCAGCGACCGTAATCCGCAAAAGCCCCAAACGAGAGCTTGCAGACCCGTCAATAGCCGTGGCTGCCATGGGGATCTCGCCAGCGACCCTGGAAATGGATTTGAAGACATTCGGGTTCATATTCGAGTGCATGGCGATGCGCGACCTGCGTGCATACTCGCAAGCCATGTACGGCGAACTGTCATATTACCATGACCGCTACGACCTCGAAGCCGACTGCGTGCTGCACCTGGACGACGGCAGATACGCACTGATAGAGTTCAAGCTCGGCAGCGCGGAAATCGAAATGGGAGCAAAGCACCTGTTGGAGATACGGGAACTGGTCAGGAAATACAACAATAAAGAGGGACAACTGAAACTGCGCGAACCTGACCTGCTGATGGTCATAACCGGCGGATCGATAGCATACACACGCCCCGACGGCGTGAAAGTCATACCGCTCGCGAGCCTGAAGGACTGACACGCCTCGCCGAATGATTGAGGTGTCAAAGCAGGGGTGTGTCAAAATGCGCAGAACTCGTGTGAATACACGGCCAAAGCAGGGACACAGCGTCGGCTCTAATCACTCCTTAATAGAACTGGCGCACCACAGATGTTGGCTTGATATAATCCACTGAGAATTTGATATCGTTGGTTTTGCCTTCTGATGTAATAGCTGCCTTTATTTTCCCCAGCCCCTTCTCCGTAAGATCATTGTATTCATCGACACTTACCTCGCCAATCTTCGCCCTCAACAACCCATAATAGTCACTGTAACCCCAACTGAAAACTAACAGTTGTCTGTCAAGGTTATGCGAGTTCCAAAGCCCTGCAGTTCAACTTATAAGCTGCAATGACAAGCTCGCCAATGGCTTCAACGACAATCGGCTCCTCGAAATCAGAAGGGGACTTGAGGTTTATCCAAAATTCGAGATTGCCGCTGTATAATTCATGCCAACCGAGTTCCACCTTGCGCAATTCGAACTCCTCAATTATATTGTCGCATTTCTTGCCGCCGTCAAATGTTCTCCCGTCAATCAGCCCTAACTCTCGGTATTTCTTGACTGTCTCGTTCATGGGCTTTAGAACCTCCGAAACAGCTTCATCTTCAAGGACTTCTTCCAAGGGCATCCCTTTGAGTCTTTCCGGACGTTCATTTTCGGTTTTCAGCCATATCGACAATGCGATTCTGTCTTCATCACCAGTCAGTTCAGGCTGGAAAACGACTTCAAAGCTGGATTCATCTGGCAAATAAATGAAAAAACCGCCATTGCCGGTATTCTTCTTCTTTTTGTATCCGTGGTCGGGCAACTTTTTACAGATGTAATCCTCAACGTTGTCATGCAGAGCGTATATGAGCGCCTTGCGGTCAAACTCGACCTTTTCGGGAGTTGGATCGATACTAGTGGATGCCGAACGTTTCAGAATTGTTCTGAGATACTCTTCTTTGTCGCCGATACTGGCAGGTATGTTATCGGAAATCACCTTGAACAATGAGATGATATTGTATTGATTTTTCGCGATGTAAGTATCTTTCCGGCATAGGGCATCCAAAATGACATCGCCGTTTACCTCTTCGTCTTCCTCCTTGACCGAGCCTAAATGCAGATTCAACTTAGCGGCTACACTCTTATCCCATTTCTCGAATACTGGATTGGCAACAAGTATGTTATAAATCTTTGGGAAGCACACTTGCATGGCGACAAAGGCGAAATTAATAAATTTGGCCTCAAGCGGGTCATTCTCGTTTTTGGTGCAGCACCGAGCGATGCAATCATTAAGAGAGAGTGTGTTTATCAGCCGCTTGATAGAGCGAGGATTTTTCCCAGCCGATGAAACAACCACTTTCGCGATGACGCTCTGGACCTTTGGAAGTCCTCTTTCCACATGAGTAATGTAGCCTATTGACTCAAGAGAGTCAAGCACGAAGTCCATTGGCTGATAATTGTTGACCGGCAGCTGGAAGGGCACCTGTATGATTTTGTCAAAGAAGGAGCGGAACTCTCGTTCATTGGAAGAACCGAGTTTGCCGAATTTCGGCTCAAGCCCTTTGACAACCACATCGTAGTCAATTGCGAGAACGAAAATGCAGTGATTTAGGGTGAATATATTCTTAAGCAATTCGAGAATCTGAACAGCCACCGGAGGGTTAAGGCGGTCCAGGTCATCGACAAAAATCACGATTCCATCCTTCTTCTTGGGATCGTTGGGGTCACAAATCGCCTCGATTGATTGGGTGAGAGCCTCTCTCAAGTCTGTGAGGGTGACGTTGCGGCTTTTTTCGTTGCCGTCGCCGAGTTCGGTTGGCATCCCTACACCTTCCACAAGCATTGCTGCGGCAGGCGAGGCTACCTTCATTGCTTCACGTCCTACCCTATAACTGAAATTGACTATTGACTTGAAAATTCGGAGTGTCGCGTTCCGGGATTTCGGGTCAGAGCCAGAGATTTCGCGCACGAGCTGAGCGATAATCTTGACTACGGTTTCCTCAGGAGTCGCAAGCATCGAATACTCCCATGTATTGATGTTAATCCCGATGAAATCTTTGCCCACGGTACAAAGGTCGTTGTAGAGGCGGTTCATCAACGAGGTCTTGCCGCTTCCCCATTCACCCTGCAAAGCGATGGTTATAGGGGCGGATGAATGAGAAATGAACTGCACAAGCCCCTGCACATACTGTTCAGTGCCGAAATCGTTTGCGGGCAGATCCAGCGGCGTATCGGAAATAGAAGAACGAATTTTCATTTACAAAAGCGGTTTATCCAGACAACAAAGTTAAATATAAAAATCGAATAATCCGCGACGACTGGATAAGACTCTCCTCAAAATAGCGAAATGAAATGCCTCAAAACAGCGAAACGAAAAATGCAATGCGGTGATTTAGTGACAAATAATCCTCTCGTATTTTTCAGGAGTGGACTGTGCCTAAAAAATGAGGCGTGCCACTCTCATCAGCGGCACGCCTCTCACAAATTGGGAATTGAAAAGTTATGTATTATTCTTGATTCGGGGTCATGGTAAGGCGCAGGGTCTGCGCACCGGCAAGCACCCGGCCGAGGAACGCTGATACAGTCTGCGGCGACAGGCTGGCAACGCAGCTCTCGTAGCTGCTGTCCATGTCGAGGCCGGTCTTGTCGTACTGGCGCAGCACCACGAGCCAGTAGGCGTTGTCCTTGCGGCTGTCGGCGACTGACTTGAGCATGTATTCCTTCACCTTGTCTAGTTCCTGCGGCGTGATATTGCCCGCAGCCATGTCTGCCAGTGTCGCGTCGATAATCTGCGCCGTTTCGGCATAGTGGTCGGGGTCAACCTTGACGTATACGGGGAGCATGAACTCGCTCGGGTCGTCGCCGTTCATGCCGGCGGTTATCGCGCCGTGTGTGGTGATGCCGTAAGTCCAGCCGCGTTTCTCGCGCAGGTCTGCGAGCAGCCGCGCCTTGAGCAGCTGCCCCACGGCAGAGGCGCAAATGACATTCTGCAGGTTGTATTCAGCCGGTGTGTGGCGGAACTGGTAGACGACAGCGACAGGCGTTTCCATTGTGCGTGAGAATTTCACGTCCTTCGAGGGGGAGAAGCGGTAGCCGATGTCGCGGGATTTCTCGATGCGTCCGCCCACGGGAAGCGAAGCCACATACCGCTCGAGCATCATCTTGACGGAGTCGGTGTCGAAGTCGCCGGCCACATAGAAGCGGAAATCGGCGAAGTCGGCGAAGCGGTCGCGGTAAATGCGGAGCATAGTGTCATAGTCAACCGAGGCAAGCATCTCGGCAGTGGGCTGGCCGCCGAGGGGGTGGTGCGAATACACATTGCAGGTTATGGAGTCACCCATGGTCTGCACAGGGTTTAGGCGGCGGTTGGCGAGCGAGTTCTCCTTGGAGGCCATAAGCGCGGCGTAAGCCTTGTCGTCGCGGCGTATGTCGGTCACTTTGAGGTATGCGAGGCGGAAAGCGTCTTCGAGCGTTGCGGGCGAGGCGGAGAACTCGATGGTTTCCTCGGTGTTGCTTACCATGGCTGACACTTTCAACTCCTTGCCCTGCGTGAAGCGGCGCAAGTCGGAGTTGGTCATTTCGCCGACACCAGAAGCGGCCACAGCCTCGTTGAGGAGCTTGAGCGAGCCGGCGTCAGCCTCGCTGTAATCCTGCGAAAGACCGCCCATGCCGACGCCGCGGAAATATATCTGGCCTGGTTTCTCCTTGTTCGGACGCAGGTATGCCTTCAGTCCGTTGGAGAGCGTGACGACAGATGTGCCGAAAGGTCCGTTTTCCTCTACGCTGACCACCTTGCCGGGCGCAGGTTCTTTCAGCTTCAGTTCCACGGGAGCTTCTTCGGGGTTGTACGGTTCGAGTGTGAGGGCGTTGACGGAGAAGAAAGCATCCTTCAGGGCCTGCTCGCCCTTTTCGCCGGCAGCATCTGCATAGTTGGTATAAAGCAGCACGAGCACGTCAGTGCCGTCGGTATTGACGATGCTGCGCAGGTATGCCACAACCTCGTCGATAGTGATGCTGTCGAGCTGTGAGACGCGCAGGTCATGCTCCTCCTGCGGTGTTTTGAGGGTTTCGCCGTTCAGGAACGCTTTGGATAAGGAGCGGGCAATGACCGTGTTGCTGCGGTCGCGGTTCTTGTCGAGTGTTGTGGCAATGTCTTCTGCCAACTGCTTGCGGGCGTCGTCAAACTCGGCGGCAGAGAAGCCGAAGTCGCGGGCGCGTTTGATTTCGGTATAGAAAGCGGCAACTGCTTTGGGAGCATTGCCCTTTCGCACTGCGCCTCGCACCAGCAGGGTGCGCATAGGCTCGGAGATGAGGAAGCGCGTGTCGCCCACGCCGATGTTTGTTGCAGGGGCATCTGGCTGCAATTCGAGGCGGTCAAACCGCTCGACGAGCATCGCCGTCAAGAGGCTCGACACCAGTTCGGCGCGAGCCTCCTGCTCTTGCGACAATCCATCAACGGCAGGGTGCTTGAAGAAGAGCTGCACCATCTCGGTGGTCTGTTCCGGGTCGGCTTCAGCCACAGCCATAAACGGCATGCCAGTCTCGACATGGCGGTCAGCCACGACAGGAGTCTTGGCCTTCTTGATATTGCCGAACATCTTGCGGATCTTCTTCTCCATTTTCTTCACGTCGATGTCTCCGACCACGATAATAGCTTCGGTGTCAGGCGTGTAGTTGCGGTTGTAGAAATCGCGCAGCCGCTGCGGTGGGAATGTCTCGACCACGCTCATAAGACCCATCGGGAGACGCTGGCCGTAGAGCGACGAGCCGTAGATGCGCGGAGCGGCACGCTGCAAGAGCCTGTTGGAGGCTGAATTGCGGTGCCGCCACTCCCCTTTTATCACTCCGCGCTCGGCATCGATGTCCTTGTCGGCGAGAGTGATGTCGCTGCTCCAGTCGCGCAAGATGAGCAGACAGCTGTCAAGGGCGGACTCGCGAGCCGTAGGCACTTTGCAGATGTTGTAGACCGTCTGGTCTACGGAGGTGAAAGCGTTCAGGTTCTCGCCGAATTTCACGCCTATCGACTCGAGCCACCCTATCAGCGAGTTGCCAGGGAAATGCTTGGTGCCGTTGAAGGCGAGATGCTCGAGGAAATGCGCCAGTCCGCGCTCGTCCTCACGCTCGACTATCGAGCCCACGCCACGCGACAGGAAGAAGTCGGCGCGGCCGGCAGGCGACTCGTTGCGGTAGATGTAGTATGTCAGCCCGTTGGGCAGCTTGCCGCTCACGACATTCGTGTCGGCGGCGTATGCAGGAAGCCCGGCGATGACCGCCAGAACTATCCATATCAATGATGTTATGCGATTTTTCATGTATCGGTTGATGTGTTGTGTATCAGAATATGAAGCTGACCGCTGCCTCGATGCCGTTGCCGATTACGCCGCTGGCATAGTTCTCGTGGCGGTATGTCACGTCGATGCCCACAGCATACTTTGCGCTGATGGCATACTCGCCAGCAAGGGCGGCGGAGAGTGTGCGGCGTGTGCAGGTGGCGTTGCGGAAATCCTCCTTCAGCGCAGCGGCAAACAGCTGCGATTCGCGGTCGCTGCCTACAGTGCCTGATTTCAGGCCGGAGGATGTGGGGTCGTACAGCATGCCGGCGAGGCGGAACTTGTACACCCATCTCTGCGCCGGCGACCACGCCATGGAGAAGTCAGCCGAAACCGTCATGCCGTCCTGCAGCCATTCGCGTCCGGCAATGTAGGACATCAGGCGGTGCTGGAAGCCGACTTTCGGAGTGAGGGCCAAGCGGCAGCTGCCTGCGGAATACTCCGCCACGCCGCCGGCTGCCAGCCGCCAGGCATTGTCAGCAAACGCCAGACGCGAGCCTATCTGCGGATAAGAGCCGGAAGTCGCGTCGCCGAACAGGTTCTCCTTGCCGTGGCGGCGGTATATGCCGCCCTCTGCCATGGCCTTCCACCGCCAGCGGCTGCCGGAGGCGTACACATATCCGGCCTGGAAATCAGCGGCACGGTGGTTGACATTGCCAAGGGGGAGCTTGTTGAGGTCAGACACCACATGGCGCATGGTCATGAGCGAGAAGCGAGCCGAGGCAAACGCGCCAGAGCCGCTGCGGGGGTAAAGGTCTGCGCCGAGGGAGTATGTATAGCCATCGCTGAACACATTCACGCCGCTGCCGGCGAAACGCGCATAGTCAGTGCCGAGGCCAGTGAGGTGGTACAGCTTGGAGTCGCCCATTTCGCTGACAAAGGAGATGCCCGTAGACTGGCGGTAGCGTTCAAACAATAATGCAGGGCCGAGGTCATAGCCCCCGATGCGGAACGTCACGCCGGCAGCGATGTTCAGCTGTCCCGAAATGGTCTTGGGACGCGGGTCTACCTGGCGGTAGTACAGACCGGCGACGTATCCGAGCGACACGCCCCACGACACGGCCTCGCCGCTGCGGGCATAGCCTCCAGAGAACATGTACCGCTCGAGCGACTGGTTGCCGCCAATGGTGTCGGCAATGACGTAGGGGTACACCTTGTCGTAGTCAGGCGACTCGCAGAGGTTCATGCCGAGGATGCGGCCGTTGTGGTATGCCGCGCTGCCCCACACCGTCGAGCTGCCAGAGTGTATAAAGGCATCGGCAGCGAAGAAGCCTTTCTGCTCGCCCCTTCCCTTTTCTATCGTGGCGGCGCGTGTCTGCAGCTGCGAGCTGTGGCCCAGCCGCGCTTGCGAGTACGAGTAGCCGCGCTGCAAGGGGCGGACGGCAGGATTGGTGAACGGAAGCGCGGCAAAGCCGGCAAACCCCGTTGCCTCCGCCGCAGACTTCTGCGCCACAGCAAGCGAGTCGGCTGCCGTCGCCGCAAACACGGGGGCGGCTGCCAACAGCGTAGATGTCAAGATGCCTAATCTCATTTTTCGCTCTTTCCAATGGGTACTACACCGTCGTAGGTCTGCACGGTGCAAGGAGTGCCGTTGATGTCCTTGGCAGTGCCCTGGCGTTCTATCTCGGAGGGTGTCACCATGGCGTTGAAATCCTCCGTAGAGTTGTTGGTGTCCTGGAATATCGGCGTGCCTGTCGCGGAAAAGCCGGCGAGCTTGCGGCGCACAGCGTGGAAATAGCGCGTCTTGTCGTGGTCGATAGTGCCGCAGTTGGTCCAGCCCATGTCGAGGCTCGGATCAGACACGTTCCACTCGTATTCAGCAGCCACCGAGCAGTTGACCACATCGACTATCCACTTGTTGGGGAGCTTGTACGCCGACTGCGACATGGGGAACGTGCCGGCCGGCACGACGATAGTATAGTCATAGGTGTACCAGTAGTCCTTCAGGTACTCGTCCTTGTCAACAGGTATGCGCGCGATGCCGTATGCGCGGAAGCCTCGGTTGTGCAGCACGAAGAACGAGAGCGTGTAGCAATACCACTTGTCGAGGTTTGGCACTGTCGGCGAGTCGATGTCGGTGTGCGCCGGCTTGGTCGATACGTCATACCACTCGAAGTCGGCACTGGAGAGGTCGAAAGAGTTGGGGTTGATGACCGTATGGTCGATGCCGGTATCGGCTATCAGCAGGTACTCGCCGGGGTTGACCGGATGCTCCTTGCCGCTGCCTGGGACAGTGTAGAGGGCATGGACGGTCATCGCCTCGCTCATGATGTCGGGCGAATACTCGAACTTCTGCGTGGTGGTGAACTTCGACTCGAATATGGTCAGCCCGTCGGCGTACAGCACATGGTCGGTGTTGTTGTATATCTTGATGTAGTCGTCGCCGTAATACTGGTTGCCGGAGGGCTGCAGCGTGCCGGTGAAGAAGATTTCGGAGATGATGAAGTCGTCGGAGTTGATGGTGCAGAACGGCGAGAGTTCCACCGCATTGTCGCCGGCAGCGATGGTCACCGACTGGCGGAACGCCTTCACCTCAGCCACGCCGCCGTTGGGGAGGGCTGCTGTGGCGGTCAGGGAGATGTCGTACAGGCCGGGGGCGACGGAGATGCTTTCAGTGTCGAGGGAGAAGGTCGTCACCTGCCCAGTGTTGATGTTCTTGAACGTCACCTTGCCGTCCGTGATGTTGTCCGGCTGTTCGGTGTCGCCCCAGTTGAGCTGCACGGTCACGGCCGCGCCGCTGTCGGGAGCGTCGAGGTGCTCGTCACAGCTCGTCAGCAGAGCCGTGGCGAAGGTCGCTATCGCGATGAGTAGTGTTCTGATATTCATATAGGTGTATCGTTTATTTCACAGGTTTGAGGTCAGATGGAGAGGTTTAGCTCCATGCCGAAATATGCGTTTGAGGCACGGCGTATCAGCAGGCCGTTGGCGCGGTAGTCGGGAAGCCAGTCTATGATGCGGTTGACGAAGAGGGCTATCTTGACATGGTCGCCAATTCTTTTGGTCGCCTTCAGGTTGAGGTATGCAGCAAAAGGCACCTTGACGGTCTTGAACGTGTCGCCGTTGTAAGTCTTGACGAGGTAGCGCAGAGCCGGGTCATTCTCGGCAGCGGCATCGTATGGGTGCATTTCGCCGTCGGCAGCGTCGAGATACTGCACCGGGCGGCCGTCGAGGGGTAAGCGCGTGGTCTTGACCCACCACATGCATTGCAGCGTGGTTGTGAAGATGAGTCCCCAGCGCGGTATCTGCGTGTCAATCATGAAATTGGTGTTGACCTGCTCGGTCACACGACCGTCGCGGTAGTCATACAGGCCCACATAGCGGTCGCTCACAGCCGCGCCGTTGATGACATCCGACACTTCGGAGAACAGCATCTGCGAGTTGCTGTAAGTGGTCTTGAACCATGCGCCGGTAATCGTCAGTTTGGAGTGCAGCAGCTTCCACCGCTCGCTCGAGGCGGTAAACTCGATGCCTCGCTTGAATATGCGTGTGCCGTTGGTAGCGCGGCGGTAGCTGCGCAGCACTCGCTCGTCGGTGAACGGCAGCTCGTCGAGCACCGGCGGCGAGGAGAGCTGCGAGGAGATGACGCCCGAAGCGTCATACTTGCGGTAGGCATACGGAGCATACACCGGCGAGTAGCGGAAGCCCGAGTTCATGTTCTCCTGGAAATAGGTCACGTTGAGGCTGTTGCCGCGCCAGTGCAGCGAGGCCGTCACCTCCCATTTCAGGTTGCGTGCCGCCTTCAGGTCATAGTTGACAGCATCGTTGACGTATGTCATTAGGCTGATGAGGCTGTTTTCCTTAGGCTTGTTGATGTCATAGTAGTTGAGCTGGATGATGTCGGCATAGTTCTCCTGCGGGAACAGGTAGTCGAGCGTAGGCATCTTGGTGGTCAGGCCTATGCCGCCCGACAGAGCGAACACCATGTCGCCGCTCTTGGTGGGTATGCCGGCAAACTTCCACTTGGCGTTGAAGCGCGGGTCGAGGTACGGGCGGTTGGCGAGGTAATACTTGCTCGACAGCCCGGGCAGCTGTATCGAGCGCAGGCCGAGGCGCATGGTCAGCATGTTGCCCCCTATCGGCATCGACGCCTCGTCCTCGATGAAGAACGACAGCACGTTGAGCGCGGGTATGTCGCGGAAGTCGCGTGGACGCGAAGTCCAGGCGGCTGCCAGAGGGCGGCGCAGGTCGTATATCTGGCCGTGGCCGAAATTCTTCGACAGCGTCCACTCGCCGCCGACCATATACTTGTGTGTCAGCGACCATGTCTTGCGCTGGCCCGAAGCCTTCCCCTTGACAAAGAGGTTGAACGGACGGCCGTCGCTCTCATAGTCGGCGATGTACTCGCCCAGCAGGTACTCGCCGGGGTTTACGCCCGGTTGCATCGACGTGGGGGCTACCGACGCACGCTGCGGCGCAACCTGCTTGTGACGCTCCAGACGGTCAACCTGGTAGCTGGCAGACGTGTTCACATCGATGTTGTTGAAAAAAGCGTTGGAGAAGAGCGAGATGTCGAGGTCGGACGTGAACGCGATGCGGTTGTAACTTGACTTGTATTCGTCTATCTTGTTGTAATTAAGGTCAGGGTCGGCCTTCGCGTTGTCGAAAGAGCCGGTGTAGTCCAGTCCGTAGTTCCAGTCTATTCCAGCAAGGTCGCTCTGGAATTTCATAGCCATACGCGCCGAGCCGGTGAGCCGCTTGTAGTTCTCGAGGGCATCTCGAGGGTCAACCTTTGAGTCGAGATACGTCAGGTCGAGGTTGAGCACATGGTCGTACCTCCCTATCGACACGCCCTTGCCGGCAGAGAAGAGCTTGCTGTACTCGTCAGCCTTGAAGCGGGCTGTGAACGGGGTCGCGCTACGTATACGGCTTATCTTGACGAGGCCCGAGGTCAGGTTGCCGTACTCTGCCGAGGGGATGCCGCGCACTATCTCAACGCTCTCGATGTTGTCGGTCGATATGGTGCGCATATCCACGCCCTTGTTGGTGATGTTGCGTGCCGCCGAGGGAGCGTCGCCCGAAGTGGAAGTGCCCACGCCCTGCATATTCGCGTCACCGTTGACCGGTGCGCCGTCCACCATGAACAGAGTGCCGAGCGAGGAGATGTCATAGTCCTCGTTCTGCACCTTCTGGCCGGTCGCGCCCAGCGTGCCAGTCTCGCGTATGGTGATGAGGTTGGCCTCGCCCATGGCGGGGTTCTTCGATATGTTGCCCGGGACAAGCTCGAGCAGGTCGGTGAAACTCGTCGGCTGCAGGTGCGTCATCGCCGAGCGGTCAATGCGCGATGAGGCCGTCAGGCCGTCGCCCTCGCGAGCAGTCACCACCACCTCATCGAGCTGCGTTTCTTTATGGTGCTCTTTCCGCTGCTTGGCTGGCTTCTTCTCCGGCTTCTTGCCTATGCTGTCCGCCGCGATGCTGTCAGAAGGCGTTGCCTGCCGGTCACTGACCGTCGCGGCGTGACCGGCAGGCATACCGGCCCGCATCGCAATGAGAGCCAGTGCCGCCAAACCCAAGGTTGTTGTCTTCTTAGTATGCTTCATTTCCTGGAAAATCAGGGGTGTCTATACCTAATTATTTGTGAGTGCAAAGTTAGCACCGCCCCGGCGGCAGGTCAATACCGCGAATGTGGTATTCCGCACCGCGTTTTTACCGCATTTGCGGT
Organism: Porphyromonadaceae bacterium UBA4702; assembly: GCA_002404675.1. Lineage (GTDB taxonomy): Bacteria > Bacteroidota > Bacteroidia > Bacteroidales > Muribaculaceae > Lepagella. Next base: position 43,613 of record DHKE01000001.1, on the reverse strand, counting down.
ATTTTTTCGCACCGCCGATAGCCGTAATTTTGCAGCGTGAAATAAAAACATAAATCAACTGCATACGAGACATGAAAAAGTCTACCATTTTCAGCATCATAGCCCTCTGCGGGTCAATACTCTCCGCAGGGGCTGAACTGACCGCGCCGCAGGCCGTGTGGGGAGCCACATTCGACAGCGCTACCACTGCCGGCGATCAGGCTCAGTCAAACGCAATCTCTGCCGATGACAACGTCTACTGGCACCTCCTCGGCGGCACGAAGCACGACATCCGAGACATCTATTTCGGACAAAACGTGCTTTTCCAGGGAGCTGACTACGACCCCAACGGAACAAGCCAGAACAACAACCTCTGCATCATGAAGACTGACAAGCAGGGCAACCTCCTCTGGAAGATGAACTCCACCACTTGCGACTTCTACAACAACCAGGGCGACGTGGTGGCTACCTCTGACGGCGGCGTGATATTCACTGCCAAGCTGCGCAACACCGATGACGGCGGCAGCGGCGAATACCTCTGGAACGACGTTACCCTCGTGGACGGCAAGAACCAGACACACACCTACACTTGGAACCACGATGACAGCGACCTGCGCCGCTTCTACCAGATTATGATAGGCCGCCTATCCGCTGACGGCGACCTCCTCTGGGTGAAGTTCATTCAGGTTGACCGCTTCAAGGACGAGGCAACGGAGACTTTCTACTCCGACGCTATCTCCGTTGCCGCCACTGCTGTCGATGACTTCGACAACGTATACATCGCCGGCAACTTCCGCGCAAACATGACAATCCCGACTTCAGGCCGTCCCGTCGTCCTCTCTCTGCACGACGACAGCTGCTGGTCTGCCGACGCACAGTCAGCTGCCGGCGACATGTACATCATCAAGCTGAACGGCAATGACGGCTCGTACATCGCCAGCGCACAGTCTATCCTCGAGAGCGGCATACCCTCAAGCGAGAAAATCGACCGCCTCGAGTGGAAAGACGGCTGCCTCTACGGCCAGGGCCTCATCAACGGCGACGGCGTGAAGATGAACTTCGGCGGCAAGTCATTCACTCTCGCCGGCGACTTCTCACCCATCCTCTTCTCAATGAACGCCGACCTGACTGCCAACTGGGTCACTCCCCTCAAAGGCGAGAAAATCGGCGGCAAGATGGGCTTCCAGTACTATGGCATCACCAAGGTGGGCAACACCCTCTGGTTCACCGGGATGTTTGACGGCATAATCTCTGCCGGCGAAGGCAAGTCTTTCACCTCTACAGCTGCCACCCCCAGCGTCCGCGAAGGCTTCATCTGCAAGTTTGACGCTGCTACCGGCGCATGGGTCAAGGGCGTGACAAGCCGCGAATCATACCCGACTACCCTCGGCCAGGGCTACTCCGCTCTCTGCGGCTACTTCAAGGCTGTCCAGAACGAGCAGCACACTGACAAGGTATACGTGTTCGGCTACGCCATGAACGGCACTGTCGGCGTGTTCATGCGCACATACGACGCAGAGACACTCGCTTCCGACCCGGCTACTGAATGGAACCTCGTCAAGGGAGGCCAGATGCCTACTTGCCAGACTATCGCATACGACCCCACAGACGCGACAATCTACATCACCGCTCGCGGCCGCAACACCGCCTCCTCTGCTCCCTTCGAGCTGCTCGGCGACCTCACCGTCAACGCCCCCAGCGACACATGGGCTATCCTCATGGCAGGTTACAACATGCCCGAGGACTTCAAGGAGACCGGCGTGGTTGAGACAGTTGGCGCTGACAACACGCTCCGCGTATACGGCTCACACGGCCAGCTCGTCATCGAGAACGCCGGCGAGGCTCGCGCAGTCCGCGTATACGACATCGCAGGGCGCAACGTTGCAACCGTCAATGCTCAGGAAGGCAAGACCACAGTAGAACTCGCAGGAGGCATCTACATCGTGGAGGGCCGCAAGGTGCGCATCTGAAAAGCGACGGAACTCATCTGAGAACAAAGGATTTTAGTGTGATGCAAAACGACGGCAGGGAGCGGAAACCGCTCCCTGCTTTTTTGCCGTAATCCCAGCATTGCCTCCGCAATAGCGCAAATTCCGTACAGAAAAACATGAAAAACATCGTTTACTGTCCGGAATTTGACTACCTTTGCAGCGGAATGAAGAATGTTCTCACCCAAATAGTGAACCGCCGACCGGAGGTTGGGCGGCTCACGAATTTTTTGTAATTTCGCGGTGACGAGTTTTGACCGATTTCTATATGCGCAATTATCTGAAATACCTGATGACGGGCGCAGTCGCCGTAGCGGCTGCAGCTCTGGCGATATGTTCATGCCACAACCAGGGCGATGCCCGTGACCACAATGCCGCAACCCAAGCCTCCAACGGCAGAATAGCAGACGCAGAACTGCCGTCTGTTCCAAGCGGAACACCCTCGCAGGTGAAGCGGTACGAGGGGTACACGGTGTCGTTCAACAAGGACAACGGCACGCCGAACTGGTCGGCATGGGAGCTGACACGCGACGAGACTGACGGCGCGGTGTCTCGCGGCAAGAGCAAGTTCTGGACCGACGAGGAAATCAGCGGATGCCGCAGCACAGACGACTACAAACATTCGGGCTATGACCGGGGGCATCTATGCCCCGCTGCCGACATGAAGTGGAGCGAACAGGCGATGCACGACTGTTTCTCGATGGCCAACATAGCCCCGCAAGACCACGCCCTCAATTCAGGGGCTTGGAGCACGCTCGAGAAGAAATGCCGCAAGTGGACCGACCGCGACGGCGTGCTGCTGATAGCCGCCGGACCGATATACGACAAGGGTGACAACACCCGCATCGGCGAGGGGGGAGTGCGTGTGCCGTCAGCGTTCTTCAAGGCCATTGCCGCGCCATACATCTCCGCGCCGAGGGGCATCGCATTCGTTTACCCGAACATGTCGGCGCCGGGCAATATGCAGAACTATGTCATGACCATTGACGAGCTCGAGAAGCTGACCGGCTACGATTTCTTCCCCGCCCTGCCGGACGACATCGAGAAGGCCATCGAGTCCACCACCTCGTTCAAGGAGTGGGACTACGCCAAATGACGTTCGCAATGGGAAAGGAGAAGACACTGAGCGAGGAGTATTTCGTGTCAGCCAACGAGGCCAACGCACAGCGTGAACTGGCGGCGCACATACTGGTGAGCAACATCATCGACACGGCTACGGCTCACGCCAACGCCCTGCATATCGGCAACCCCGACATGGAGGAGACAGGCGGCGGATGGGTGCTGTCACGCCTGACAATTGAAATGGAGCGATGGCCCAAGGTAAACGAAAGCTACCGCCTGACGACATGGATAGAGAGCTACAACCGCCGCTTCTCGGAGCGGGCGTTCCGCGTCGAGGACTGCCGAGGCGAGACCATAGGCTATGCACGGACGGTGTGGATGGTCATCGACACTGCCACACACCGCAGCCTCGGGCTGTCGCACCTGCCGCTTGCCGAAGAATACATCGACGGCTCGCGTGCACCTATAGAGCGACAGGCACGCCAAGCGCCGATATTCGCCGCCGGCGAGGAGTGTCCCGCCGCAGCACTCACGGCTACCGCCGATACTCGAGGCTACACATTCCGATACTGCGACATCGACTTCTACCGCCATGTCAACACGGTGCGCTACATCGTGCTGCTGCTCAACCAGTTCACGCTCGAGCAAATGGACTCCTCGCGGCTGAGGCGGCTTGAGCTGTCGTTCATGCAGGAAGCTGTATACGGCATGACAGTAGACATCATGCGGCATGACCATGAGGACGGCGGCGGCGCGACATTCACGCTGTGCCCGCAGGGTGACCACGCCCACCCGCTGCTTTTTGCACGGCTGTTCATGCGCCAATGCGAGACAACGTGACTTTGCACTAAATGTGCAGCGCGGCTGATGTAATTTTGCACCGTAATTAAATCTAAGTCTCCATGTCACACTGCACGCACGACCATACCCACTCCCCTCACCACGAAGGCGGCTGCCACTGCCATTGCAATTCGCACAGCCACGACCATGTGCACAGCAGCGATACTCACAAGCCATCGTTCAAGGTATTCATTCCGGACATACTGTCGGGACTGCTGCTCGTCGCCACTGCAGTACTCGCCCATCTGAACGTAATCAGCGGCGCATTGCCGCTGTGCCTGTTTCTCATCTCAGCAATAGTGACCGGGCTGCCGATAGTCATCGACGGTTTCGCCGAGTGGCGGCGCGGCGACTTCATGAACGAATACACGCTGATGATACTCGCTGCCATCGGCGCATTCTGGATAGGGGAATACCCCGAGGGTGTTGCAGTGCTGCTCTTCTACAGCTTCGGAGAGAAACTGCAGGACAGGGCTTCCGAGAAGGCCCGCGCACACATACGCGGACTGGTAGACAAGATGCCGAAAACCGTGGCTGTGGAGAGTGCCGACGGCAGCATACGCGAGATGCAGCCCAAGGACGTGGCCGAGGGGTCGCGCATCCGCGTCAAGCCCGGCATGAGGGTCGCGCTCGACGGCGTGCTGGAGGGCGACGATGCCATTTCGTTTGACACGTCAGCAATTACCGGCGAGGCTGTACCCCGCACCGTGACCCCAGGCGAGGCTGTGCAGTCCGGGCTTATCCCCGTAGACCGCGAGGTTACGCTGACCACGACTTGCCGCCTCGAGGACTCGTCACTTTCCCGCATACTGAAGACCGTTGAGGAGGCCGCAGAAGCCAAGTCACATACCGAGACGCTCATACGCCGCATTACAAGGTGGTACACGCCGGCTGTGATAGCCGCAGCCATACTGCTGTTCGCAGTGGCATGGGCGGTCATCCCTGCCGCAGATTTCGCCTGGCAGACTTGGTTCAACCGTGCCCTGATACTGCTCGTCTGCGCCTGTCCGTGCGCAATGGTGATAAGCGTGCCGCTCTCCTACTTCATGTCGCTGGGCAAGGCCTCTGCGCACGGCGTGCTGGTCAAAGGCTCGACATATTTCGACGCGATGTGCGGCGTGGACACCGTGCTCTTCGACAAGACCGGCACACTGACCACCGGACGTTTCCGCATCGACGGCTGCCGCCCGGCTGACGGCATCAGCGAGGAGACGCTGCTGTCGCTCGCCGCCGGCATGGAGGCGCAGTCCTCACACCCACTGGCACAGTCCGTCAAGGACGCTGCCGCAGAACGCGGCATAACCGCCGCTGCCGTTGACGATGTCACAACCGTGCGTCACGGCCTCACTGCCCGGCATGAGGGCAAGACAGCTCTTGCCGGATCGCGGCGGCTGCTGGCCGACAACGGCGTGGATGTGCCGCAAGATGACACTCAGACTGCCAGCACAGAGATACACCTTGCCCTCGGAGGGAAATACATGGGCGTAATACGCCTGACCGATGAAATAAAGCCGACTGCCGCCGAGTCAATCCGCCTGCTGCACCGCATGGGGATACGCAACATCGGCATACTTTCCGGCGACCGCAAAGCCGCTGTACAGCAAGCAGCTGAAGCCATAGGAGCAGACACCTGCCTCGCAGAGCTGTCTCCTGAAGAGAAATACGGGGTGATGAAACAGCTGAAAACCGAAGGGCGACACATAGCATACGTCGGTGACGGCATCAATGACACGCCGTCCCTCGCGCTCGCAGACGTGGGAATTGCCATGGGCACAGCCGGCACGGATGCCGCAATGCAGCATGCTGATGCAGTCATTGCCGGCGACGACCCTGCCCGCGTGCCGCAGCTGCTGCACATTGCCCGAAGCGCACGCCGCGTGGCGATAACCAACGTAGTGTTCGCGCTCTCATTCAAGCTGATAGTCATGGCTCTCGGCGCATGCGGACTGGCTTCGCTCTGGATGGCTGTATTCGCAGACACCGGCGTAACTCTCATAACAATCATATACACCCTGCTGACCCTCAAATGAGCGGCAGCGTACCAATAGGCCACAACTATGAACAGACAACACCTCGAGATAGAACAGCTGCTGGCATCACACCGCATACGACCGACAGCCAACCGCATCATCGTATGCCGATACCTCAACACTGCCACAGGGCCGCTGTCGGTGGCTGAAATGGAAGAGGCTCTCGAGACCATAGACCGCTCGACGATAACACGCACCGTCGCCACGCTCCTCGAGGCGCACCTACTGCACCGCGTCGACGACGGCTCGGGCTCTATGAAATACGAGCTGTGCCGCGACACAGCCCATACTCACGACGAACCTCACGAGCATACGGACATACACCCGCACTTCTACTGCCGCGAGTGCCACCGCACAGTGTGCCTACACTCCGCGCCGCTGGTAATGCCGCAACTGCCCGAGGGGTGTGTGGCTGAAGACGCCAATTTCGTTATCACCGGTATATGCGCCGACTGCGCTCGGCGCATGCGTTAAGCCATCATCGTCAGAACACAAGAGTGGAATAGGGGCGCTGCAACGCCACACAGAACGGGCCTTCCGGGGCATAGTCTGCAAAGCGGCACGCATCGTCAAGCCGCTGCTCCGCCTCTTCCGGCGTTTCCGCCAGGCAGAAATGCATCGGCACAAACACACGCACCGCAAGACGGTACATGAACACCGCAGCCCCTTCCCAGTAATCCCTGCCGAGGCGCGAATCGACCGGGAACATGACAAGGTCAAGGGGCTCTCCATTGGTAATACGCCGTATGTCGTCCAGTATGCCGAGGTAGTCGCGCATGGCGGCGGCAGCCTGCGCCCGCGTCGCCTCGTCCTTCCACACCCACACGTTCAGGTCGCCGGCATGGAACAGCCGCCTTTCCCCGACAGTCACCAGATATGAGTTGCCTGTGTCAGTTGAATTGAACGCATCCACCCTCAACAAGCGGTCCTTGTACACGCCGCCTGGCCTCATCTCCGTCACAGTGTAGGGATTGGGCTTGTAGCCCGCATACGTCCCCCCGGGACGCAGCATATAGCGGATGAACTTGGCCGTGTCATGGCTGATGATGAAATGAATGTCGCGGAAACGCTCGCCCCAGCGGAATATGGCCTTGTTGAAATGGTCTTTGTGATGGTGGCTCACGAACACATACACCGGTGTGCTGGCATCGATGCCGTCAAGGAAACGAGGCGACACGTCAATAGGCTTTGCACCAGCAGTGGAAGCGTCGCGCCAATAGTCAAAAACCAGGACTGCGCCGTGCGTCCGCACCACGAAGCAGTCATGCCATATATACGTCAGTTCTGTCGTCATAACTTTCTCGCGAAATTACGATTTTCAGGCGGATTTTCAAAATAATATTTTCAGTCTCAGCCCTCGCCCGTTTTCAACCAACCACTCATAAATTAAATGTGCGCAAGATTTCACGGCCGATTTCTCGCATCCAGTGCAATTTCATTTGATTAGTCCGCTTATTATGCCTATCTTTGCCAGCAAGTATTCATACAATCACTAAAACCATACATTTATGCACAAACTGACTTTACTACTCACAGCGGTCATTGCCGGAAATGCAGTGATGTCGGCAAATGCAGCAACGGCCTTGCCGTTCAGAATCGCAAGTGAATCACCCGGGGCTAACGCTCCTGCCGCTGAAACAGTCGTCGAAGAGCACTTCGACAAGTTCACCGCCGGCAGCGAAACCGCACCAGACGCCGCCGTGGTCAACGGCGAGAACAACATCCTGCCGGAAGAGCTGATGACGGCGCCGGGATGGATAGGCGGCGGAGTGCACCAGGCCGGCGGATGCGCAGCCCTAATGGCGTACCGCTACAACCCCTACCCCGAATACGGCGACATGTACGAGCAGACAGTAGGCGGGTACATCACAACACCCTATACGGCGCTGTACGGCGACATCGAGCTGACATTCCGCATCAAGCGGCTGCCAGGAGGAATTTCGGAAGAGGAGGGAGAGACTCCCCGCGTATGGGCCGTAATCTGCGATGACTACGAAGGCCCGGTGGACGGCGGCGCATATTTCGACGCCACAGATGAATGGCAGCAGTTCACATACACCTCCTCTGCCGCCACATTCGGACAGTGCGCCATACAGATAAGCGCAGTCGCGACAGATGTCCTGATAGACGACATACGCCTGACCCGGGTATGCAACACCATGCCCGCGCCTGAGGCGGTGGCTGTAACCAACCTGTCGCCCTCGTCGTTCCGCGCCTCGTGGGATGCCGTGGCAGATGCCGACAAGTATCTCGTCAACGTGTTCCGCAAGGAAACGCCCGACACCGACATACCGGCGGGAGCAATAGCCGAATCGTTTGACGGCATCAACGCCGCTGGCGGCAAGATTGACACCTCCGCCCCCAACTATCCCGAAGGGTGGGACATCAACGTGTCTGCCGCCGGCACGCAGGACGTGTCAACAGACGGCTCTATGTGCAGCTCCGCACCAACCTCCATACGCTTCGACGCGGAGGGCGACGTGATGACAAGCCCCGAAACGCCGCTGCCTATCACACGTCTCTCGTTCTGGGCAAAGGCCGACGCACCTGACCCCGAAGACACTGGAGAATATTCGCTCTCGCTGCTCGGCGTGAAATTCCTTTGCAACGGCAAATGGGAACACTACGCCAACATACCCTACTACTGGCTGGAAGAGGATGGCGGCTACTATGTCATGGACAACATCCCCGAAAATGCCGAGAACGCCACCCGCGTAATGTTCACAATGGAACAGAAGAACGTAGCCAACTTCTACATCGACGACGTGACCATAGAATATGCCCCCGTGCCGATGCCCGTACCGGTAGTGACTGACGCGGAAACCGCCGCTACGGAATACACGCTCGACAGCTACGACACGGCGTACGAACACTTCGTAAACGTGACTGCCGCCAGCGGCGAAATCAAGTCCGCACCCTCGGAGAACGTATGGGTAGACGGCCTCATTGGGCTGAAGCCGCAGTTCTCCTCGGCACAAGCCACATCGCCCACCACGATAGAGGCGGCGTGGACGGAACTGAGCAACGCGCAGACATACCGCGTCAAGACCACCCGCACGCTCACCGCAGCGCAGGACATGAGCGGCGTGACGGTGCTCCACGAGGATTTCAGCCGCGTCACCGCCGGCACTGTTGACAGCCCCGAAGCCATCTATTCCGCCGGAGCGTACAACCTCGGCGACAACGGACAGGCAGACACTGACTGGGTTGCCACACAGGGACAGCTGGCACAGGGCATGGCCGGCACTCGCGGCACGTCCTGGCTCGGAGAGGCCGGTCTCGTGGCTACGCCGCGCATCTCGCTCAGCAACGGCGGCGGAGCGTTTGACGTGACCGTAACCACCGTATTCACCCCGAACCACAGCGCTCTCGGCGAGGCAGGCCCGGACGGCATATTCGTCATGCTGCTCAACGACGTCACGGACACTCAGGCAAGCGACCACCAGTTCATACCCTACCAGCAGGGCGAAACAGGCGAAAAGACAGCCACCGTGCATTTCAACCCCATATCGGCATACCCGGAAACACCTGTCCGCGACAACGTCCTCGTAGCGTTCATGTCTGCCAGCGGAACAGGCTTCCTCATCGACGAAGTCACCATAACGCAGGACTTGAAAGCGGGCGAAACCATGACCGTGCCGTTCAAGGCCTTCGACTGCACGGCGACACCGGCGACCATGGAGGGCTTCCCCTCCGACTCGGAGTTCAGCCTCACAGTACAAGCTTCGGCAGTCAAGAACACCTACACATACGCCTCAGAAGTCTCCGACCCGGTAACAGTGAAGATGAGCAACGGCGTTGACGACATCGCCACAGACAGCGGGGCAGACGGCACGGCCGTAACCGCCGGCAAGGGCAAGGTGACAGTCACCGCCCACGGCATGGCACGCATATACACGCTCGACGGCACAGCACGCGCAGCCGTGGAATGTGACGGCACGCCCACAGACGTGAGCCTCCCCGCCGGCATCTACATCGTGAACGTATCCGACCGTTCAGTGAAAGTGGCAGTGCGCTGACCACTTCCTCCCCAAAACATAATGAGACAGGCTGTGCTGAGCTCAGCCTGTCTTTCATTTTCCGCCAAAGCGAGTTGCCTTTGCTTATGGCTGTTACTCGTTTATATCACTGTCTTCATATTTCGCTGCTGGTTCACAAGCCATGTCACCAAACAGCTCCGCCCCTTTTACCATAATAGACGCAGGGCAACCGTATGGTATGGTATCAGATGTTATGCCTGAAACTGTCAGCCGGTTCAGCATCCGTACAATCGACCTGCCGACAGCCCAAGCGAGGTTGACAGGCACGGCATTGCCGATTTGCCTATATTGCGCAGTCATTGACCCGCAGAACTGCCAGTCGTCAGGAAATGTCTGTATACGTGCATATTCACGTACAGTCAAAGGCCTTGTCTCGGTAGGGTGGCATCTTTCTGTCTGCTTTTGCGCCGGCGCGCAGGTCAATGTCAGGCTGGGTTCATCCATAGAGAGCCGCCTCGCCATGCCAGTCTTGCCTCCTCCGAGGTTGTAACTTCCTTTCATATAGTCCCTGGCGACATCGTCCGGCAGGTCGCGCCAGTCACCGCCTTCGGGGACAAGCTGCATGACACGGCGTTTCGATTCAGGGTATGCCTGCCCTGGAGAATCCGGGACATCAGTCTGATATAGAAAACCTTGGAAAAACGCATCTCTCAGTGTGCGCACGCCATTGCAGACCGCAGGCCATTCAAACACAGCATCGCCAGCGATGTCATTGCGGACAGCGACAAGAAACAAGCGTTCACGCTTTTGCGGAACGTCATACTGAATGGCTCTCAGGATACGCGGTTCGATGAGGGTATAGCCGATTTCGGCTATCACATTTTTGATTGTCTCGAGCGTGCGCCCGCCATCGTGTTCATACAGCCCGCGTACATTTTCACCCAACAAGACCAAAGGCTGTATCTCTCTGGCAGCACGAGCCAACTCGAAAAAAAGCGTGCCTCGCGTCTCCTCAAAGCCGAGACGTTTGCCTGCATACGAAAACGCCTGACATGGGAAACCTCCTGACAACAAATCCACCTTGCCACGCAGAGAAGTGAAGTCAACAGAATGGATGTCGCCTTCGACCACTTTCCACTGCGGACGATTGTGCCGAAGGGTTTTGCAAGCATCCTTGTCCACCTCGTTTAGCAACACATGGCTGAACCCGGCTTTCTCCATGCCGATAGCAAGTCCTCCGGCACCGGCAAACAATTCCACGGAAGTGTATTGACGCGCCGGCAGCGTCTGCTTTTCGCTTTCCCATGACGTAGTCGCCATAGCATCAATTTCCGGCACGCCAGCAAGTTCATCGAGATAGAAAAACTTGCTGCCATTCGCATTGCAGTGGACTTGGTATTTGCCGGACTTGCACCAAGCATTGACCGTAGAGCGAGAGACCCCCAACAGACAAGCGAAGTTATTGACTGAAATAGTCTGCCGTTGCATAGGTCACTTGGTGTCAGCGGCAAAGCCTTCGTATGTGGGAAAAGCAAGCAGGTACAAGGCCGTCAACATATCGCTGTGCTTAGCTTCCAGTTCGCTATACACGGTGTTACGCAAGTGCAACTCGCAACTCGCAGTCGTCGTTGACGACATCCTCTATTATTTGCGGCAATGCGGCGCACAGCCTGTGAAAAGACATCTTGTCGCCGAACACCAAATCATAAAACCGGTCAATCGACATACGGCGTATATTGCGGTGAGAACGCGGCTGTCCGTCCAACGTGATTTTCCACGGTTCATCCTTGGACTTTTTGGATATCACCTCCACCATATAGCTCACAGCTTGGTCATCCTCCAGCAGCTTGCCCTGCATCTTCATGTAGGTTTTCTGCGATGACGCGGAATTCATCGTGTTGTGCTTGTTCTTCAGCTCCACATATATGTGCCGTGAATCGTTGATTACGTCAAACCCCTTAGACGGCACAACCCAGCCGTTGCCAGCATAACGGGAGAGGTTCTGGTGGAAATACCCGATACGGTTAGTGTTAGACTTGTCTATCTGCCGGAAACACTCATCCTCAATGGTCTGCCGTATGGTCTTGCCGTACACCTTGGCATCAAACGTGAGCTTAATCGGGTCAGCCACATTCTCATTGAACTGCGCAAGTGTGATTTCCCGGCGGTAAGCCTCGACTGTCAATCGGACATGGTTGTATATGTCCTCGTCAGAGATGAAATTGAGGTTATATCGGTGCATATCTTGTATCTGAAAGTGTCTGCAAAGATACACAAAATCGGCAAACGAGCAAATAAGCCCAACGCATTAAATATGCCTATGGATGCAAGGAGTGGTAAATTATCGGGAAATGGTTGCCCTCGCTGTCAGTTTCGCTGCGGCTCACCGGCTCGAAGCCATGCGCTCGGTAAAAGGCCATCGCCCCGGGGTTCTGCTCGTTGACATCAACACGGGTCATGCCCTTCTCCGTGACCGCAAAAGCGAGCAGCCGCGAGCCGATGCCCCGGCGGAAACAGTCCGGGTCTACAAACAGCATCTCTATCATGTCGCTTAGTCCGATGAAGCCGCAGACCTTGCCGTCCTCCACATATTTCCACAGCTCGACCTGCGGAAAATAGCAGTCCATGATGCGCTCGCGGAAATGCAGTATGTCCTGCTCCGTGAGGAAATGGTGCGTTGCCCTGACCGACCGTTCCCAAACGCCGGCAAGAGTCTCGTAATCCTCCACGCAAGCCTCGACTATCACACCTCGCCTGCCCTTTTTCATGCAAAATCCAATTGAAGCTGCCTTTCCTTTGGCTTCTCTGTGCATAACTCAAAATTGAACACAAGTGCCTCAACCATCGGGTGCCGATTATCCAAATGCGCTCCAGCTTGATAAAAATGCTCGCGAGTAACAACATTGAAGTTCCCCCACAACTTGTCTACCATAACATTCGTCCGGAACTCGTTATGATGCCATGTTGAAAGAACAAAACGAGCAGACGTGCTTTTCAATGCAAGGTACAGTTGCTTTTCGTCGTCCTCTGTCCACCCGTTATAATAATCCACTGAACGGCCCAAATATGGAGGATCGCAATAAATTAAATCCCCCTCACCAGCCATATTTATCGTTTCAAGAAAACCCTGATTGTGAAATCCCCAACCATATTTCCACACAATACGCTGTGTAGCAGCGACTTGATTACATATCTTTGTAATGTATGCAGGAGAGAATCTATTCGGTTTTTTACAAAACGGGATATTCCATTTGCCCTGGCTGTTAAAGCGCATCATGCCGTTGAAGCCAGCTCGAGACAAAAACAAGAAATCAAATGACCCAAACTCGGAATTAAATCGGTCTTTAATCTTACGGTAATGGGCATACCCATTCTCACCTGCCTGTGACAGCAGTTCTCCTTCTCGCTCCAAATATTGCCTTACATTACCAGATGTAATGTCGCCATGCAGTATACCATTATACAGATTTATGATATGAGGATTGCTGTCCCCTACATACCGCACTCCACCAACGGTAGCATTCAACCCCACCACTCCTGTCCCGAAAAAAGGTTCAATCCAGTTGGCTTTTGCTTGGTCTAACCCTGATTTCGAGATGATATCGTTAATCCACGGGACAAGCTTAGTCTTTATACCCTGTGACTTTATAGGAGGAATTACTATCGGCATCTCATCAACTGTTTTGAAGTTTACTCAGTTTGTCAGCCTTTGACTGCAGGTATTTTTCATATTCATCCAAGTTTCTGTACGGCGGCACTCCCAATCCTACGGCCTTGGCATCTGCAATGTTGAAATAGCCTGTCCAATAATCGTCAAAAACATCTTCTCCAAGTTGAGAAAACGAGCCTTCTCCACAGCATAATTTTGCCACATCTGTTATACCGCCAATGTTTCTTGTGTTGCCGCTACCTGGCTTGTCACTCGCTATTTTCCATTTCGGCTGTACAAAAAGCACAAAGTCACGTATAACAGAACGAATTGAGCCAAGGTCGTCAATGCCATACACATCGTAGCCGGCTGTACCTATATTTCGCTTGTACAAGACCCCCAAGACTATATGAGAGCAATACGCATTGTAAGGAAAATCCATATTCCGTACGTTGTCGCGATTACGGAAATACCCCCAATAAGATCCAAGGGTTAGTCCATTTACAATTTCTCCATCGTAATAACAAGTCTTGAAATCCACAGCAAACATGTTCCCGTCATTATCCCTGAATGTTATGTCCGGATAAAAGTTCTGCTTTGACGGCATTATCATCTCCAACTGGCACTTCTCGGCAAACTTCTGCAATTTGGGTATGAGCAAGATTTCTATTATCTTAGAAACCACTTTGGTATCGGCACTTATTGTATAGACATTCTTGCAGACATCTATAAATCCCTTGACAATCCAATCTTCTTCAGAGTCTGTCAATTCTTGTTTGAATCGACAGGCTTCCGCTGAAAGCCTGTCGAAAAAATCTTCCTTGTTCATTTCCGTAAATTAATCAGACACATTGTGGGTATGCATCTGCGGTTTCTATGAATATTTGAGGTGTTTTCGCAACTCAGTTACAAAATTAGCCCGAATTTTCTCGATATACAAGGAAATCCGGGACTATTTCGTCTCTGGCTGTCAGGTCAGCGGGCTGTCAGGGGCGGCAGGAAGGCGTCCTCGATATGGTCGAGGACGTATTCCTCCATGGTGCCGGTCACTGTCACTATGTCAAAGCGGTAGTAGAAGTCATACTGCTGCTGGCGCAGGTAGATCTCCGCAGCGCGGACGAGCCGCCGCTGCTTCTTCTCGTCAACAGCCTCCGCCGGGTCTTCGTCCTCGGGGTTGCGAGCCTTGACCTCGACGAAGATGATGGTGTCGTCCTGCTGGCAGATTATGTCTACCTCGAGGTGGCTGTTCTTCGGCCGCCAGTTGCGCTCGCGCACGATGTAGCCGCGCAGCAGCATCTCCTCTGCCGCCCGCTCCTCGGCAAACCGTCCGAACTCCGCCCGCTGTGCCGCGTCTTTCATGCCTCTGCTTCAGCCTTCGGTTTGCGGCGTGCTGACAGCAGTGACAGCTCGCCGAGTACAAGGCCTGCGGCAAGTGCCGCCGCGCCGCACAGGAAGATCGTGTTGAACCCTGAACGGTCGGAGAGCAGCCCCCAGCCGCCGCTCGCCAACGCGCCTCCTGCCGCGAGGGCGATGCTGACCATGCTGTATATGCGCACATAGCTGCGGTTGCCGAACACCGACTTGGTGAGCATCGTGGTCTGCACCGTCACACCGGAGTATTCCCAGCCGAACAGGAACGAGCCGGCATAGATGAGCCAGATGTTGTCATGCCCGAGCACTACCAGCACAAGGCCGATGATGCCGCAGAGCATCGTCGTGGCGACACCCATGGCGCAGTTGCGGTCGTTGATCCACCCCAGAACAAGCTTGCCTATGGTGACACCGGCCATTACCACGGCTGCGGCTATCGAAGCCTGCTCGATGCTGAACGAGGAGTCTACATATCCAGGGATGAAGAGGTTGAGCGTGGAGACTGCCATGATGATGAACGAGAAGACCACGACAGCGTAAAACGCGGGCATACGCACAGCCTTGCTGTATTCTATGCCGTCGTCGGCACCGGCGGTTTTCTTGGCGGCAGCAGAGCCGTCGTCGCCATACGGCAGCAGCCCCTTGTCGGAGGGGCGGTCACGCAGCAGCAGCGCGAGCAGTGGGGTGACGACAAGCAGCAGCACTACGGCAAACACGCCGTATGTCCACCGCCAGCCGATGTTTTCTATCAGGCTTCCGGCTATAGGGTTGAAGAGGATGCCGCCGATGCCGCTGGCGGCGCTGCAGATGCCTATCATCAGCCCCACCTTGGAGCGGAACCAGCGGTTGACAAGCGTCGGGAAACTCAAGTACAGAAGGAATGCGGTGGTGACGCCAAGCACGCCGCCGGCTACGTAAAACTCCCACAGGGAGTTGAAAAATGCCATTGCGCCAAAAGTGAGGCCCATAAGCGCGGAACAGCCGGAGAAGAGCCAGCGTGCGCTGAGCCGCTCCACAAGCTGCCCGGCGAGCGTGAGCGTGAGTATCGAGGTGACGTACATGACCGACATGTAGATGCCGAACTCGCCCTTGGCCACGTCGAGCGACTGGCATATCGGGGTATAGAAGATGCCGGCGCAACTGAAAGTCAGCCCAATATTGACCCCCATTATCAGGCAGCAGCACGCCACGATTACAAATCCGTAGTGGAAAGTGTTTTTCTTGTGTTTGTTCATCTGTTTGTTCATTTCAGGTATTAGGGTTGTTTGTTCATCTGTTCTTGTCTGTGAGGGAGAGCAGGTGAGTAGGCTGTCGGCAGAGTGCGTATGGTCAGAAGACGTTGCCCCAGTTGCCACGGTCGAGGCTTCGGTAGCCTATTGCCTCGGCGATGTGCGTCTGCGACACGTTTTCCGCGCCTTCGAGGTCGGCGATGGTGCGAGCCACGCGCAGTATGCGGTCAAAGGCGCGTGCCGACATGTTCAGGCGCGTCATGCGGTCCTTCAGGCGGGCGAGGCCGGCCTCGTCGGGCCATGCGTAGCGGTGCAGCAGCCGCGAGTTCATCTGCGCGTTGCAGTACACTCCCGGCTCGCCGGCATACCGCTGCTGCTGTATGCTGCGCGCCCGCACCACGTTGGCCCGCATCGTCGCGCTGTCGAGCGCAGGGCCTCGTGAGGCCATGTCGTCAAACTCCACGGGCTGTATCTCTATCTGAAGGTCGATGCGGTCCATGAGCGGCCCGGAGATGCGGTTCATGTATTTCGCCACCTGCCCGGGCTGGCAGGTGCAGCGGCGTGTGGGGTGACCGTAATAGCCGCAGGGACAGGGGTTCATGGATGCCACAAGCATGAACGATGCAGGATAGTCCACACTGTACCGCGCCCGCGAGACGGTTATAACGCGGTCTTCCATAGGCTGGCGCAGCACTTCAAGCACTGTGCGCGGAAATTCCGGGAACTCGTCGAGAAACAGGATGCCGTTGTGCGCGAGCGATATTTCGCCGGGCTGTGGGTTTGAGCCGCCGCCGACAAGGGCTACAGGCGAGACCGTATGGTGCGGCATGCGGAACGGGCGGTGCGTCATCAGCATCGAGCCGGACTTCAGCTTGCCAGCCACGGAATGTATCTTGGTGGTCTCGAGAGCCTCGTGCAGGCTCAACGGCGGCATTATAGTGGGTATTCGCTTAGCCATCATCGACTTGCCCGAACCGGGCGCGCCGACCATCAGTATGTTATGTCCGCCGGCACACGCCACTTCAAGGGCACGCTTGACAGCCTCCTGTCCTTTGACGTCGCTAAAATCGACGTCAAACACCTCGGACTGCATCGAGAACAGCTCGCGGGTGTTGATGACTGTAGGCTGCACAGCGTCCTCCTCCCCTTTCAGCAGGGCGACAGCCTCGGCAAGCGAGGACACGCCGTATATCTCCACATTGTCCACAACCGCCGCCTCGACAGCATTGGCGGCAGGCACTATCATGCGCCTCAAGCCCATCTGCCGCGCCTTTATCGCCATCGGCAGTATGCCCCGCACCGGCAATACCGTGCCGTCGAGTGACAGTTCGCCGGTCATCATCACCCCCTGCAGGGCAGCGTCATCTATGAGTTCATTGGAGGCGAGTATGCCTATCGCCATCGGGAGGTCGAAAGCCGCTCCCTCCTTGCGCACGTCTGCCGGCGAAAGGTTGATGACTGTGCGGCGGTGAGGGAACTCTATGCCGCTGTGCTTCAACGCCGAGGTGATGCGCGTGTGGCTCTCCTTGATGGCAGCATCAGGCAGCCCGACTATCGTGAACATCACGCCTCGCTCCACGAGTGTCTCCACCGTGACTGCAAAAGCGTCGATGCCGTGTATGGAAGCGGAGGTTATCTTGGTCAGCTTCATGGGCGCGTTTCTTTAGCCGTTGTCTTGTCTTCCGGGGCTTTGTCCTTCTGCGTCTTGGCCTTGCTCAGCAGCGCACGCACCTGCTTCAAAGCCGCCTTGCTCTCCGGCCCTCGGTATGCCTGGTTGCCACGACTGTCCACGACCACAAACCACGGCGTAGCAGGTATGTCGAGGGTGTATATTGAGGAGTGCATACGGCCTCCGGGCGCCCATGTGTGCAGCCACCCCCGGCAGTCTGCGGAATCGAGGCGGACAGTATTGAGCCACGACATGGAGTCGGCTGTCAGAGCCACGTCAACGGCTGTCAGCCGCTTGCCGGCACGCTCGCGCTGTTCTTTCATTACAGCACGCAGCGAGTCAATGTCAGCGTGCCGCTGCGGCTCGTTGCCCTGCCAGAAATACAGCAGCAACGCATCAGCATCCGCCGGGCGGACAGTGGCAATGCTCTCCCCCATGGCGTGCAGCTTGAGGTCAGTGATGCACAGAGGCTTGTCAACTGGCGCGGAGGCCAGCTTGTCGGCACGCCCTATTGCTGTTATCATCTCCTGATCACGAGCGTCAGCATCGAGCATGTTCCACAGTTCGGCAAACTCCTTCTCATTGACACTGCGCACGTATGAGGTGAGCAGCAGCACGGTCGAGAGGATGTCCGACTTGTTGGCCTTGACATATTTCGCCACGGCAGGGTTGATGAGTTTGCCCTGGCGCGAGCGCAAGGCTGCCGCGTTCTGCTGCCGCCATTTGCTCCACCGCTCGTTCAGGTCGTTGCCGCCGATGTCCCAGGTCAGCGGGTCGGCATCTTTGCCGGAAATGGTGATTTTGTCGCCGCGCTCGGCATAAAATGCCACAGCCGGCACAGCAGAGCCAGTCACGGCGACCCACACCATTGAGGGGTTGCGCGTGACGCACGTCACAGCACCCTTCCCTTGGGTGACCGAGAGGACTGTCTCCGTGATCCAGCCTTTTTTGCTGTCGGAAGCGTAATATGTCAGCTCATAGACCTGTGTAACGGAAGCTGGCAGCGAGGCCTCGACATGGAACTCGTTCTTGCCGCATCCCGTCAACACAAGGGCGGCAAGAAAAGCTGCTATCAGCAGGGAGAAATGTTTCATATCCACAAATTTACATCAATTTTTCGGAACACGCAGAGGCAAGTGCAACGTTGGTTCAATATTTTGTAGAACTCAATTTCGTAGGGGGTGTGTCAAAATAGACGCACCCTCAGACATGTGTATTTTGTACAGACCTGACAACTATTCGTTGAAGATGTCAATAATGGCTTTGTCATCTGGGTTGTCGGCACGGAGAACCCATCTTTCAGCAGGAGCGCGCTCAACGAACCCATAAAAGAGACCGTCTATGTATGCTGCTGCCTCTGCCTCAGAATTGAGGGTTATCGGGCCGTCAAGTGTTGCATAGCAACTTGGGTCAGAGAGATACTCGCGGAGAGCTTCCAAGTCTCCGTTTTCGACACATTCTACTGCATATTGGTCATTGACCACAAAAAGTTCGATTTTCATAAATTGTTTATTCAACTGATTGATTTGATGCAATGTGGGCGATTGCTTTTGGCAGGCAAATGCGGCACAGCGTCAGTTTATTTTGATGCTTATGGATAAGCAGTGTCAGCCAAAGGAAAAGCCGCTCATTTGTCAGCTGCTGGACGGTATATGTCTTCAATCTCATCCCAGCGGGGGATGGATAGTTTTATCCCATAGAAATCCTGATAGGCGGCAACCATCCTGCGCCGCCAGCCAGTTGCAACAGCGTGCGTGTCGGGGTAGCCGAACAGCGTCTCTTCAATCGCAGACAAGTAGTGTTCCAACGATTTGAACAGAGGAAACCGGCGGTTGTTGCTGTACCATGTCGCAGGGCGTATCTTATGGATTACCTTGTTCTTATACTGCACGTTAAGTGCCCAGCTATCCATAGAGCGGCATATCTCCCACACATTCTTGAGCCACAGTCCGCGTATTGTGACTATGCCGTCGTCGGACATTCTGTAGCCGAATATAAGGTACTTTGTATGCAGCATATACGGCGAAGCGACTATTTCGCGTGCGTATGCCTTGAAATCGGCGATGTCAAAGCCAGGCGAGGCATCTCGGTTGAACGCTTTCACCTCGAGCAGTTCGCGAGTGTGGTCTTCAGGGTCGAGGAAAACATCAGGCGGCATCTGTGAATTGACATTGCGGTCAAATGCGATGCCGTTCTTTGACAGCCAACCCTCGAGCCATTCCTGAATTATGTTGCCCACGACATCCTTTTGCCGTACTATTATGTCAACGTTCCCAAGGAAGAAACGGATTTGTCCCTCTTCTTCCATTATGTTGTCTTCTTTCAGCAGCTTGTTGTAGACTTGTTCTGCTGTCAGTTTCATGAGGCTGTTCATGTCGCAGGTGTATTTAGTGCTGTTATCAGGCGTGATGACACTGCTTTTATTACTGGTACGGCAACAGTGTTACCCAGCAAGTCAAACCCCTCTTTTTCAGACACGTTCAGGTTCATTGTTTCAGGATAGCCGAACAAGCGCAGTCCCTCACGCAGCGTGAGCCGCCGCAGACCCTCGCCGTCAGACACATACAGTTTCTGCATATCAGTTGCCACCAGTGTCGGCGCAACGTCTGCAGGATCAAGGACCTTGCTTATCTCGAAGCTCAGCTTGCCCGCAACTATGTTATACCCCTTGGGCAGTGATGTATCAGGTTCGCGGACAGTGGTAGTCCTGCCAAACAGGTCTGTGTGTGTCTTCTTCTGTTTGGGGTGTTCATATTTCAGATACCCCTTGCAAACAAGATCTTCGAGCATCTCTCCAAGTTGCGGATGAGGGAAGAATGTATGTATTTGATTCAGGGTCAGCGGCATGCCATCCATCCAGTCGATGCCGATTTCTTCTGCCCATTTCTTTTTTCTTCGCTCACGCAACATGCAGTTGAGCAACGTCTTTTGGTCAATAGAAACAGCTCCTTTGATTTCCAAGTCCCAAGAGTGGATGTTGCTTCCGCCTCCGCGCTTGTCTTTGATGGACTTGCCGTAAAGGTCAGACACTGAGTAATGGCTGAGCAGCGAGTCGATAAACGGGCTGCTCTCGGCGGGGATTCCCCTTTCGAGTATATCGCCAACCGTCTTTGACGAGCCTGGAAAGTTGTCGAGGTTGGGGTCTGTGCTGAAAGTTCCAGTGATGTATATGCGTTTGCGCTCTTGCGGTACGCCAAAATCGCGCGAGTTGAGAACGCGGTACGTCACTTTGTAGCCCAATGCCCTTAGACTTGTCAGTATCACATCAAGCGTTTTGCCGTTATCGTGCGAAACAAGACCCTCGACATTTTCGAGGATGAAGCCCTTGGGCTTCTTTTCCCTCAAAATGCGCTCTACCTCAAAGAACAACGTACCTCGTGTATCGGCAAAGCCATGCCGTTTGCCTGCGGACGAAAATGCCTGACAAGGAAATCCAGCACACAAGATGTCAAAATCAGGGATGTCTGCGGTGTCGAGTTGAGTCACGTCGCCGACAAGCGATTCTTGAGGATAATTGTCTTGCAGCACTCTTATAGCGTATGGCTTTATCTCCGATGTCAGGACACACTGCGGAGTGAACCCTGCATCTCCCAATGCCTGTGACAAGCCTGTGCGGATGCCGCCTATCCCAGCGAAAAGATCTATGAATCTGACCGTCTTGTCGAGCATGACGCTTTGCTGTTAGATTTCAGTTTGACGCAAAGTTATGAAAATAATCCGAATCCGCAAAATGCAACGTTCCCCACGCCCAAATCAGATTTTGCACTTTGAACTGGATTCCATTCACCGGCCGGCTGCGGCGCGACAATCCGCCCTCGGCACTGGAAAAGAAAACGCCCTCTGCCTAAGAGTAACTCTTTTGCAGGGGGCGGTATAGTCGGGGGCTTGTCTCTGACTACGGCTTATCCTTTGTATTTCTTGAGGATAAGGGCAGCATTGTGGCCGCCAAAACCGAATGTGTTGCTCAGAGCAGCGTTGATTTCGCGTTTTTTCGCCTTGTTGAAGGTGAAGTCCATGCCGTAGTCCACTTCGGGATCGTTGTCGCCTTCCTCATGGTTGATGGTCGGGGGTACGATACCGTCGGTGATAGCCTTGACGGTGAGCAGCGCCTCAATAGCACCAGCCGCGCCAAGAAGGTGTCCGGTCATCGACTTGGTTGAGCTGAGGCTCATCTTGTACGCATGGTCTCCGAAGACCTTGCGGATAGCTTTGGCCTCACTCACGTCGCCTACAGGCGTTGATGTGCCGTGGAGGTTGACATAGTCGATGTCCTCGGGCTTCATGCCAGCGTCGCGGAGCGCGTTCTCCATTACGAGGACAGCGCCGAGACCCTCGGGATGAGTGGCAGTGATGTGATAAGCATCAGCGCTCATGCCGCCGCCGGCAACTTCGGCATAGATGTGCGCGCCGCGAGCCTTGGCGTGCTCGAGCTCCTCAAGCACCAGGGCTGCCGCGCCCTCACCGATTACGAACCCGTCACGCGAGCCGCTGAAGGGGCGAGATGCGCCCTTGGGGTCATCGTTGCGGGTCGAGAGAGCCTTCATCGAATTGAAGCCACCCACTCCGGCAGGGAATACAGCAGCTTCGGCACCGCCGGCGACGATAGCGTCTGCCATGCCCAGACGTACATAGTTGAACGCATCGATGAGGGCATTGTTGGACGAAGCACAGGCAGAAACGGTCGCGAAGTTGGGGCCGCGGAACCCATGGTCGATTGAAATCTGCCCGGCGGCGATGTCGGCAATCATTTTGGGGATGAAGAAGGGGTTGTATTTCGGCCCCTTGTCTTTGTTAAGGGCATAATAGCCCGCTTCCTCCTCGAAAGTGTGCAGACCGCCGATGCCGGCAGCAAAGATTACACCGACACGGTTCTTGTCAATGCCCTCGGCATCTATGCCTGCATTGGCGATAGCCTCGTCAGCAGCCACCAACGCATACATAGCGTACAGATCCAGCTGGCGAGCCTTCTTTCTGTCAAACCTGTCCGCAGGGTTGAAATCCTTCACCTCGCAGGCGAACTTCGTCTTGAACAGCTCAGCGTCGAAATGCGTGATCGGGGCGGCGCCGCTCACACCCGCAACGGCATTTTTCCATGTCGTCTCGACGTCATTGCCGATGGGGCTGAGCGTTCCCAACCCGGTCACTACTACTCTCTTTAATTCCATAGGCGGAATGGTTGGGTTCTGGTTTGGAAATTATTTGTTCTCGCTCTTCTCGATGTACGAGATAGCGTCACCTACAGTCGTGATCTTCTCAGCGTCCTCGTCGGGGATGGTGATGCCGAACTCCTTCTCGAACTCCATGATCAGCTCCACTGTATCCAGTGAGTCTGCACCGAGGTCTTTGGTGAACTCGGCGTTGGGAGTTACTTCGGCTTCATCGACACTGAGTTTGTCTACGATGATAGCTTTTACTCTTGATGCAATGTCAGACATGTCTCTAAGATTTTACGTTAATACTACTTTCTAATTTTCAGGCTGCAAAGTAAGCAATTAATTTCCGATTACGGAAATATTTACCCAATTTCTTGCACAAAAAATTCGCTTTTGTGCAGAATTTGGGGGTAAAACCCGCTGGGGAGGGCTTATCAGAGCCTGAAAACCGCTATTTCACCTCCCATGTTTCATGGGTGTTGAGTATCATGCTGCGCAGGTCGGAGAAGCCGTGTTTTTCGCGCACCTCGCGCACCTGCGCCTCCACGTCAGCCTCATAGCTCGGGGCTTCATGGTCGCGTATCACGCCTATGGCCAGCGGCAGCTCGTGGCCATCCATCATCGCCAGTTGCTGCTGTATGAAGTTGTTGGCGCAATGCGCGTCATGCACCAGCACGTCGTCCATGGTCCAGCCGTCCTCGCCGATGACGACAGCCTTGACGCCAAAGCCGCTCTGCACCAGGCCCTTGCGCAAGTCCTTGCCGAAGAGCATCTTCTCGCCGTGGCGCAGGTGTATGGTGTGTTCGTCGCGGTTTTCCTTGCTGGTCATATAGGAGTGTATGCCGTTGTTGAATATCACGCAGTTCTGCAATATCTCGACGACAGCCGCACCCTTGTGGCGTGCAGCTGCGACCATAACCTCCTTTGTGGTGTCGAGGGCGACGTCAAAGCTGCGAGCAAAGAAGCTGCCGCGTGCGCCGAAGCAGAGCTCAGCGGGGATGAACGGGTCTTCGGTTGTGCCGTAAGGGCTTGACTTGGAGACAGTGCCGCGTGCAGACGTGGGTGAATACTGCCCCTTGGTGAGGCCGTATATCTTGTTGTTGAACATCAGGATGTTGATGTCGATGTTGCGGCGCACGGCGTGTATGAAATGGTTGCCGCCAATGGCGAGGCCGTCGCCGTCGCCGGAAACCTGCCATACCATGAGGTCCGGGCGCGTGGTCTTCAGGCCGGTGGCTATCGCAGCTGCGCGACCGTGGATGGTGTGCATTCCATAGGTATTCATATAGTACGGCAGACGCGAGCTGCAGCCGATACCAGAGATGACAGCGGTGTTGCGCGGCTCCACGCCCACTTCGGCCATTGCCTTGAGAAGCACGCTGAGGATGGCATGGTCGCCGCAGCCCGGACACCAGCGTGCCGTCTGTCCGTTCTTGAAGTCGGAGGGGGTAAGTCCCGTTGTCTTGTTACTTTCCATTGCTCTCGATATGTTTGATGACACCGTCCACGATTTCCTGTACCAGGAACGGCTGACCTTCTACTTTGTTTATTCTCTTTATCACCTTGCCGGGGAGCTTCTGCTGCAGGTAGTCCGCAAACATGCCCGTGTTGAGCTCTGCCACGATGATGTTCTTGTAGCGCGAGAGCATCGGGATGGCGTTCTTGGGGAGCGGGTTGATGTAGCGGAACTGTGCGAGGGCGATGGGATGTCCTGCGGCGTTCAGCTCTTCGACGGCTGTGAGCAGGTGGCCGTATGTGCCGCCCCAGCCCACGAGGATAGTGTCGGCGGAGAGGTCGCCCTTTGGCTCGTTGAGGGGGATGTCCTCGGCGATGCGGGCTATCTTCTCGCGGCGGGCATCCACCATGCGCTGGTGGTTCTTGCCGTCAGTTGAGATGACAGACGTGTTGTAGTCCTTCTCCAGGCCGCCGACGCGGTGCATTGCGCCCTCTGTGCCGGGGACAGCCCAATAGCGCACCTTTGTGTCCTCGTCGCGGTCAAAGGGCTTCCATCCGGCGGCTATCTGCTCTGCTGTGACATAGTTTGGCTTGATTTCAGGGAACTCATCGTCCTCCGGTATACGCCATGCCGACGAGCCGTTGGCGATGAAGGCGTCAGTGAGCAGGATGACCGGCGTCATGTGCTCGAGGGCGATGCGGCAGGCCTCAAAGGCCATGTAGAAGCAGTCTGTCGGGCTGACAGCCGCCATGACGCAGACGGGGGACTCGCCGTTGCGGCCGTAGAGAGCCTGCATCAGGTCGGTCTGCTCGGTCTTGGTGGGGAGGCCGGTAGAGGGGCCGCCGCGCTGCACGTCTATTATGACGAGCGGGAGCTCTGCCATAACGGCGAGGCCGATGCCCTCGCTCTTGAGCGCGAGGCCGGGGCCTGACGTTGACGTCACGGCAAGGCTGCCGCCGTAGCTTGCGCCTATCGCGGAGCATACGCCGGCTATTTCATCCTCCATCTGGCAAGCCTTGACACCGAGGTCCTTGCGTTTGGCCAGCTCGTGGAGTATGTCAGTCGCGGGGGTGATGGGATATGAGCCGAGGAACAGGGGGAGTCCGCTCTTCTGCGAAGCCAAGATGAGACCCCATGCCGTGGCGGTATTGCCGCTTACGTCGGTATAAGTGCCTTTCTTCTCGGATTCGGTCTCTACACGATAAGTGGACATCGAGGAATGCGTATTATGTCCGCAGTCCCAGCCAGCGCGTATCACCTTGGCGTTAGCCTCGTATACGGCTGGCTTATTGGCAAACTTGGCCTGAAGCTTGCGCAGCACGCTGTCGAGAGGGCGGTCGAAGAGCCAGCATATCAGTCCGAGGGCAAACATGTTGCGGCTCTTGAGGACGCTCTTCATGTCCATGCCGGAATCGGCGAGGGCGTGCTTGACCAGTGAGGTCATCTGCACGAGCATGATGCGGCGCGGGTCGATGCCCAGCTCCTTGACCGGGTCGCCGGTGGCAAACTGCGCCTTATCCAAGTCCGATTTCTGGAACTTGTCCACATCGCAGATTATGATGCCGCTTGGTTTGAGAAACTGCAGATTAGTCTTAAGGGCAGCTGGGTTCATAGCCACCAACACATCAGCCTGGTCGCCGGGAGTATGCACCCCACGGCCGATGTGCACTTGGAAACCGCTCACGCCGCTAAGCGAGCCTTGCGGGGCGCGGATTTCCGCAGGATAGTCGGGGAATGTCGATATCTGGTTCCCCTCGCCAGCAGAAACATTTGAGAAGATGTTTCCGGCGAGCTGCATACCGTCGCCGGAATCTCCGGCGAAACGAACAACCACCCTGTCTAACGTCTTAACATCGGTGTTTTCTAACATATTTCTATACGTATATGCCTCCAACCGCAGCTAGAGCGGCTGTCGGGTTTCACTATTCTGTAATTCGATGCAAAGGTAGTAATAAAAACGCTCCCATGACCTTTTTGCGGTAAAAAAGAGCACGCCGCCCAGCGGTCAGCGTGCCTACAGAGCCTAAAAGGCTGTCTTTTTTATCGTATGATAAGTTTGCGGCCGCCCACAATGTACAAGCCGGCAGGCAATGATGCCACCTCATCGGCAGAGGCGGCACGGCGCACGAGGATGCCGGCAGCGGTATACACGTCAGCAGGATATGCCTCGGTGCCGGCTGCCACGCCCTCAACTCCGTTGACTGCCTCGCGTATGAACTGGTCAAACCATGCGGCGTAAGCATCAAGGTGAGTCGTTACGCGGGAATATGCCCAGTCGATGTTTATCGCATCGTAAGAAGGCCATATCTTGCCGTTCACCAGGTATGCGGCGCGGGTCTGTGCATAGAAGCGGTCAACGAAATCGCGCACCTTGACAAGATAGTCAGGATAGAACTTCTCCCACTCCTCAAGGACGATGCGGCGGAACTCGTTGTACTTCCACAGTTCGGCAATCCATGTGGGAAAATACATCTCATCGTCATCACCGGCATAATAGCGATGTAGCTCTTCCCAAAAAGTACCATTACGGACTTCCGGATCCCACGTCCACTCCGAGTCCCATATAGGGCCAAAAGTCCACTTCCCACCAGACGAGTGATGCATATATGTACTGCTGGTGAATGCGTCGAAGTTACAGGAGACTTCCTGCACTATATAGTAACGCGCGAGGGAGGTCAAGTCAAAATATTCCTTCCAGTCACCTGATAGCTTGTCGGGATTGTATATAGCGCGGGTTGCGCCTGTCATCTGTTCAGTAATCCACTGCAACTGCACATCGGACAATACCTCCGGGGTCTTTATAGTAAACCGTCGTGGGTTCTCCTCCGTGCCGAGATAATTCTGACACACCACTATCTGCGGCGTGTCAATAGTGGCATCTATCTCTACGAGCCAGCCGTCGTCAATGGTTGCAGGGTCGGTGTTGTTCTCAGGCTGCTCGTTGATTTCGAGCCGTCCCTCGTCGATGCGGACCGTCTCGGAAAAGGCGTAGACACCTAGGTTCACACCGTTCAGCACCACCTCGACAGGATAGGAACGTGGCACCCAGCCAAGGCCGATAAGACGCGCCATCTCGTATGCGGCTTCACCTCCCATATAAGTTTGGGTATGTACGTGGGCAAGCAGCGCGAAATGCTTGCTCTTCGGGAAGCCAAAAGGCTTTTGCTTTTTGGTGAACTTCAGCTTAAACGGCTTCTTGCGCTCTTGCCAGGAGCTGTTGCCGCGCCCGCGTATCTGGAGCGTTACAGGCTCGTCGGCAGAGCCGAGGGCTTCCACCCCCTCCGTGCCCATAGGGTCAATCCAAAGGGTTGCGTCGAGGTAGTCCTCTTTGCTCACTATCGGCGCACCGCCCTCGGTGTTGACATACACCACCGGCAGAGTGCCGGAGACAGGCTGTGCAATGGGTTCATTCTCGGCTCCGGGGTTGTCGGTGACAGAGCCGGGGCTTTCGCCGGATTGGGCGTGCAGCAGCGGCGCTGCCGCCAGACAGGCGGCCAAGGACAATGCCTTGACCACCTTCAGTCGGTTGAAAATCATGCTATATAATATTTGCTGTGGATGAATAGTATCGTATGAGGATATGGTTCTCGAGTCAGCGCACGACTACTTTCGTAGCGGGCAGACCATCGGAGTATGTGACGATATACACGCCCGGGGCAACCGTCAGCGTGATGTCGCCGGCGAGCGAGCCGGAAGCCACGCGGCGGCCGGCCATGTCATAGACCGCGGCTGAGGACAAGTAAGTGCCGTCGGCTGTGATGCAGAGCGTACCGTGAGCCGGAGAATATGCAGTCGCGGAGTAGACAGCAGATGACATTTCGTCCACTCCCACGTTCTTGCGGCGTGTCACCTGCAGGTTGTCGATTTCCCAAGTGCCGGAAACAGCGTCGGTCGAGACATAGTGGAAGCCGATCTCGATTTCCTTGCCCACGAAGGAGGTCAGGTCGATGTCGCCGGCATCGATGAACTTCCAGCTTGTGCCTTCGCACATGTTGGGTATCTCCACAGTCTGCCATTCGCCGCCCACCTCGCGCACGCCCAGCGAGCAGCTTGAGGCAAACGTCTCGGCGTCGTTGAACTTGTTGCCGGCATGGCGGAACTTCATGGCGGCTGCCGCGCTCTCGGTCAGGTCAAGGATGGGGGAAATCGCCCAAGCGTCAGCCGCATGGCACTTGCCGTTGTAGTACGCGCCGCCCACCAGGCCGTAGCGGTCGTCTATCTTCCAGATATAGGATGCGTCAGAGGGCATCGACACGTTGTCGTAAGTGAATTTCTCGAAGCCGGAAGTCTTGTCAGCCTGCAGTATGACCTCGTCAGTGTCGGGATCCGGATCGGGATCGGGACCCGGGTCCGGGTCAACCGACCCAGTAGTGCTGAACGCTTCGTTCTGCTTGCTGCCCCAGATGTATTCCGCCAGTTCGGGATAGTCGATAAACGGGTTGCGGTTGCCCTGAATCTTGTATATTGCCTCGTTGCGGTTGCGCTCCTTCTCGTCCACCGGGTCGTTCTTGGACCACTCGAGCAGCATGGTGTATGCCCAAGGGCGCAGCGAGGGGTATGAGCTGCCGTCAAACATGAAGTTGCGGTCGGTCTGCGTCACGCTCCAGTTGATGTCGTCATAGATGGTGAACATGTAGAAGTAGGTGCGGGCGAAGTCCCCCTTGTACTCGTCAGCCGGCTCAAACACCCATGACGCGCCGCCGCAAGCGCCGCTTGCCGGGCTGCCGACAGTGGTGACACCGTTGGTCCATTTCACCATCGCCACTATGCCGAGGGGATAGTTGGCCTTGCGGTTGTTGGCCTCCTTGTCCGAGGGGTTCAGGTGAAACAAGTCGCAGTATGCGTCGTTTTTGGCCTTGCCCCACCATGAGTTGGGGACAGAGTGCTCTATGTTCATTCCGCCGTGTCCGCCAGATACAGACACATTGTTGTCGCTGTACATGTCCCACCACACCTTCTGTCCGTTGACTGTGCGCACATCGGTCTGCCTGAAAGCGTCCCATGTGTCATCGCCATACGAAACCCGCGTGTGGCTTGCGGCAGCAGACTTTGCAGCAGCCTTCAGGGCAGACTGCTTCTTACCCTCGAGGGCTGAATAGTAGCCGTCCGGGATTGCCGCCGACATCGTCAGGCAAGTGGCTGACAGCACAAAGGCGGCGGAAATGAGAGAAATAACTTTGTTCATATTGAGAGTCTTTTGTTTTCTATGGGTCAGAATACTGTCGTCTTGCAGGGGCGCAGAGCCTGGTCTGTCGTCACCACATACACGCCGGCAGGAAGCGTGAACGTCTCGCCGCCGCATACTGAAGCGCGGTGCAGCACCAGCGCGCCGCTCATGTTGTAGACGCGCAGGTTGGTATGCACGGTGTCGAGCAGCACCACGAAGCCGCCCTCTGCAGCTCCTATCGTCAGGGGCTGGTCGCCGTGTATGCCGACCACGCCGGCGCCGCCAGGAATGACGATGACGTTTGAGGGTTCGGAGAGGTATCCGAGGCGCGACGAGCGCACATAGTAGGACTCGGTCACATCCGGTGTGCGGCCGTATATGTCGAGGCTGTTGGTGTCGGAATTGAGTTCCTCGCTCTCCGTATCGTCGCCGTCATAGCGCACTCGCGTCACCACATAGTTGTCTATCACCTGGAGCGTGGCGTTCCAGTTGGCGGTATACGAATAGTCGGAGAGGTTGGTCGCGTCAGTCGCGGTGAGCGTCTCCAGTTCAGGTACAGGGAACGCCTTGCCGGAGAGGCTGACGTTGATCTGCTGCCCGAGCGGCAGACCGCCGTCGTACAGTGTGAGGTTGGCGTGGTGTTCGCCCTCCGAAGTCGGGCGGTAGACTATGTTGAGCAGGAACGACTCGCCCTGATTCAGCTGGAGGGCGGGAATGGTGTTGGCAGAGACGGTGAACATGGCGCGGTCAGTGCCGGTGATGCGCACAGAGAGGTTTGAGGTCAGGTTGCTGCCGATCACCGTAAGCTGCGCAGAAATGGTCTTGCCGAGAGCCACGTCGCCGAAGGGCAGCTCGTCACCATTCTCGGGCGATGTCACCTCGGGGTCGCCGGTGAACGGAGGGGTTACCTGCCCGCCCTGATCGGCGATATGGAAAGTCTCCGTGGTGCGTGTGCCCCAGATGTATTCCGCCAGCTCGGGGAAATCGATGAAAGGGTTGCGGTTGCCCTGCGCGTTCTGCACAGCGTCGTTGCGCACCTTCTCCTTCTCGTCCACCGGGTCCATGCGGCTCCATTGCAGCAGCATATCGACAGCCCATGTGCGGAGCGTAGGGTAAGAGTTTGACTGGAACATGTAGTTGATAGCCCAGGGGAGGTCGTCATAGACTGTAGCCATATAGAAAATGGCGCGGGCAAAATCGCCCTTGTAGCGGTCATCGGGTTCAAACACGTTGCCGCTGCCGCCGCCCATGCCTGTCTTGGCAGGGCCTATTTTCGACACGCCGTTGTCAAACGTGGCGCTGGCGCACTCGCCGAAGGCGTAGTTCAGCTTGGCCTGGTTGGCCGGGCCGTCAGAGGGGTAAAGGTTCCACAAGTCGCTGTAAGCTGGCGTGTACTCCACGCTGCCGTTGCTTTTCCACCACGACTTGGGGACGGAGTGCTCGCGCTGCATACGGTTGCGCGAGAAACTGCCGAGGGCGGACTCGCCGCCGCGTATCAAGTAGATGTTGTCGCTGTACATGTCCCACCACCGCTTGTTGCCGTTGTACAGGTCGGCATAAACGTCGGTGTACTGCCAGTATACGGGCAGCTGCTGGTAGATGAGCTGCGTATGCGACTGGACACAGGTCTTGGCTGCTGCTTTCAGCTTGTCGCGGCTCTTCCCCTCCATGGCGTCATAATAGCCCTGGGGGTATGCCGCCCATGCACAGCCGATAGCCGCGCAGAGAGCCAGTGCCAGCAATAAAAGTTTCTTCATCAGTTGAACGGATGTATTCTTGGTTTCAGATTTAATTCCCCGCTGCGGTAATGTCCGCAAGCGGGGAATATGTTCAGGACGGGGTCAACCCCTTATTTCACGAGGTAAATCTCGAAGGTGTTGACGCGGTATGTTGCATTGAATGAGAATGTCACGCTGCTTACGCCGGTGGTGGAAGTCCAGGTGACAGTGTTGCCGTCGCGGGTGACAGTGCCGGCATCAGCCGTGGGAGCGAGCGCGCTGTTGGCGTTGCTGCCCTTCATGACAATCTTGGCGACCTTGCCCGAGGGTACTTTTATGGTCATGCCCGAGCCGTTGTAGAAGCGGACAGTCGGAGTGCCGGATGTCGCGGTTGACATGATGTTGTACCATGCAGTTGCGGTGCCGGTGCCTGAAGTGAATGTAAATGCGTAGTCACCTATAGTGAAGCCGCGCAGGGGCTGCCAGCGTTCAGCCTGACCGTTTGACGAACCCTCCTTAGGCTCTTCAGCGTGATGCTCGCCGTCAAAGTTGGCAGCGTCGGCAGCCTTGAGGACTACTGCATCCTGCAGGTCAGGAGTCGGGCCGGGAGTCGGGTCTGGATCGGGAGTTACCGAGCCGCCGGTGGACTTGCCTATTACCACGTTGTCAACAGCATACGTTGCGCTGTTGTCCTTGCCGCCGGCTGCGGAATAGTACTTGAAGCCGACATAGACGATGCCGCTGAACGCGCTGAGGTCAACCTCGCCGGACTTCACCCAGTCGCTGTAGCCGCTTGCCGGGGGTGTGGCAAGTGTCGGGCTCAGCTTGGTGAGTTGTGCGCTTGCGGGGTTGTCGGTAGTCATGACATACACCTCGAGGTAGCTGTCGTTGGCAGCGTATGCAGCCTGAGACTCGAATGAAAGCACCTTCTTCTCCGACTTCGACAGGTCGATAGCGGGAGTGATGAGCCAGTTCTCATACGGGCCGCCGGTGGCAGTGCCCAGATATGCGCTCACGTTAGCGAAGTTGTTGCTGTTGAACGTCTTGATGTACCAGCCGGAGAGGTTGCCTTTGACAGCCGCGAGCTTCCACCCCTTGGCGGTGTAGTCGGCTATCTTGGAAGCCTCCTCGAAGTCACAGGAGAGTGTGCCGGGAGCGTCGGTCACAGGGGGATTGGGGTTGTCAACGCCCTCGATGGTGAACTCGTCGGTCGTGCCGGCATTGCCGGTCACGCCGCCCATGCCCAGGAGGCGTGCGAATGTGCCACGGCAGGAGATGGCCTTGCCGTATACGCCGGGGTTGTCAAGCAGGTTGCCCGCGTTGCGGAACGCCGAGCCGCTCTTGAGCTCAACCACCACGCACTGCGTGTAGTCGCGGGTGTCGGCAGTCTCGCCGATGACGAGGTTGTTGTCCATGTCCACGTCCTTGCCCCAGATGATGTCCTCGTTTGAGGCCACGGCGCTCACGCCGCCCTTGACAGCGCCGACGATGTAGCCCTTGACCCAGCCGGCCGCGCCGGTATCCTGGAGGCCGAGAGCCTCGCTGACGGTGTAGGGTTCATCCTTCTGGCCCTTGCCGCCGAACATCACGTCAGCCGTAGAGCGCAGCAGCAGCTGCCATGTGCCGTTGAAGTATGACAGCATGGCGCGGACAGTGCCTGTGCCTTTGGGGAGTGTCTGGTTATAGAATGTCGAGTAGCCCGAAGTACGCACCACGATGGTGTTGCCGGCCTCATCGACCAGGTTGCGGTTTTCGGTCTTCTGGTAAGTCGAGTAAGTGTTCTCGCCGCCCTGCTCGAAATGCACGTTGCGCAGCTCGACGAGCTGGCTCTGCATGGCACGTATGCCGGCATTGTCAGTAGGGAGGTCGGAGATTTTCATCACCGTGCAGTACATCCCCTCGGCGGGGGCTTCCTCGCCGTAGTTGATGTATGTCAGGTCGGTCGAGGGAAGGCCGTTGAGCTGCGTATGCTCCTCAAACTGCGGGTATATCATGAACGACACCTGCGGCGTGCCGTTGTATTCGCCGTAGCCGCCTATCTGCTCCAAGCCAGCATACTTGCCGATGTACAGGCCGGTAACGTCCATCACTACCTCCTGACCTACGCGGTACTGGTTGTAGATGCTGTTCTGGTTGATAGAGATGGTTATCGCGCCGGTAGCGTCCTGCAGGTAGAGTGACTTGTAGATGTTGCCCGAAGCGTCAGAGGAGATGACACGCCCCTTGATGATGTAGTTGGAGCCGTCCTCCTTCTGCGGGCACTTGATGGCATAGTTGGTGTCGTCCTTCCACATCGCCTCCTTGAGGCCGGCGATAGTGGTGTTGGCCTGCCATGTAGCGACAGGCTCCTGTATTCCGGGAGCGTCAAAGTCATCCTGACACGAAGCGAGTGCCGTGACCATGAGCAGCGAGGCTCCCAAATATGATAATCTTATACTTTTCATTGCTTGTAGTGTTAGAATGACTTACTTGCCGGCATTGACCTTGATTGCGTCGATTTCCCATGAGCCGGCTATCTCGTCGGTTGACACGTAGTGGAAACCGAACTGTATCTTCTTGCCTGCGAACGGGGTCAGGTCAACGTTGCCGGAATCGATAAACGTCCATGAGGTGCCTTCGCATAAGTTGGGCACAGTGACAGTGGTCCATGCTCCGCCGTCCTCGCGTACAGCCACAGTGCAGCTTGCAGCGAAGTTGGCAGCCGACTCAAACTTATTGCCGGCGTGGCGGAATGTCAGCACAGCCGACTTGTAGCCGGTCAGGTCGATGGTCGGCGAAATAGCCCACGCCTCTGAAGCGTGGCACGCTCCGCCGAAGTACGATGAAGCCACAAGTCCGTACTTGGAATCCACTTTCCATACGTATGACGAACCGGAAGGAAGCACCACGTTCTCGAATGTGAAGGCATCGAGGCCGGACGACTTGTCAGCCTGATATACCTGCTCGCCAGCGGGGACATCTGGTGTGTCTGGAGTTTCCTCCTCGATGCCGACCTTGTCCCAGTTGTATGCGCTGACGCTCTTGAAGCCGGCAGTGCCGAAATAGCGTTCTGCGTTGCCCTTGATAGTCACCTGCTTGCCCAAGTTGGCGGGGTTGTCAACGAGGTTGAGGGCAGCACGAGCGTCAGAGCCGCTCACGAGCTGCACGGGGACGCACTTGGTGATGTCACGCTCGTCGGGAGTGGCAGCCACAAGCATATTGGAAGCAACGGTGGCGGGAGTCTCGAACTTGACATTCTCCACGGTGTATGTGTTGGAGATGCCGGTGTCGATCCAGCCGACGATGTAGCCGGTCATCCACACGTCGTTGCCTGTGAACCCTTCGACCACCTGGCCCACGGATATGGGATTGTCCCACTTGCCCGAACCGTAGTCCTCCGGCACGATTACCGGGGGATACTCCTTGTCATCGCTGCACGAGGAGATGAACTGACCGCCCACCAACGCAAGTGTCAACGAAATGTATAATGCAATTTTCTTCATTGTCTTAGTCGTTATTTGTTGTCATGCACGCGGGGTCAGAAGCGTATTCCGAAGTTGAAGAATATGCGGATGCCCTGCGCGTAGTAATACTTGTTGGGGAACTTGTTGACGTTGTAGTTGGTGTAGTCAAACTTGCCCTCCTGATAGCCGCCGGTCTGTATGTTGCGGTTGTTGAGCACGTTGTTGACGCTGAGGTTGAAGTTGAGCGACCCGAAGCGTGTGTAAATCACCTTGCCCACAGAGAGGTTGAGGACGAAGGCTGACTTGAGCTTCTGCTGGTATGCTATCTCCTCTACCTTGGCCTGGACAGCCTCTTGTATGGTCTGTCCCTCGGCGGGAGTTACAACAGTGTAGAGTTCGGGCATGGCCTCGTGGCGTGTCGGCGAGAGGTCCACATAGCCGTCAGCGAAATAGTTGGCGTTGATGCCGAAGAACCACATGCCGGGAGCAGCGTAGTCCAAGCCGAGGCTGTAAGCCTGCTGCGGAGTGCCGCCGACGTGGAAGCCCTTCAGGTAAACGCGGCGCGTCACGTCGTCCTGCGCGCCGTTCTCGTATGAGCGCACGCCCATCGGGTTGTTGCGGTAGGTGTATGAAGCGATAGTCCCGGCGCCGGTCAATGTCAGCGAGGGGATAATCTTGTATGCGAAGCCGAGCTCAACGCCGGTATAGCGTGTCTGCATGCCCGACATGGCATAGTTCATGAACGTGTTGAGCTGGTAGTCGTAGAAACCCGTGCGGCGCATGCCGTTCCACATCTCGGTGTAGAAGCCGGTGACGCTGCCCCGGAAGTTCTTGTAGTTCCATACATAGCCGAGGTCGGCGGAAAGGAAACGCTCGGACTGGAGGTTGGAAACAGCGGTGTCCTTGATACGCGGAGAAACGTAAGCGTTGTCAGGGAGCGGAGCGCGTGTGCCGTAAGCGGCGTGTGCAACGAAGTAGTTGCGGCCGTTGAGCTTGTATGTCGCGCCGGCCTTGATGGCAGCGTTGTCGAATGTGTGGCGTTTGCCAGAGCCGAGCGAGTTCTCAGGGGCGCGGCCGTTCTGCATGTTGCCGTGGCGCATGAAGTTGGTATAGCTCATCTCGATGCCGTAGTTCACGTCCCAGTGCAGGGTGTTGATCTGGTTCTGCAGCCAAGCGCGGGCTATGTAGGAGCGGATGTTGTAGTCATAACCGAACTTGTCGCCCTCATACACCTTGCGGTTGGGGTTGCGCAGGTCGTTCTGGAGGATTTCGGGGTTGTTGGGGAAGTCGCGCTCTGCGAAGTTGTCAACGTCGCGCCAGAACTCAGCGCCGAGGAGGTTCTTGATGGTCTTGTAGTAATGGCTCTCGGTATAGGAGAAGCTGATGCCGCCCTGGAGCTGGCTGTGGTCGTTGAGGCGGTGGTTGACATACGAGTTGAACATCCACTGGTTGAAGTTGCTGTGGCGTTTCTCGAGTATGTATGTAGCCTGGCCTTTCAGCTCGGGGTTGCGGTCGTAGAGTATGGAGTTGGTATAGTTGGCCTGGTAGAGTGAGTTCCAGTCTATCTGACGGAAGCTCTTGTCGTTCATCCACAGGTTGCGGTAAGTCTCATACTGCTCCATTTGCGCATCGTAGAGGGGAGTGCCCTCCTCGGCGGTGGGATAGTAATATGAGGGGAGGTAGCGGTAGTAGTCGGGACGCGGGTCAGCGGCCTGATACCAGTTGAGGGCAGAGCTTGAGTAGTTGCTCGAGCGGAAGCCGACACCAGTGTTGACGACAGTGCCCTTGGTGGGTTTCCAGATCCAGTTGATGAGGGCTGAGGGGTCGAATGCCTCAACCACCTTTGCAGCCTTCTTCTTGCCGTCGAGATAACCCCACTGCGGGTTGTAGAGGTTGTTGCCTGCCAGGTCGTAAGCCTCTTGCGTAGCAGCGGAGTTTGTGGCGCGCTGTGTGGGGTTGCCCCAAGTTGAGATGTTCAGCGAGTGCTTCTCGTTGAATATCTTCTGCAGCGAGAGTGCGTAGCCGAAAGAGTCGTACCACGTGCCTTCGATGACACCCTCGGGAGAGTAGCGGCCGATGATTGAAGCGGAGAATGCCCAGCCGTTCTTTGTCACGCCAGTGTTGTACTGCAGCATAGCACGCATCATGTAGTTGGAGTTGGTGTAGCTGACGTTGCCACGGAAGCCGGCAGCATATTCCGAGGCGTAGGTGGTGAAATTGGTCGCGCCGCCCACCATGCCGAAGCCGTAATTGGAGTTCTGGATGCCGGGGTTGATGGTCTTGTTGCGGAACGCGCTGGAGGTCATGCCGCCGAGGCCGGAATAGTTGAAGCGGCCGCGCATAGCGTCATTGAAGTTGAAACCGTTGATGTAGCCGGCGTTCCAGGTCTGGTCGTAGCCGCGCATGCGGAAACGTGTGACGGAGAAGTTGTAGTTGGCCGTCTGGTAATACACGTCGTCGTTTGCGCCCTGTATAGTGCCGATGGACTGTGTCAGCCCCTCGTCGTCGTATGCAGTTTCGTCGTCAGAGTTCTGG
This sequence comes from Porphyromonadaceae bacterium UBA4702, assembly GCA_002404675.1. GTDB lineage: Bacteria > Bacteroidota > Bacteroidia > Bacteroidales > Muribaculaceae > Lepagella. The sequence goes on along the minus strand of DHKE01000001.1, from coordinate 6,344 downwards.
TCGTCGGGAAGGAGGTTGATGGCGTCAAACTGCGGGTTGAGCTTGATTTCGTCGAGCTCGCGCACGATGCCCTTGACAATATCCACTTCCTCGGAGAAGTCATCATAGCCGTAGGCGATGATCTCGAGTTGAGCCGGCCCCGGCTCGGCGTTAGAAATGGTGAACCGGCCGTCAGCGCCGCTGACCACGAACACGGACTGTCCGCTCAGCATCACTGTCGCGTCGGCAATGGGCTTGCCGTTGCGACCGTCCACCAATGTGCCTTTCACGCCCGTTTGAGCCAACGAGGGCAGCGCCAGACACAGAAGCAGTGTCAATAGTAGTTTAATTCGCATATTCTTATCGGTTATTGTTTGAATTTCATGTTGTTACTGGTCTCATTTGCGACGCACGCGCAAGAATACCTCGGTGGGCAGGTGGTCGGAATAGCCGTTGGTCCACACGCCCGAGGAGTATGTGCGCAGCGGATAGCCCACATACTGACCGTTCTGCTGCAGGAGGAAGTCCTTGTCATTCCACACCTTGGCGTTGAAATATTCCAGAGGGTTCTCGCCCTGCGCTGTCAACTCGTAGCTGACGATGATCTGGTCAAAGAGGTTCCAGCCGCTGCGGTAGATATAAGAGCCTATGCCGTCGTCGAGTTTCTTCCAGAAAGGGTTGAAGTATCCGCCCTTGGCTGCGTCTTCCATTTTCTTGACCGCGCCGAGAGTCTTGGCGCACGAGCGGTCGTAGGGGTCGTCGTTGAGGTCGCCCATGATGATTACGCCCATGTTGGGGTCGATGCGGTGTAGCGAGTCGGCGATATGGCGTGTCAGCATAGCCGCCGCATCGCGCAGGGGTGCGCTGCCGCTCGTGCCGCCGCGCCGCGAAGGCCAATGGTTGACTATCACAGCCACACGTGCCGGACCGAGCAGCCCGACCACGCACATCTGGTCGCGTGTGCGGAAATTGGGCAGCGAGTCGATGAACAGCGTATGGTTGGTCACGTTGATCGGACGGAAGAGCTTGGGATTGTACAGCACGCTGACATCTATGCCGCGCAGGTCGGGCGAGTCATGGTGTATGATCTGCAGGTTGAGGCCGCGCAGACTCTCGTCCTTGACCAAGTCCTCAAGCACGGTGCGGTTCTCGACCTCGCTCACGCCGATTATGGCAGGGCCGTCGGGGGTGCTCTTGGTGGTCAGCTGCGAAATGGCATACGCCATGTTGTGTATCTTGTTCCAGTACTTGTGGCCGTCCCACTTGCGGTTGCCCTTGGGGCTGAACTCGAGGTCGTACTTGCCGTTGTTGTTGATAGTGTCAAACAGGTTCTCCTGATTGTAGAAGGCGACACCGTAGACTTGCGGGCGGGCCTGCGCCGGCTTTTGTGTCTGCGCGGTGACAGCCGCCCCGGCCAGCAGCAACGCCGCCGCTGCCGCCGCCAATATACTCCCTTTCTTAATCATTTTAATTTGGTTTCGGTTGTTGTGGTCAATGACGCGCTCTGGCGTGTCAGAAATACTTCACTTCTTCACCCTCCATGGACGAGAGCAATGCGTTGGCAAGGCTGCTTGCGCCGATGCGGAAGAGGTCGTGACAGAGCCACTCCTCGCCGAGGACATCGCGCACCACGGCGTAATAGCCCAGCGCGTCGGCTGTGCTGCGTATGCCGCCCGAGGCCTTGAAGCCCACCTTGCGACCGGTCTTCTCGTAATACTCCTTGATGCAGCTGCACATCACGTATGCCGCCTCGAGCGACGCGCCAGGGTACATCTTGCCGGTCGAAGTCTTGAGGAAGTCGGCCTCGCTCCACAGGGCAAGCACCGATGCCTTCTTGATGTTCTCGGCCGTGCGCAACGCGCCTGTCTCGAGTATCACCTTCAGCTTGCCGCCGCGCACCGTGTGCTTCAGCTCCGTCAGCTCGTCGCAGAGGTCCTCGTAATTCTCGTCGGCAAACATGCCGAGGGGGAAGACCACGTCCACCTCGCTCGCGCCGGCCTCGACTGCGAGGGCGCAGTCAGCCACCTTGACGGCGGTGAACGTCTGGCTCGAAGGGAAACACCCCGCCACGACAGCCACATCCACTCCCGGCACGTCGAGGTGCGTGCGCACCACGTCGGCGAAATTGCTGTACACGCATATCGCCGCCACGTTGCGGTATTGCGGGTAGTCATTGTCGAAATCGTTGACACGCTGCGTGAAGCGTGCTACGCTTTTGACGGAGTCCTCGCTGCTCAGCGTAGTCAGGTCGATCGAGCTGAACAGGAAGCGGTAAACGTCCTGCGTGTCATACTGCGACACATTCTCCATGATGCGTGCCACCTCGGCAGCGACGCGAGCGTCGTCGCCGGTCACGCGGCTGTCGGCTATTGCCTTGTTGTATCTGTCCATCATCTCCATGAGGTTGGTATGTTATGCTGACACGGATATTGCCCGCTCCGCGTACGGCTTACGCCGCTCCGGAACAGACACCCGATAGTTTAGCACACAAAGGTAGTATTTAATTCCTACAAAATGTGCATTTGTGGGAGAAAAAATCGCGCAAGTGCTGAACAACACCATTTTTCAGCCATTTTGCAGTGCAAAAAAGCCGGAACACCCTGATTGGGATGCCCCGGCCTTCGTTCAGTCTATGATTTCAGTCGGTTATCTCACACGCACCTTGAGCGTATGGAGCATGCCGTCAGCATCAACAGCGTTGACGATGTAGATGCCGGCTGCAAGGTTGCCCATGTCGCATGAGCCGATGCCTGAAAGCACGTTCATGCCAGCGAGGTTGTAAACGCTGATGAGGCAGCCCTGTGCAGTGGCGGTGCGGCCGTCAAAGCCGATGCGCGCTGCGTCAGCGGCGATGTTGTCAACAGCGCCGAGCGGCTTGACGGTTATCACGCACTTGGCTTCCTTGCCGTTGACAGAGGCGGTTACGGTAGCCACGCCCTCTTTCAGTCCCTTGAATGTAAGCGCAATTGCCTCGCCGGCCAGTTCGCTGCCGGTCATCTCGAGCACGCTCTCGTCGCTGACGCTGCAGCTGAAGCTGCCCAGCGCGTCCTCGTCAATCACGCCGCCCTTGAGCGACAAGTAGATGGTCACCTCCTCGTCCACATCAACTTCGGCAGCAGACTTGTCGAATATTGCCAGACCGCCCTCGTGGTAGAGTGTCGGGCAGTTTGCCATGCCGGTGTAGCTCCACGGCGTGGTAGCGTCAAAGCCGTACTCGTAGCCGAGGTCCTCGAAGAAGCTGCGGTCTATCTCGTCAGCGTTGACCGACGCGCCCTCTGTGCTTGCAGCGTCGTCGGCTATCGCGTCGTTGCCGCGAGCCAGCGTTGAGACTGCATAGTTGTTTGCTATCGCGTCCTCTGCTGCGAGCAGGTCGCCGTAGATAGGATTCCACTCTTCATCATATTCGCCGGTCTGCTCAGCCTCGTTGCCGCGAGAGTAGCCCACGATGCGGTGCATTGTGTCGTTTTCGCCCTCGTAATTTCCGCCCTGTGCAGCACCTGTGGGTGCCGTCATCGAGGTCAGGTTGACATAGCAGCCGCTGATGACAGCCTGCGCAGTTACGGGGTCTTCGCCCTCTTCCATGCGGACTTCGCCAGAAGAGGAATAGTCAGGCTGGAGCGAGCCGACAACGCCGCCCATCTTGACACCGCCGCCCCACGTTGCAGCTTCGGTAGCCTCGAGCGAGCCCTGGACGTGGCAGCGTGCAACCTGTCCGCGAACTGACGAACCGACGATGCCGCCGATAGTGTTCTGGCCCTTGACAGCAGCGTTGACATGGCAGTCTGTCACCTTGCAAGCAGCCTCCTCGGAAGCGCCGACGATGCCGCCGACTTCAGTCTCGCCGCTTATGCTGCCGGTGAACGCACAGGCCACAACCGATGCAGAAGTGCCCTGCTTGGCGACGATGCCGCCGACTGCGCCTTCAGAGGCGGTGATGTCTGCATTGACAGAGCTGCCCTCGATTACGGAGTATAGGTATTCGCCGCCGGCGAGACCGCCGACATTGCCTGTGGCGTTGATGGTTGCACCGTATACATGGACGTTAATGATGCGGCCGTACATGAGCGAACCAGCCACGATGCCCTGTGCGTCAGCGCCGGGTGTGAACACGAGGTCAACGAAATTGACATCGCGCACCACGCCGGTTGTAGGCTCGTCAGCCTTGACGCTTGCCTCTGAACCCATGAGTGTGGGGAACATCGCGCCGCCGTTCAGCGTGAGGTTGCTGATGGTGTGCCCGCGACCGTCAAAAGTGCCGGTGAATGTGAACTCGCCGGTGGTGAGGGTCTTGCCCTGCGCGTCGATGTCTGCGCCGAGGGCGAAGTGTGCAGCGGGGAACGCCTTGATCTGGGCGAGCTCGCCGACGGTGGTTATCTCATACGGGTTGTCAATCGTACCCTCGCCCTTGGTGAAATATGTGAAGGGGAGCTTGTAGTCAACAGCAGTGTAACGCCAGTTGTCGTCACAGTATGTCACGATGAGGCGAGCATCGTCAGTGCCGAGATTGGAGAAGTATATGTATCTCAACGCGCCGAACTCGGGACTCTCGCGCAGGCTGAGCAGCGTTCCTACTTCGGGGTCGGTGCTGACCACGAGCAGTTCGTCGTGCGACGCGCTGCTGCCCTTCTGGTCGTAACGCTTGGCGAGCACCATGTACTCGGCAGCGTCGTCGAGGTTGAAGTTGTAGGGGTTGAACGCGCCCTCGCCCATGTATACCTGCGCGTATGCGATGTCCTGGCCGAGGTTGATCCGGTCAACATGGTCTATGTCGCCATCGGGGGTGATGTAGGCGATGCGGTGGTAGGTGTTGCCCTCCTCATCGTCGGCACCCGTAGTCTGCGAAACGGCATAGAGGTATGAGTCGCCGCCGGCCACGCGGTCAACAGAAGAAGACATCGAGATTTCGTCGTCGATGACCTGCGGCAGGGTTGTCTCCAGCTGGCCGGTGTACAGGTTGACGAAATTGAAGCGGTAAGCGTCTCCCTCGTTGATGATGAACATCACCTGGGGGTCGTAGCCGGGCAGGTCGCTCAGAAAATAACCGCCGTCAACGCCCTTGGCAAGAGAAACCAGCTGCTCTGCGGCTGCGGTCTCTCCCTTGGGAGCGGCCTTCATCACGTCATAGTTGTAGACATAGCCGTCGTTGGAGATATTGTATATCTCCTTGGTGATGATGAACGCGGGAGTGCCGTCTGTAGTGTAATGCCCCAGTGCGATGTCGTCATCGTATGAGAACGCGCCGAGGTACAGGAAGTTGATGTTGTCCTTGGTCGCGTCGCTGGGGATTGTGGTGGTCGAGTACAGCTCGAGTTCCGATGACCACTTGCTGGGCAGCGTGTAGAGGCTTATCTGCAGCTCGTTGTCCGGGGTCAGGTTCTCGTTGTTGTAGTCGTATGGGTCTTGATAGTAGCAGTACTTCATCATCGAAGTGGCGAAATACGGCATGCCGTCATATACCGTCGCCATGAAAGGAATGGCGTTCTCGCCGGAGACGAGAATAGTTGGCACGCGGAAGGTCATTACAGGGTCTTCCATGCCGTTCCAGCCGGCGGACTTGTAGACGGTGAACACGTTGTCGGACATGTTCGTGACACCGTTTATGCTGGGAGTCTGCGTTTCCTCCTCGGTGACGAATGTAAGCCAGAACTTCTCGCTCCAAGCGTCTGTGGCGGTGTTAATGGCAGAAACATAGTATCCGGGGATTGTCATCAGCGGCTCTTCCACGCCGAGCGAGTACACGAGCGTCTTGGTGATGTTGACATACTCGCTGGTGGTAGTGGCGATGCATACCATCGCCTCATACTTGTCATCTGTGTTGAAGAACTTGCGGGTCAGCTGCGGGCCTATCGCCACATCAGCCACGCTTGTCTCGCCGGCAGCCAGCTCGATGGTGCCATGGATAGTTCCTACGATCTCAAACGATGTATTGTAGATGGTGAACTCGTAGCCGTTGATCTTGGTTTCCTTGTAGGAGCCATGGTCTACGACTTCCTTATCGAAGTTGACCGTGTAGTGCCAGATCGAGCCGTCCGGGCCGTAGATGTAGTTTACGCCGTCTGCCGTGGGCAGCTGCCCTGCCTCAATGGCGTTGGAGTGCGATGCCGCGAATTTCACTTTGCCGCCGTCCATCTTGTCGAGAGAGCCGGTGCGGAGGGCGTTGTCGCCGTCCGCCTTCACTTTCGGCATATACCGGAAAGCGTCGGCGCTGTTTGCTTGCCGCGACGGCGTGGCAACCGTGGAGGCTGCAAATGCCGGCAAGGCGAGTGCCATTGCCGCAGTCAGGAGAACATGTTTCATACAAAATTTATTTAGTAGTTATATAATAAGTGCGTAGTTGCATTGAGGGGCAGACCTGGTCCAAGGAG
>DHKE01000035.1 GCA_002404675.1 Porphyromonadaceae bacterium UBA4702 | reverse complement strand
CCTTGTCGCGGATAAGCCGAGAACGACTAAGAATGCTGTAGTTTGCCATGCCAATTGCAAAATGACACCACCAAAAACTTTTTCAGTGCTTTCGGCACGCCGTGTCCCTACTGGACTGCGCATAAAAACGAGGGTGCGCTTATTTTGACACGCCCCCTTATTGTTCCGGCTGTTCGGAGGCGGAGGGCTCGGTGCTGGGTTTGGGTTTGCGGAAGACGAGGAAGTAGGCGTGTGTGGGGACTTTGGCGCGGCGGGCGGTCGAGGTCACGGCGTTGACTGCTTTGCGGTCGATGTAGATGTATTTGTCTGCCAACTCGAAGCCGGTTTTCACGGCATAGCTTATCGCCAAGTCGCTTGCCCAGATTTTCTCGTTCTTTACGGCGAAGTCGGCGGTCTTGAATACGAGTATGCCGTCTGTCCTAAGCAGTCTGTGCGCGAGGGTGATCATATCCTCGTATGCTTCGTACATTTTATTTATCGTGCTGAATGTGTCGTATGCCGTGCGCTTGCGCTGGTTGGAGCCTGCCACGGCGCAGGGCAAGTCGATCACGGCCGAGCCAATGCTCTTGTGGGGCAGGTTGTGGGCATCTTTGAGAGGTTTTGCCCCCTCGAGCTGCGGGCAGATGTCATACAGAAGTTCCGGCAGCGGGATGCTGTATTTGTAGAACCCGCCTTTGCCGACTGTCAGGTCGCAGTCAAATGTATGTTTGCCGCCGAGGTGCTTGGCGAGTATGGCTCGCAGTATGGACTCTTGGGATTCGGAAACGGAGACGAAAAGAGCATACTTTACGTCCAATACGTCCAAAGCCGAGACTTTGCCGTTGGGATGCTTTTGAGGCGGCTTTTTCATTTCGCCGTATTTCCGGGCGGTGTTCACGGAAACGGATAGATATTGTGCCAATTGAACCCAAGAGCAGTCGGGGCACTCCTTCATATAGCCTTTGGCTTTACGGTACAGTATTAGTTGCTCGTCATATTTGCGGTCTATGTTGCGAGTCTTGATGTACCGCCTTACCGCCGCCTCTGTGACGCCGCTGTCCTCGGCGATTTTCTCGATGGACTTGGTTGGGTCGTATTTGATTTTGCTTGGTTTCATCTGGCCTTGTTTTATGACGTAAATATAGTAATAATCAGCAATATAGCCAAGCAAGACTGAATTTGTGATACTTATAAACGCGCTCTAAACTAATCACGTTTGACTTTATTCTCAAATAATGTTAATATATTTGCACAATTCAAATATTGTTTCTACCTTTGCAGTGTCATTCGACGACAGGGGTTAATTTCAGATGACCGCCTGGTATTTACCGACAATTTTAATTCAAAATAATTATGACTCTAAACAACATTTCTTCTCACACATCACGTCAATCATCTTCTATAAGAACTGGCAAGGCCTCAAAACCTGATTATTCAGTTAAACTAAGCGGTTTGGGCGCGAAAAGCGTTGGCAAACAAGCGGTTAAAGATGATTTACGCATCGAAAAGCATCAAAGTCCGATAGCGTCGGCACTTTACCTACAACAAGCACTTGTTTTAGGCAATAGTTCAAAACGTTCTCATTTACAGTAAGATATACGGCATAACGGGTGCTGCCACGGCCCTGGCGGCATAGCCACCGCTGCACACTGAACGCACGGTGACAGCCCGAACTGTGCATTTTTGCATAGGAGGCAACACTCCTGGCAGCACCCGTTACGCCCCAATCTGAACTACCTCACCACACACCATATATGTTCAAAAGCAGCACGAAACAGGCAACCAAAGCTACACTGCCACGGATGCCGACAGGGGTTCGCCGCCTTTCAGACAACAAGAAGTTTAATCATATAAAACATATAATATAATGAATACCAATCACATAGAGCTGTCAGACGGCTCACGTCTCGAGTGTTACACCATGAATGTTGCCGAAAGCACGGCGGCAGCAACACCTGAAGCAAGCGTGCTGGGGATGCGCATCTGGGCTAAATCTAAGCGCAACCGCAGTTGCGACTGTGGCAAGGATGCGTATGCCCGCATCTTCCGCGAGAACGCTTACCTGTTTTTCGACAACGCCGCCAAAATATTGAGCGACAGCCGCTTGTTCCTCATTCCGATAGATGAAGACAATAGCATGGACATGGGCATAACCAACATAACCCCTCGTGCGACGCTCGGCGCATACGTTGAGTGGTGGCTGTATCAAAACGACCTTTCGACAGACCCGGAGGGGCGTTTGATATGGCAGGTTTGCGACAGCCTCGACACAGGCGGCAGCGGTCGCGTCTGCTGGTCCATAGATAGAGACGGGCAGGAGTATGACACTCCGCTTGAGGGCGATGACCATCAGGTGTGGCAAAGCTTTGCCGATGTGTGCAACCGCTACAGCGACGCTGTCGGCAAGTATCAGGTGTACGACCTGGAGTATGCAGTTATCCTGCTGAAGGAGCTGATGAGCGACGACGACCTGGCCAAGCACCGTTACCGCATGGAAATAGCACGCAATAGAAGCCGCGTATACCGCATGACGTGCCATGAGAATGCGGCGCGTAAGCAGCTTTATGACAGCCGCAACGAGTTCAAGAAGTTCCTGTTTGACACGCACCGCGAGGCTGTGAAAGCGTACTATGCCGAGTGTGTCAACCTGCAGGCGGCAGCTGTCCTTACCCGCGAGTACCTGCACAATCAACGCGCCGAAATGCGCCGTCTGCTTAATGAGGGCAGCATCACCCGCAAGGAATACGCCGCTCGTGAAACGGAGCTGCGCCGCCGCGCACAGGAGGCGGAGGACCGCTGCCTACAGTACAAGCATGACGGACTGAAGCAGATATTCGGAATAGAGGACTACCGCCTCATGTCTTTCGGTCTGATAGAGCGTCTGCTGACCGGCGCGAAATGCGGCAATCCCGGCGGAAACAACGAGTGAAATGGCTGTAACGCAAAAATATACGACTATGGCAAGAAGTATAGTACTGAACATACCGCACACGTCGATCAACGGGCTTTTTGACGCTGAGATCGGAAAGTGGCCGCGCTGCCCCGAGTTTGTGGCGAAACACATCAACCGCCTGACCGACTGGTACGTGGATTTCCTTTTCGGAGGAATGGCGGACAAGGAGAACGTGCAGTCTGTCGTCTTCCCCTATTCGCGCTTCGTGTGCGACACGGAACGCCTGAAGGACGACCCGCTTGAAGCGGATGGCAACGGCATAATCTACACGCATGCCGGAGGCTTTACGCGCGGCACTTTAGACCAGCAGCAACGTGGTCGTCTCATGGGATTGTGGGACGACCATCAGTCAAACCTGCTCTCGCGCCTTGGCGAGGAAGCGGTGTTGGTTGACTGCCACTCATTTCCGAGCGACCTGGGCGGGCCGGACATCTGCATAGGCCATAACGAGGACTGGTCATACGACTCGCAGCTCGTCGAAGGTGTCCGCAAGGTCTTCGAGTCAATGGGCTATACGGTCGGCATAAACACGCCGTACTCCAACTCCATCACTCCCTCCGCGCCGTTCCGCTACACATCGTTGATGATAGAGGTCAACAAGCGTGTCTACATGAATGAGGCGACCTTGCAGCTGGAGCAAAGCCCCGGGAAATGGCAGCAGTGGAACGCCGCAGTCGAGCAGGTGCACGAGCTTCTCTCGGGAAGTTGACACCATAACAGGTTCTATTGTCAAAGCAGGGACGCGGCACGCCGAAAGCACTGAAAAAGT
>DHKE01000016.1 GCA_002404675.1 Porphyromonadaceae bacterium UBA4702 | reverse complement strand
TAATTTAATTCATCCAACGAGTTTGTCATATTTCTGTGATTGCGAGGGGGATTACAGAGCCTTGGACAAATACGTTTGATGATGAATGTCCAGCAGTTGACGTGAAGGCATGAACTTGCTCGGCAGCAAAACCTTATGGCGCTTTAAGCCTTGCACGTAATTAGCGAATTGTTCACTCGCTATTGAACGGATCAAAGTGTCTGAAATGGAGATTTCATAATCCTGGGTTATTGACATTAGGAAATTGTCGTATGCAGAATGGAAGAATGGGTTAAGGCACAAGCCATTGGTCGGATTTGTTCTCAACGAACAATCTTCAGACCATGGGACTATATGGCATGCGTGTAATAAGCATGGATGTTGAACGCCGGAGATGCAGCATTTTTGCTCGTAAGAAGAAATGACCATTTGGCGAAAGAAAGATTGATTGACCCGCCTTTTTGTCATAACCATCGTTTCTTCCCCTGCAGGCAATCCTTCAGATGAGAATTCTGTTTCCTCGGCTGAGCCTGTTATTTTTTTGACATCATCCAGCAACATATCCCAGTGGCCATAGTAATTGTTCCAAACTTCAGAATCTGTCCGAGAAATGTTTCCAAGTCCGACAATGCCTTTGGAAGCAAGATTTGAATCAAGAGACCCGAAATTCCCTATTTTCATTTTGAGTGCAGTGATCGAGCGTCCGATAATTGGGGCATATTTGGCGATAAGAGGATTTGCTGTTTGTTACTTTGCTGAATGGAATTATGCAATATAAGTACAACGCTATTGTGTCTTGTTCGATTGTCCAATTATTCCTCATAATATGGGGCTTATTGCGGTAAAGGGTGGTTCTGATGATTGTTTTTGCGTAAGGCAGACCAAGACAAAAACCTCGTTTAGCCTTGGTTTCCACCGTATCAAACGCAAAGTTAGCACTTTATGCCTGCATTTCCAAACGTCATCGGGGGGGGATTTTGCGATTTCGGGGGAATTGACTATTTTTGCACATTAAATGCTGTGCGGATGCGTGCGCGTCGCGCCTGTGCGGCATACCGATACACTAATCGCTCGAAATCAATATGAAGGGAATAGTATTGGCGGGTGGCAGCGGCACACGCCTTTATCCTATAACGAAGGGTGTCAGCAAGCAGTTGCTGCCCATCTATGACAAGCCTATGGTATATTATCCCCTGTCGGTGCTGATGCTGGCGGGGATACGTGACATTCTCGTCATTTCCACCCCTGATGACCTGCCGATGTTCCGGCGGCTGCTGGGCGACGGCAGCGACTTCGGCTGCCGCCTCGAATATGCGGAGCAGCCTTCGCCTGACGGATTGGCGCAGGCGTTCATCATCGGGCGCGAGTTCATAGGCGATGATGCCGTATGCCTCGTGCTGGGCGACAACATATTCCACGGCTCGGGCTTCCAGCCGATGCTCACACGGGCTGTCGAGGATGCCGAGCAGAAGGGCATGGCGACGGTGTTCGGCTATTGGGTCAACGACCCGGAGCGGTACGGCGTGGCGGAGTTTGACGCTGACGGCAAGTGCATTTCCATAGAGGAGAAGCCGGCGCAGCCTAAATCGAACTATGCCGTCACCGGCCTGTACTTCTACCCAAACAGCGTGGTTGACATTGCAGCGCAAATCAAGCCGTCGGCTCGCGGCGAGCTGGAGATAACGTCGGTCAACAGCTGTTACCTGCAGCAGGAGCGGCTGATGGTGCAGACACTCGGGCGCGGGTTTGCGTGGCTCGACACTGGCACGCATGATTCCCTCGCCGAGGCTTCCATATATGTGGAGGTGCTCGAGAAGCGTCAGGGACTGAAGATCGGCTGCCTCGAAGGGATAGCGTTCCGCAACGGCTGGATAGACAGCTGCAAGCTGCGGCAGGTGGCGACACCGATGGCGAAAAACGGCTACGGGCAGTATCTGCTCAAATTGGCTGACAGCGAGTAAAAACGCATGCACGTGCATAGACATCTGAAACAGTGGAAATAATCAAGACCAATATAGAGGGCGTTGTGGAGGTGAGACCGCGTGTGTTCGCCGACCGCCGAGGGTATTTCTTCGAGTCGTTCTCGCAGCGCGAGTTTGACGCGCTGGTGCGTCCGGTGCGTTTCGTGCAGGACAACGAGAGCATGTCGCAGCGCGGCGTGGTGCGCGGGCTGCACTACCAGAAGGGCGCGGACGCGCAGAGCAAGCTGGTGCGCTGTGTGCGCGGGCGTGTGCTTGACGTGGCTGTTGACATACGCCGTGGTTCGCCCACTTTCGGACAGCACGTGGCGGTGGAGCTGACGGAGGAGGACCACAACATGCTCTTCATACCGCGCGGCTTCGCCCATGGATTCTCCGTGCTGACCGACATCGCCGTCTTCCAGTACAAGTGCGACAACTACTACGCGCCGCAGAGCGAGGGGGGCATCCAGGCCTTCGACCCGCAGCTTGGCATCGACTGGCGGTTCACAGCCGGCGAGGCCATCGTATCAGACAAAGACCTGGTGCGGCTGCCGCTGACGGAGGACACCGCTGATTTCGACTACAACACCGACTATTATCTCTGACACACGGCCATGAACATTCTTGTCACAGGAGCAAACGGGCAGCTGGGGCGGTCATTGCGCCTCGCAGCCGCTGAAAGCAACGACATATACACGTTTACCGACATCGGCGAACTTGACATAACGGACGCTGCTGCCGTTGAGATGGCTGTCGCCGGCACCGGCGCGGAACTGCTGGTGAACTGTGCGGCATATACCGACGTGAACCGCGCTGAAAGCAATGAGGCTCTCGCCCGCAAACTGAACGCTGAAGCACCGGGCATACTCGCTGCTGCCATGCAGCGGCACGGCGGCTCAATCATACATATATCAACTGATTATGTGTTCGGCGGACTGCCATATAACACCCCGCTGACCGAAGACCTGCCCACCTCGCCGCTCGGCGTATACGGCAGGACAAAGCTCGAGGGCGAGCAGCTGGTGCGCAGCGCCAACCCGCGCCACGTCATCATACGCACGGCATGGCTGTACAGCGAGTTCGGCCGCAACTTCGTCAAGACGATGCTCGACCTGACAGCGCGTATGCCGAAGGTGAAGGTGGTGTTCGACCAAGTGGGGACACCTACCTACGCGCCAGACTTGGCACGCGCAATAGCACGCATCGTCGAGGCGTTGAAAACGCCCGAGGCTGACAGCTGCCACGGCACATACCATTACTCTGGCGAGGGGGTGTGTTCATGGTATGACGTGGCTCGCCGCGTGGCTGTACGCGCAGGGCGCGGCGGAAGCGTGGTGACACCATGCCACAGCAGCGAGTTCCCCTCGCCTGTTGAACGCCCGGCATACTCCGTGCTAGACAAGACAAAAATAAAGGAACGCTTCGGGGTCGAAGTGCCGTACTGGACAGACTCGATAGACACTTGTATCGGCAATCTGCTGAATGGCTGAGCGTTGACACCTGAAACGACAATACCCACCCAACGAACATGAACTTCAAACGAAACATAATCGTCACTGGCGGCGCCGGTTTCATCGGCTCGCATGTCGTGAGGCTGCTGGTCAACAAATACCCGGAATACCGCATCATCAACGTTGACAAACTCACATACGCCGGCAATCCTGAAAACCTGCGAGATGTGGAGGCTGCCCCCAACTACGTTTTTGAACACGCCGACATCTGCGACACCGACACCATGCGTGCCGTGATGAACCGCTACGGCGTTGACGGCGTGATACACCTCGCCGCCGAGAGCCATGTAGACCGCTCCATACGCGATCCCTTCGCTTTTGCCCGCACCAACGTCATGGGCACGCTCTCGCTGCTTCAAGCAGCCCGCGAACTGTGGGAGGCATCGCCCGGGGGATATGACGGCAAGCTGTTCTACCACATCTCGACCGACGAGGTGTACGGCGCCCTGGAGATGACACGCCCCGACGGCGAGGCTCCGTATGGCGACGACTTTTTCACCGAAGAGACGCGCTACTCCCCCCACTCCCCATATTCGGCATCCAAGGCCTCGTCCGACCATTTCGTGCGGGCGTTTCACGACACATACGGCATGCCGGTCATCGTGACCAACTGCTCCAACAACTATGGCCCGTACCAGTTCCCGGAGAAGCTGCTGCCTCTCTTCATCAACAACATCGTCCACCGCCGCCCCCTTCCCGTATACGGCAAGGGGCAGAACGTGCGCGACTGGCTGTATGTAGAGGACCACGCACGCGCCATTGACCTCATCTTCCACCGTGGCAAGCCCGGCCGCACATACAACATCGGCGGCTTCAACGAGTGGAAAAACATCGACATCGTCCACGCGCTCATCGCCGTCACCGACCGTTTGCTCGGCCGCCCGGAGGGAGACTCGCTGGGGCTGATAACATACATCGAGGACCGCAAGGGACACGACCTGCGCTATGCCATCGACTCGGCGCGGCTGAAGGAGGAACTCGGCTGGGAGCCGTCGCTGCAGTTTGAGGAGGGTCTCGAGAAGACCGTGCGCTGGTATCTCGACCACCAGGAATGGACAGACCATATCACCTCCGGCGAATACCGCAACTATTACCGCCGCATGTACGGCGAGGAGATGAAATAAACCACGCTGTCAGCTCGTTATACAGTTATGAACCGTCTGTTGACCATGCTTGCCGCCGCCGTTGCCGCCATAGCGGTTGCATCGGCCCAGAGTGTCCCCGACATGGGGGAGATACTCCGTGCCACTGAACGCGCCGCTGCCGAGGCAAATGCCGGCACTGCGGAGGTGCTCGACGGCGTGGCAGCCTCGATGCGGCAGCAGCAGTCGTCAATGTCGCAGACTATAGGCGGTGTCGCAGCAGCCATGCGTGCCGCCGGCTCTTCATCAGGCAGTGACAACAACGCCTCCGCTACTGGCGATTTCGCTTCTGCCGGCATAACCTATTCCACCTACGGCATCGACGCACGCCAGGACATCGCCCGGCCGGCAACCGGTTCAGGCCATGTCAACCCCTTTGTCATGGGGACATATTCGCCGGCGACCACATACGCCGCCCCTGGCGGCAGCCGGTACATCAACACCGGTTACGGCACGTCCAAGGCCGCACCCGTCAGCGGCTCGCTCGTCAGCGGCTTCGGATACCGCCCTGCGTTCGGCAGGATGCACTACGGCGTTGACCTGCAACTCAACACAGGCGACACGGTGCGTGCCGCCTTCGAGGGCAAAGTCGTCCTTGTCTCCAACGACCCAGACGGCTACGGTCGGTATGTCAAGGTGAAGCATGCTGGCGGCATGGAGACCATCTACGGACACCTCTCCTACCCGCTCGTAGTCCACGGACAGTACCTGCGTGCCGGGCAGCCCCTCGGCATCGGCGGCTCAACTGGCAACGCTACCGGCCCGCACCTGCATTTCGAGACTCGCATTGCCGGCGTAGCCGTTGACCCCGCAAACTATTTCGACTTCGACAGCAACGGCAACGCCAAGCCGCGCAGTGGCGGCAAGGCTGGCAGCAAGAAAGAGCGCAGCTCGCAGCATAAGAAACAGACGAAACCGTCCCCCCCGCGTGTCGCCGGGCTGAAGACCGAGACCGTGGCATCGGCAGCATCGGCAACCGCCAAGCCCCGCACCGCCACATACCGCGTCCGCCGGGGAGACACCATCGAGAAGATAGCACGCGAGCACGGCATGAGCGTCGGCGAGCTGTGCCGCATCAACAAGATGTCGAAATACACCCCCATGTACAACGGCAAGGTAATCCGGCTGAAATGACACCCCCGCCAGCACCGCGCCGCTCGTCGCGCCGCTCGCCCCTTGCGGCAATAACAGCCATACTCCTCTGCACGTGCCTTGCCGCTGCGGTCACCGCCGCCCCGAAAAACGGCAAGAATAAAGGGAACAGCCAGTACACCGACTACATAGAACGCTTCGCGCCGCTCGCTGTCGAACAGATGAAGCAAGCGGGCATACCGGCTTCCATTACCCTCGCCCAAGGGCTGCTTGAGAGCAGTGCCGGCATGTCAACGCTCGCTCGCGAGGGCAACAACCATTTCGGCATAAAATGCGGCAACTGGACAGGGCCGTCGATGCTGCGCGACGACGATGAACCAGACGAGTGCTTCCGCGTATACTCATCTGCCGCAGAGAGCTACGCCGACCATTCGCGCATACTCCAGGCAAAGCGCTACAAGCGGCTCTTCGACCTCGCCCCAAGCGACTATGCCGGGTGGGCGCGCGGACTGAGCGAATGCGGATACGCCACCGACCCGAACTATGCCGACCGCCTCGTGACGATAATCGAGCTGTACGGGCTGACGCGCTACGACAGCGGCGCGGCGGACGCCGACGACGTGGTGCAGTTCATATTCGGCGCGTTGCAAAGCTCGCACGCCGTGCGCCGCTCCCGCAACCTCCACTATGTGGTAGCCGCTCCCGGCGACACATACCTCGCCATCGCACGCGAGTTCAACATGAAGGTGACAGACCTGCTGCGCTACAACGACGCAAAGCGCGACGGCGAAATCAAGGCCTGGGAAGAGGTCTACCTGCAAGAGAAGCACAAAGACGCGCCCTCTGGGCAGAAGAAAGTGACGATAGGCGAGGGAGAATCGATGCATTCGATAGCCCAGCGGTTCGGCATGCAGCTGTCGACACTGCGCAGCCTCAACCCGAAAGCCAAAGACCGCCCCGGCACCGTCCTCCTCCTCCACTGACCGTACAGACACTACGGGAGCGGAATTGCGGGGCGGCATTTGCGTATCCGCGAGATATTCTTTAACTTTGCATCTGAAACCAACCACATGCATTTTGGATACAGATCCTTTACCAGCATCGCCCTTGATGGGCTTAATCTCACTGACGGCTCAAGCCATTGAATTCATGTCCCCTCAGATGGGCTGGGGCGCTTGGTCGTTTACCGTCATCATCGCTTTCGCGTGCCTGGCCTGCTCGGCGTTTGTCTCGGGCAGCGAGATCGCGTATTTCGGGCTGACGGCCTCTGACATCGACGACCTGCGCGAGAACGGCGACAACGCCCGCTGCCGCAAGGCGTTTGGCATGATTTCCAACAGCGAGAGGCTTCTCGCCACTATCCTCATAAGCAACAACCTGGTCAATGTAACGATGGTCATTCTGCTGACTTTCGCCATTTCGCAGACTGTCATTTTCAACAACACCGTCATCGCGTTCTTGCTTCAGACGGTGGCGCTGACGTTGCTGCTGTTGCTTTTCGGCGAGATTTTCCCGAAGCTGGCGGCCAAGTCATTCCGTCTGAAATGGGTGAAAGCCACGGCGCCGGCGCTATATGCGGTGTTCCGCTTTTTCGGGCCGCTGTCGCGCTTCATGGTGCGCTCGTCGTCCATAATCGGGCGCATCGTCACCAAGAAGCACGCCAACATATCGACCGACGAACTTGAGGCCGCCCTCGGCATTTCGGACGTGAAAGAAGGGAAGGACAAGGAGATGCTTGAGGGCATCCTCTCTTTCGGCGACAAGCAGGCGAGCGACATCATGACCTCGCGTGTGGACGTGACGGCGATAGAGTACCATGACTCGTGGAGCCGCGCCAAGCGGGTAATCCTCGATTCGGGTTATTCGCGCATTCCGGTTTATGACCGCTCGCAGGACACCATACGCGGCATACTGTACAGCAAGGATTTGCTGCCGCATCTGGACCATGCCGATGACGCGTTTGAATGGCAGAAGCTGCTGCGCGAGCCGTATTTCGTACCCGAATCGCGCATGATAGACGACCTGCTCGAGGACTTCCGCGTGCGCAAGATACACATTGCCATTGTCATAGACGAGTACGGCTGCACACAGGGCATCGTCACCCTCGAAGACATACTCGAGGAGATAGTCGGCGAAATCGACGACGAGTATGACGAGGACGAGACGCTGTTCAAGAAAGTGGGCGACGACACATACCATTTCGACGCGAAAATACCGGTGGCTGACTTCTGCCGCATCGCCGGCATCGAGGAGGAGGAACTGGGCGAGCCCGGCGAGGAGGCGGAGACGCTTGCCGGGCTGCTGCTGGAAATCAAAGGCGATTTCCCGTCGGTGCGCGAAACTATGGAATGGGGGCGCATCTCGTTTCAGGTGCTCGCCATTGAGCGTCACCGCATACGCAAGGTGGCAGTGACGGTGCATCCGCGCCCCGAAACGGAGGAGGATGAAAAGTAACAACACAGACACAGAAAAGACACGATGGAGCAAGATTTCGTATACTGGCGTCACCGCACGCCGATAGGCATCAAGGTTGAGGAAATCAGCGGCGGCGCGCGCTACGGCGGCGGTGAACACTCGACATGGGTGAGCCTCGCGAGGCAGGTCTATTGCGAGAACGGCCGCGACGGCTTCCGAGGCCTCGGATACTACGACAACGGCGCACCGTATCTGAGCGGCGAGCTGACGCGCATATCAATCACGCATACCGAGGGCCTGTATGCTGTCGCCACGCTGCCAAAGACTCCGGAGGTGGATTTGCGGACATTCGCGCCGCGTGCCGCAGTAGGCATCGACGCTGAGCGCCGCGACCGAGAGCAAGTCCTCCGTGTGCGCGAGCGTTTCCTCTCGCCCGAAGAGACGGCGTTTGTCCCTGCCGACGACGTTGTCGCCAACATCACCGCTTGGACTGCCAAGGAGGCGCTGCTCAAGGCTGCACTCAACCCCGCCCTGGACATACGCTGCGACATCCGCATACAGTCATTGCCCACGTCGATGACCGTGCGCAAAGGGGCAAACGGCAAGCCGCAGTTTGAATACACGCTGGGCAAGGCTGAAATAACCGTCGAGGGGAAGAAATACCCCATGGAACTGTTCTGCTACGACTCTGACGACTGCCGCGTCACGATAGCCTACTCGCCCAAGTGCGCTAAGTTCATGCGGAACGCCGACTGACCGGCTGCAAGTACAAAGATAAAACAGGAGGCGCGGTTACTGCACCTCCTGTTTGTAAATGCGAGCCGTGGCAGATTTCTGCCGCGCAGCCGAGCCTAATGAAGCCTAAGCCATTGCTGTAGCCGAATGGAGTCATTGCTGCCTAAAGTGTGACGGGAAACAAGCCGTCGCCGTCAGGATGCGCAACCTCACAGCCGAGAAGTTCGTGTCAGTGACCTGCAAGCAGCAGTGTGCGCAGTTGCAGTGCCACCAGAGTTGCCCCAATTGCATAGACGAACCATGTGGACTGCACGAACTTGCTGCGGACCAGCGTCCGCAGCATGGTCATTTTCATCGTTGAGTGTTTCATAATCTTGTTGGCGTTGGTGTTTTGTTTTTACGGTGCAAAGTTATGATGCGAGGTCTGCAACTACTCTGCAGCTGATGGTTAATGTATGACAAATAAGGGTGTGTAGAAATGTGCAGACCGTGTATGATTGGTGTTGTCAGAGCAGGAACATGGCGTGTCGTGTCCACACCTATAGATTGCAGTAAATCAAACAATTGCTATCATTACTCGGCGGACACGGCACGCCGTGTCCCTACTTGGCTACGCATAAAAAGGGGCTGCGCCAAATACAAGGCACAGCCCCCGGGATTATGAATGCAAGATGACTGTTATTTCGCTATTTTGAGTGTATCTCGCTTGCCGCCGAGGTTGCAGCTGACGATGTAGACACCGGGCGCGAGCTGCGACAGATCGATGCTGTCGGCAGCGGCACAGCGGCGCACTACCTGTCCTGAAACGGTCACGAGCATGATATCTGCCGCGCCGTCGGGGAAGACAACAGTGTCGCCGACATGGTGCATTGAGCCGTCCTCGGCAGCCTCGCCAACACTGGTAATTGACGGACTTGTAACCTCCAGACCACTCATCATTATCGTGAGGCGATCCGGTGCTGCCCGAAAGCCTAAATAATAGTAATCACTCTCCGTAGGGGTGAATGTGTACAATGCTTCCGTTTCATAATGTGATGTCGGCATATCGGCAATTCGCGTACCGTGAAACAGCTCCTCAACGTTATTTGAGCGGGATGCAAAAAGTGAAAACTGGCGTGAGTAATTAGAATGGTTGATGTATAGGAATTTAATGGAATACGCAACGTTGGCTGTCAACGGAAGCGGCGGAGAAATAAGCCAGTCTTCTTGCGTGGTATAGAAGGGACGGTCTCTACATACCGCGCTGTTAGAATACTCGCCCACTGGCATATATTTATATAATCCCCATGTGTTTCCGTCATTGCCGACATCAATAATCGTCCAGCCTCCATCATTGAAGTCTGACAGGTAGGGCAGTGACCGAGGCGACGTATAGCCGATGCTGCTGCGAGCACTGCGCACGCCGTTCAGTTCAACTTCAACCTCGTATGTGTGGTCTGCGGCTGTCATTCCGCTTGCTTCGGAATCCGTCCATGCCGTGGCATTGCCGGGGAGCGTCTGCACCAGTTCGCCGTCATGGTAAATATATACCGCATTCAGCGCGGCATCATCCGCAAACACAAAGCCATCAGTGTCTTCTGTAGGCAGTGTCCACGAGAGCGTTGCCTCGACTGCAAAGTCAGCACCTGGCGATATGGTAAGGTCAGACACTGGCTTTGGGACAAACTCATGCTTCTTCACCTCAAAACCAGTCAGGTACACTCCGAGGCCGTAGGCCGTATTTACATATAAACCGAAATGATAATCGCCGCTCTCTGTGGGATTGAACGTTTGTTCAATTCTCACCCATTCTTTGGATGCAGAAAACCGGAAGTCGGCTATGGCCACGCCTGCAGCAAGATTTTCCGCATCATTGGCAATAGCTGCAAACAAATTTGCCTTACGCGGAGAAGCCCCTGATTCCCGCTTGTGTGTGAAATGGACAATGTACTCTGCGCCTGCCTCCAGTGAGACCGGGGGTGAGACAATCCAGTCATCAAGCTCTGCAGTGGAATGCAAGAAGCCGACTCCTGAACCATATCCTGAACCATCAAAGTCAGACGCTCCAAGACTTCTCCAAGTTATGCCGTCATTGTTCGCGTCAATGGCAGTCCACACTCTCATATCTGATGTGTAGGGTACTGTTTCGGCTTGGGCTAATGTCGCGAGCGACAGCAGCGTCAGCGCTGCAACAAGTGTGATTCGTTTCATACTCATGCTGTTGTTTCGGGTTGTTACTTTATGACTTTCAACGATATGCGTTTGCCGCCGAGATTGCAGCTGACGATGTAGATGCCTGGCGCGAGCTGCGACAGGTCGAGGCTGTCGGCAGCGGCAAAGCGGCGCACTACCTGTCCTGATACGGTCACGAGCATGATGTCTGCCGCGCCGTCGGGGAAGACAACAGTGTCGCCGACATGGTGCATTGAGCCGTCCTCGGCAGCCTCGTCAATGCCAGTTTCCGGGTCGATGATGAAGCGGAAGCCGCAGATGCGTCCCTCGGCCTCGCCCTCAGCGCGGAAGCCGACGGTCACGTTGCCGGCAGTGAAGCTGATGCGCCCGCCGTCCTCGTCCGGCTCGTCAGCAAGCGACGGGTCGTCCGCTGCCACGGCGAGCAAGGGGAACTGGGCAGCCTCTGCGAAACTCTTGACCGAGGCGCAGTCGATAGTGCCGATTTTCCGCAACATCTCTTCTGGAGCGACATTCGAGCCAAGGTACACGCTGATGTCGCTCGGATCGGCGAAGCCACGGCTGAACGGCAGCACCTCAAGGAGGTACTTCGTGCCGCTGTGGGTGTACAACGGCGGCGAGATGAACCACGAGTCGCCGTCCGCTTCCGCGCCGCCGGCACATGCATCGGTGAAGCCGATACGCCACCCGCCTCGGTCATTCCCGACGGCTTGGTTGAACGGATACCACTCGTAGAAGTTTTCCGGCTCGTAAGGCACGTCTGCGCCGCGCCCTATCCACCGTGTCACCTCGGGATGCCCCTCATCGGCAATGAGTTCGCCGTTGTACACTTTGACCATGTAAGTGTACATGCCGGGGTCTGTTACGGTGTTGTCCTCGTAAGAGGAGTATTCGCCGGCAGCAAGGCCTTCGGTGACAGTGCCGATCAGCACGCCGTCACGGTATATTTCAGCCAATGTGATTGGCGGCTCACTGTCGGGGACGCTGCTCGTCGAGGGGTTGCGCCATGTAATGTCGGCAACATTAGGCATGACAGGATCAGTGGAGACAGCGAGGTCCGCCGCCGGGTCGGGAATGACAGGCAGCGGCGGTTCTGGCGGCGGAGGCGGCAACACCTCTACAGGCGAGACGGCAGCGCGAGGCCCTGTCTGCTCGCCCGCTTCTACTGCGACCTCGTATGTGTAGGCCGCTCCATGCTGCACGTCGCTGTCAGTCCACTCGGTGGCGCTGCCACGGTGTATCAGCGTGCCGTCGCGGTAAACCAATGCTTCCATTGGACTGTCATCGGGAATAGACGCGCCGCTCATGTATTTGTCCGGCATTTTCCACGACAGCTTCACTTCCGGGGTCTCGCTCACTGTGGGCGTGGCTGTCAAACCGGTTGGCCGCGACGGTATTGATTCAGTCATGCCGAACCTTGCCACCTCAAAGCCAGTCAACTGGATGGAATTTCGGTCATTTTCAGCTGAATGAGCATGGAAACCGAAATAGTAATACCCATCCTCGTCCGGAATGAACAAATTATCCACTTTGTGCCATTCAGGCATCAAGCCTGCTGAATTGGAAATGTCAGCGATGAGCTTGCCGCCAGCCAGACTTTCGGGCGACATCTCCTTTGACGCATACAGCGAAAACTTCTCGCAGTTCATCACCGTCGGGTCTTTGTGCCAGAAGCTCACTCTGTACCCACCATAGCCATCCAGATACAGCGGCGGCGAAACTATCCAGTCGTCAGCGGCTTCATAGCTTCTTCCATGGTTTTCCCAGCCGCCAGCCGAGTAGGGCGATACGAAATCCACGCCACGCGAATAGTCTGGCAGGGTAAATGCGCCATACGGATTGTCCATGTCAACAGTTACCTTGCCCCAGCTGCGTCCGCCGTTGACATCCAGCACTGTCCAGCCGGCATTGTTCATGTCAGAGGCGTATGTGACAAGGTTGGAGGCATACGCCGCCTTGACGCGGCTGCTGCACAAGCCGTCTGCCACGACTTCAATCTCGTAAGTGTGGCTGCCGTACACAAACCCGGTTCCCGCCGTGTCTATCCAATGCCTTTCAGTGCCCAGGAGCGTCTGCGCCAGCACGCCGTCACGGTATATGCGGATAGCTCCGGTAGCGGGGTTGAACTCCGAGCCGTCCTTGTATGTCGAGGGCAGCTCCCATGCCAGGCTTGCAGTAGGAGGGTCAGCGGTAGTGACATACGTGGGGAGGTTTACGGGCGAGGGAGGATTCTCCTCGACTGGCGGAACGGGAGGCGGTTCTGGTGCTACCCAGTCTTTCTCGCGGATGTCGAAGCATGTGATGTCTTGATACCCATATTCAGCATCTATTGAATTCCACAATTTCAGATAGTAGAAGCTGGTTACCGAGGGCGTGAAGCTGTACTCCAGTTTCTCCCATTCAGAGGACGCAGCTGTGCTGTAAGTCCTGTAAATCGCACATTCTCCCTCGTCAAAGCTATCCGAAGTTTTATTGCCTGTTTCTGTTTTGTAGATATGGAAGCGCGTGTAAACTTTAGAAAAAGACTTGCCCTTCTCCCTGTGCCAAAAACTGATAATGTACTCTTTGCCGCCCACCAATGCAAATTCCGGGGAGTACAGCCACGCATAATCGGTATAGAAGTGTCTAAGGCCCGTCGTATACCCATGCGGGGTGTCTTCAAGCGTCGGCGGATACGCCGTTTCATCTTTCCAGAAAGCACATTCAGTCCAGCCCGTGAGTCCCCCCCAGCCGCTGTCTCTGAAATCAGACGTATAGGGAGTGTCCTTGAAATCGTCGCCTGTGGGACAGATAGTCGGCGATTCACCATACAGTCGCGGCCCGTACACGCCAGCTACCTCCAGCTCAATGCCGTATGTATGCTTGCCTGGCGTAAGTCCGAGGTCGGCAGTGTCGATCCACGAGGTCGCATTGCCCGAAAGGGACTTCACCGGCTCGCCGTCGCGGTATATGTGGACATTGTAGATCGGCGCATCTTCGGGCAGCGGTAGCGGATTTCCGTCGGTGTCAACAGTCGGCAGCTTCCATGAGAGTGTCGCCGCCTGCGCAAACAGGTCGTCTTCAGTACCCGAACTGATGGTGAAATCCGACACCAAGCCGAGTGCGGGCATATCGGCTGGCATCACCTCAAAGCCAGTTAACATCAATCCGTCACCATATTTCGGGGCGCTGATGCCGTAATCGTGGAAACCGAAGTTGTATTCACCGCTTACCGTCGGGGTGAAAGAGAACACCTCCTTTGTCATTTCTGTGTGATATACACCATCGATGTCCGTGACGACCGTTCCTGCCTTCAGGCAGTCTATGGAAGTGCCGAGAGCGGCATACAGCTTGAAGTACTCTGGTATACGCGGCGAACAGTGCCAGAACTTTACGTTGTACTCGACTCCGGCAGCCAGCTTGATTGAGGGTGAAATCAGCCAGTTGTCAGGAGGGTTATTGTTGTGGTTTTCCATGCCGCCGGGGTATTCAGAGTAATAGTTTGAGTAGTCTGTGAAATATTCCCACCCCCTTCCGCCGTCAACATTGACTATCGCCCAACCAGGGTCATTGAAATACGAGACGTACGGCGCATCCTTTACGAGCAGGTCAAAGGCGACCTTGCTCCTGTTGCCCAGCTGTCCGTTTATGTCCAGTTCCACCTCATACTCATACCTGCCGGCATCCAGCCCGCGGTCAGTACACGAGACGGCATCGCCGGGGAGCGTCTGGACGAGCTCGCCGTTGCGGTACACCCTGACGTTGCTCACCGCAATGCCTTCGGGCAGTTCGAAACCGTCTTCATCCAGTGCAGGAGGCAGTGTCCATGACAGCACAGCGTCACGCTCTCCGGCGACCTTGTAGACTTTGAGGTCGGAAGCCGAGGCCGGTATGGGGACATTCTCCTTCACCTCAAAACTGGAAAGCTCGATATAACCCCAATAGGGATCAACGGCATCCGTATGGATGCCAAAATAGTATGACCCGCTTTCCGAGGGTGTGAACCACAGCACCTCTTCCGAATGTGCGCCGCTCAAGTCAGCAACCAAAGTGCCTGCAGCCAACCCTGCCGCGCTATTGTCTGTAGAAGCATACAAGGCGTAAGTCAGCGTCCGCTGGTCAGCCCCAGCATGAGAAAATTTATGTCTGGCCTTGACTCTGTACATTGTTCCCGCTGTCAGCGAAACTGGAGGAGAAACGATCCAGTCATCAGCGCTGGTATGCTCGTCACTACTGCTGAATCCGTATCTTAAACAGGAGTCATCCGTATACCAGGTTATGCCGTCACCGTCGGCATCAATGATAGTCCAGTCGTTCCAGTCATCCGCGAAGTCAGACGAGTACAGCACCGCCGAGGCCCGGGCGAATGTGGCGAGCGACATCAGCGTCAGCGCTGCAACAAGGGTAATACGTTTCATATTCTCAGTTTTTACGCCATTCGGCATTAGCAGTACGCAAAGGTAGTTTATCTTTTTCAATTATACAAATAAAAGCGGGAAAATATTTTTAACTGTGAATTTTCAATCGAAAATACGGATTTCATTGATGCTGCGGCAACCGTTCCGCACTTCCAATGCTTGCTTTTAGACATAATACGTTGCGGCTACCTTCTGCTTTTGAGATGGGCGGCACAGATGACACGGGCGGCGGCATACGCCGCTATCATCAGCAGGACTATCGCCGCCGAGGCCGGCACCGAGATGAAATATGACACCAGCAGCCCCCCGATGCTGCACCCCACAGACAAGGCGGCTGAATATGCCAGCATACGACGGTAACGCGATGTGAACAACTCGGCCGTAATCTGCGGCAGCGTCATCAGCGAAATCAGCAGCATGATGCCTATCATCTTGATTGTAAGCACTATCGACAACGCAGTCAGCACTGTCATCACAGTGTCGACAGCCGTCACAGGCACACGCCGCGTCCGCGCAAAGTCCGCGTCGAAACTCACGGCAACGATGTACGGATAAGCCAGCAGGTAGAACAGTCCCAAGACAGCGGCGAAAGTGAGGAACAGCCAAAGGTCAGACGGCGTGACAGTCAGCACGTTGCCGAACAGGAACGCATTCAGGTCAGGCACATATCCGTCAGAAAGCGAGACGAAAAGCGTGCCGAGAGCCATCCCCGCAGCCCACACCACCGCGATGGCGGAATCGCTGCGTACCTGACGGCGGTGCAGCCAGTCAACGCCCAACGCCCCCGCCACGGCAAACGCCGCCGCGCACAGCACCGGGCTGATGCCGCAGAAATAGCCGAGTCCCAGCCCACCGAAACAAGCGTGCGTGATGCCGCCCGTGAGGAACACGCGCCGCCGCGTCACAACGTAAGTGCCGGCAAGGGCGCACGTCAGCGACACGAGGACTATTCCGGCAAGGGCATTGCGGAAGAACGGATATGACAGCAGTTCCATCATGGGCAAAAGCCGCTGGCCAGCATTAGCCGGCGCAGCCTCGCAAAGTTACTAAAAAAAGCCGTAACTGCCGCAATCCCGATAAATAAGCAACCGGACAACACTATCGGCAACAGCCACATTTCGTCCTCTGCTTATCCCCGACAAGGCAGAGACACGGTGTGCCGTGCCTCTGCCTTGCCAGTACGCTTGGGCTCCGTTCAATACAGATGGGATAGGGGTCAGTTGGCGAGGTTGGGGACTTCGCCGAAGCGGTTGGGCTGCATCTCGCTCTCCTGGCATGCAAATACCAAGAGCACTATCGCGCCCACAACGGGTATGAGGCCGATGAATATCCATCCGCCGCCCTTGCCGATGTCATGCAAGCGACGCACAACCAGGCCGAGACCGGGAAGGAGCGCAACTATGCACCATATCCACGCGAGAATGGCGAATATTCCGGCGCCAGCCATCGCGCCGCCGTAGCTGCCGCTGGCCGCTGCTCCGCCTACTACGATAATCTGCATTATTTGCAGGGCTGCTGAAATCACAATGTTGAACAGGTAGAACCACCAGTATTCCGAGCGCGAGGCGCGGCCCGAAAAACAGCAGTATTTGGAGAACGCTCGCTTGACGGCTTCTCCGAAAGGTACTTGCAATTGAACCATGTTTTTGTTTGATTGATTGGGTTTATATTGTGTTGTTTGATTGATTATGCCGCAAATGTAGCCATTTATCGGTATATATGCAAATATTAGCGCGTTTTTTCACGAATAAATGATGCAGCGGCGCGTTGGCGCGGCATTTTCGCCTGTCAGAAGAATGTGCTAACTTTGCAGCTGATATGTGACCCCCAGCGCATGCTGCCACAGACGGCGCATGTGCCAGGACATTCTATTTCTTATCATGGAAACTAACGGAACACACCGCCGCGCTGACTTTGAAATCATGGCTCCCGTCGGCAGCTGGGAATCGCTCGCGTCGGCTCTTGACGCTGGCGCAGACGCCGTATATTTCGGCATCGAGGGGCTGAACATGCGCTCGCGCTCAAGCGCGAATTTCACTGCCGACGACATGGCGCATATAGCAGCTGACTGCACTGCCCGAGGTGTCAAGACCTACCTGACTGTCAACACCATAATATTTGACGGCGACACGGAGCTGATGCACCGCATCATCGACCGCGCCAAGGAGAGCGGCATCACGGCAATAATAGCCGCCGACATCGCAGCCATAATGTATGCGCGGAGCATTGGCGTGGAGGTACACATCTCCACACAGGTCAATGTGACCAACATCGAGACGGTGCGCTTCTACTCGCAGTTTGCCGATGTCATGGTGCTGGCCCGCGAGGTCAACCTGGAGCAGGTCAAGGCTATCACCGATGCCATAGAGCGCGAGAACATCTGCGGGCCGTCTGGCAGCCGCATACGCATAGAGATGTTCTGCCACGGCGCACTGTGCATGGCGGTCAGCGGCAAGTGCTACATGAGCCTGCATGAGATGAACTCGAGCGCAAACCGAGGGGCGTGCAACCAGATATGCCGCCGCGCATACACGGTGCGCGACCGCGAGACTGGCGAGGAGCTTGACATCGAGAACCAGTACATCATGTCGCCCAAGGACTTGAAGACCATACATTTCCTCAACAAGATGGTGGATGCCGGCGTGCGCATATTCAAGATTGAGGGACGCGCACGCGGGCCGGAATATGTCAGCGAGGCTGTGAAGTGCTATTCCGAGGCGCTGCAGTCCATCTGCGACGGCACATATTCCGACGAGAAAATACAGGCTTGGGACACGCGGCTCGGACGCATATTCAACCGCGGGTTCTGGAACGGCTACTACCTGGGGCAGCGGCTCGGCGAGTGGAGCGCGAAATACGGCTCTTCAGCCACACGCACCAAGCGGTACATAGCCAAATGCACGCGGTGGTTCCCTAAACTCGGCGTAGGGGAGTTTGTCCTCGAGGCCGGCGAACTGCATCCGGGCGACAAGGTGGTGCTGACAGGCAAGACCACGGGTACGCTGATATTTGACGTTGAGCAGCTGCGGCTCGAGCGCGACCCGGTGCCGCAGGTGGTCAAAGGTGAATGTTTCGCCATGCCCGTCCCATCGCGCGTCCGTCCCGGCGACCGCCTCTACCTGTGGGAGAAGAACGAAAAATAGGGAGACGGCCGACCGGGGCCATCTCCCTGAGCAAACCTATGCTCCGGATATTCTATATCCTCTTTTTACTCATCCACAGTCTTTGCATCAACCCGGATTCACGATTTGCCAGTGTATGAGTTGTCACGCAGCTTGGCGTATGCACGCAGGTAGCGGCGCAGCGATGACACCATCTCACGAGTCTCCTGAAGCATGTTGAGGTAGACGTACAGCACCGTCATGTCGGCAGGGTCGCCGTCATGGAGGCGTGCGTAGAGACGGTGGTATATGTCTGAAATTGCATCCTTTGCATCGTCGCATGAGCGGCGCAACGCACTGACATTCTCCACACTGTCGTCATTCATCATGTCCAGCACCGACAGCATCAGGTCTGACACGCGAGTCATAGTGACCTCGTATTCCTCCATGTATTCTTCGGGCAGGGGCAGGAAGTTGTTTTCCACATGCTCCTTGCACATCTCGTTGATGCGGCGCAAGCTGTAGAGTATGCTCATGCAACTGTTGTTGCCAAGGTGAAACCATGCGCTCTTCTCCAATGCCGTCTGGCGGTTCACCTGCCGCAGGCACATTGTCTCCTTGCGGCGGTCAGCTTTCAGCAGCTGCTTTTCCTTCTGGAGCGAGCTGTCAGTCTTGTCGAGTGTGCGCACGTCCTCATCTATGAATGCACGTGTCATCTTGCGGTAGCTGTCGGCAGCATACTCCATGAACTTCTTGTGACGCTCTGTGATATACACCAGCAACAGCGGCCATGTGCGGCTCTTGTCCTCGCCGGTGATGATGCTGCGGAAAAGGGTGTCGCCGGTGTCCTCCTCCTTCTTGGCGCGGAAACGGCGGTTGCTTCTGATGAGGAGGAATATTGTGAATGCAGCGAGCGCGAAAATCATCCAGTGGCCGCCCCAGTGCATTGCAAACACCACGATGCCGGCGCCGATGAACGCCACTCCAGCGGTCAAGAACCAGCCGCCGATGACGGAAATCACGCCCGTGATGCGGAACACCGCGCTCTCGCGACCCCAAGCGCGGTCGGCAAGCGATGTACCCATGGCAACCATGAAGGTGACGAATGTGGTGGAAAGCGGCAGCTTCAGCGACGTGCCGCCCGCTATAAGTATGCCGGCAAGCACCAGGTTGACCGATGCGCGTATAAGGTCAAACGACGCGCCCTGCTCTATCTCGGCATCCTCCATGTTGAACCGCTCGTTGAACCAGCGGCGCACACGCGGAGGGGTGACGCTCTTCACCCAGTTGTAGCATGACAACGACCAGCGCACGAGACGCCGGGCTATGCGCGAAGACCCGAACATCTCGTCGCCGCCGTTCTGGCTGCCGAGGCCTATCTCGGTCTTGGTGACATTATGCGCCTTGCGCGAAGTAGCGAGAGAAACAACCATTACCAATCCTGCGCAGACGAGGAATATTACAGGCGTGTTGGCCGGGCCGTTCAGCGAACCCATCATAAACCCATGAGCGTCGCCTCCTCCGTTGGCGACATAATCCTGAAATGCCGAAAGCCCCGACAACGGAACGCCTATGAAATTCACCAAGTCATTGCCGGCAAATGCCATCGCAAGCGAGAATGTGCCCATAAGCACAACCACTTTAAGCACGTTCACCTTCATGAAATACAGCAACTGCATCAGGATGGTGAAGCCGACAAAGCAACAGCCAATAATAAACAATGTGTTAGCCTTAATCCAATCTTTTACCTCAGGGGTCATGAATGTCAAGTCCTTAGCCCCTTTTATTAGCATGAAATACACTATGGCGGTAGCGCATATACCGCCGAATATGCCGATTTTCCACTTGATGTTGCGGCTGTAGCGGAACGAGAATATGGTGCGCGAAATGAACTGCACCACCGTACCGAACACGAAGGCTATCGCCACTGACAGGAATATGCCGAGTATCACGGACAACGCTTTCTCAGTATTGAGGTAGTCATTGAAGCCCAGCGCTTCAGCTCCCGAAGCCATCTTGATGAGCGAAACCACGAATGTAGCTCCCAGCAGCTCGAAGACCATCGACACGGTAGTCGAGGTCGGCATGCCGAGAGTGTTGAAGATGTCGAGCAATATGATGTCAGTCACCATGACCGCCATGAAGATGCATATCAGGTCGTAGAACGAGAAGTTTTCCGGGCGGAAAATGCCGTGACGTGCAATGTCCATCATGCCGTTGCTCATCGCCGCGCCTATGAACACGCCTATCGAGGCTATCACCAATATGCGTTTGAAAGTAGCCGCCTTCGAACCTATGGCGGAATTAAGAAAGTTGACCGCGTCATTGCTTACGCCAACCGACAAGTCAAACACCGCCAGAAGAAACAGGAAAACAATGACGCACATAAACAAAATATCCATATACTCGTCTTGCTAAATTACGGTGCAAAGTAAGCACCGTAGTGTTTCAAAAATGTTTCATACACCTTAATTCTACGTTACAGGGCAAGCCGTGCACGCACACACATTTGTACACAACCTGTAAATAACCTGACCATAACCCCTGCTTTGCAGTAGACAACCCTGTCTAAAACATCTATATAATACACATGGCGAGGATTTGCACAAACCGGTGGATTTGACAACGCAGCACGGCATCGAGACCTCAAAATTTACAGCCAAATTTTTCATGACATTCTTTCTACACCGCTCGGCACGGTTGCAGACACTTTTTTTACAGCTGTCTGCACCGCTTTCGCCACTTATTTATTAACTTTGCACTTATCTACAGCGTGTAGAGAATGTCCGCATCTCGCTGATTTTCACTCACACCACTTGTAGACAGCATGTCAACAACAACCAGCAGACATCCAATAAGTGACATATCCAAATTTCAGAGGAAATAATTATTGTACTTATTGACAGCCCTTGTTGATGATGTTGATATGGTATTCACATTATTATAATGTCTAATCATCTAAATAACGATATAACAACAATGGAGACCTCAACGCCGGGCATGACCGCCGACCAGCTGCGCAGCGAAATCCTTCGCCTCAAGCAGGAGAAGAACGCCGTCATCATGGCCCACTACTACCAGATACCGGAAATACAGGAGATAGCCGACCACATAGGCGACTCGCTCGCGCTGGCACGCATTGCCGCCGACACCGATGCCGACATCATAGTGCTGTGCGGCGTGCATTTCATGGGCGAGACTGCCAAAATACTTTGCCCTGACAAGAAGGTGCTGATACCCGACGCGGCTGCCGGCTGTTCACTCGCCGACTCTTGCGACCCAAAGGAGTTCGAGGAGTTCATCAAGCAGCACCCTGGCTATACAGTCATCAGCTATGTCAATACCTCGGCAGCCGTCAAGGCACTCACCGACATAGTGGTGACTTCAGGCAACGCCCGCAAGATAATAGACGCGCTGCCCAAGGATGAGAAGATCATCTTCGGACCGGACAAGAACCTCGGTGGGTACATCAATTCTGTCACAGGGCGCGAGATGCTTCTCTGGAACGGTGCCTGTCATGTACATGACAGGTTCTCGATAGAGCGCATACTCGAAATGAAGAAGGAGCACGCCGGGGCGAAG
Organism: Porphyromonadaceae bacterium UBA4702; assembly: GCA_002404675.1. Lineage (GTDB taxonomy): Bacteria > Bacteroidota > Bacteroidia > Bacteroidales > Muribaculaceae > Lepagella. The sequence continues at coordinate 20,133 of DHKE01000016.1, read as the reverse complement.
GTGCTGGTGCACCCGGAGTGCCGCCGTCCGTTGCAGCTCATCGCCGACAAGGTGGGTTCTACCGCCGCGCTGCTCGAGTTTGCACGCACCGACGAGGCGCAGGAGTTTATCGTTGTCACCGAGAGCGGCATCCTCTTCGAGATGCAGCGCAAGTGTCCCGAGAAGACGTTCCTCCCCGCGCCGGCAGAGGATGCGGAGTGCCAGTGCAACGAGTGCGAGTACATGAAGATGAACACCCTCGAGAAGCTGTACCGCGCACTGCGTGACGAGCAGCCGGAAATCACCGTTGACCCCGAACTGGCGGAGAAGGCCGTGCGCCCGATACGCCGTATGCTCGAGATGAGTTGACACGCCGCGCTGTGGACAGGCTGAAGAAAAACATAATAGAACTGACGCGCGTCAGCTGCGATGACTACCTCCGCATGGAAAAGTTGCCGCTTGCGGTAATGGCTGACAACGTGCGCTCGATGCTCAACGTGGGGTCGATGCTGCGCACTGCCGACGCTTTCCTCGTCAGCGAGATGATACTCGCCGGCATCACCGGTACGCCTCCGCACCCGGAGATAGCCAAGACCGCCCTCGGCGCAGAGAACAGCGTCAGGTGGCGGCATGTCCCTGACGCTGCCGCAGAGTGCCTCCGCCTCAAGGCCGAGGGGTGGAGGATATGCGCCCTCGAACAGGCGCATGATTCCGTGCCTCTCTATGAGTTCACGCCTACGCCTGACGAAAGATACCTGCTTGTGGCTGGCAACGAGGTGGAAGGTGTGAGCCAGGAGATAGTGGATATGGCGGACGCGGTGCTTGAGATACCGCAATGCGGCGTGAAGCACTCGCTGAACGTGTCGGTGAGCGCCGGCATCGCCGTGTGGCATTTCTTCAGCCGTCTGCGCCAGGGTTGACACGAAAAAGTATGCCGAAAAACATTTGTGCAGTGGGCGGAACTTTTGTAACTTTGCAAAATTCACCGGCAGGGACTGTTTTTGCCGTCCGCTGGCGGCATATAGAATAGAAAACTGAAATAAAAAATAGATACAATCCATGGAAAACAACTGCTGCAAGGGCTTCCGCACAGAGTCTGACCTGATCGGAGAGCGCGAAGTGCCTGAATGTGCATTATACGGAGTCCAGACACTCCGTGGCATCGAGAATTTCGGAATCAGCAAATTCCACCTCAATGAATACCCCATGTTCATCAAGGGTCTTGCTATTACCAAAATGGCTGCCGCCCGTGCCAACCACGAGCTGGGTCTGCTCACCGATGAGCAGGCAAAGGCCATAGAGCAGGCTTGCCAGGAAATCATCGACGGCAAGCACCACGAGCATTTCCCCATCGACATGATACAGGGCGGCGCCGGCACTACCACCAACATGAACGCCAACGAGGTGATAGCCAACCGCGCTCTCGAAATCATGGGCCACAAGCGCGGCGAATACAAGTTCTGCTCGCCCAACGACCATGTGAACTGCGCACAGTCTACCAATGACGCTTACCCCACTGCCATCCACATCGGCATGTACTTTGACCACCTCCGTTTCGTGGAGCAGTACAAGAAGGTAATCGAGGCGTTCAGCAAAAAGGGCGAGGAGTTTGCCCACATCGTCAAGATAGGCCGCACCCAGCTCGAGGACGCAGTCCCCATGACGCTCGGCCAGACATTCAGCGGTTTCGCCGCTATCCTCACAGACGAGATACGCCACCTCAACGAGGCTGCCGAGGACTTCCTGACTGTCAACATGGGCGCAACCGCTATCGGCACAGGCATCTGCGCCGAGCCGGGATATGCAGAGAAGTGCGTTGCCCAGCTCGCCAAGATTACAGGCTGGGATATCAAGCTCGCAGAGAACCTTGTGGGCGCAACTTCCGACACTTCATGCCTCGTAGGCTATGCTTCAGCCCTCAAGCGCGTGGCTGTCAAGATGAACAAGATATGCAACGACCTGCGTCTGCTGGCCAGCGGCCCGCGCTGCGGCCTGGGCGAGTTCAACCTCCCCGCTATGCAGCCCGGCTCGTCTATCATGCCTGGCAAGGTGAACCCCGTCATCCCCGAGGTGATGAACCAGGTTTGCTACAAGGTCATCGGCAACGAGTTGTGCGTAACCATGGCCGGCGACGCCGCGCAGATGGAGCTCAACGCCATGGAGCCTGTAATGGCACAGTGCGACTTTGAGTCAATCGACCTTATGATAAACGGTTTCCAGACCATGCTCGACAACTGCATCAGCGGCATCACTGCCAACGAGGAGCATTGCAAGGAGAGCGTGCGCAACAGCATCAGCATCGTCACCGCGCTCAACCCCGTAATCGGCTACAAGAACTCAACCAAGATAGCCAAGGAGGCCATGGCAACCGGCCGCAGCGTCTACGACCTGGTGCTCGAACACGGCATCCTCTCCAAGGAAGACCTCGACACAGTCCTCGCTCCGGAGAACATGATCAAGCCCGTGAAGCTGGACATCAAGCCTCTCAAGCAGCTCTGATGCCAGCCCTTCAACGGCTGAAATGATACTGAAGCCACCTGCAACGCGGGTGGCTTCTTGTTGTAAATCAGCGAGTTGTGTATGTCATGGAAAATTAGTAACTTTGCAGACGAAAAATCCAAATCATTTTCACCATAACCATAATGAAAAAACTCGTAATCTCTTCAGGTGCCGGCATCTCAGCAGAGAGCGGCATCAAGACATTCCGTGACACCGACGGACTGTGGGAAAACTATGACGTGATGAAGGTGGCAAGCGCCGAAGGCTTTGCCAAAGACCCGGAGCTGATACACCGCTTCTACAACGAGCGTCGCCGCGCCCTCCCAAAAGCGCAGCCCAACGAGGCGCACAAGATACTTGCGCGTCTCGAGAGCCAGTATGACGTGCGCATCATCACGCAGAACGTTGATGACCTGCACGAGCGTGCCGGCTCCACCCACGTGCTTCACCTGCACGGCGAGCTGATGAAGATACGCTCTGTGTCAGACCCCAACTACATCATCCCCGTGACGGAGGAAACCATGGAGACGACCCCGCAGACACGGGGCCCTCGCGGCGACCTGATGCGTCCGCACATAGTCTTCTTCCATGAGGATGTGCCCAACATGGCGGCTGCTGCGCAGCTGGCCTCGGAGGCTGACATATTCGTGGTCGTAGGCACCTCGCTGGTGGTCTACCCCGCAGCCGGGCTCATCAACTTCGTGCGCCCTGGCGTGCCTATCTACTACATCGACCCGCGTCCGGCTGACGTGTCCGGCATACCGGGAGTGAACGTAATCGCCCTGCCCGCGACACAAGGCATGGCACGTTTGGCCGAAATACTGGCCGAATGACAGGCCGTCAGGGGTGGAAAGCATAGAATATGTTATGTAACATATAAATGCAGCAACCACCCCAACGGAAAAAATGATTACTTTTGTGCAACCTAACAATCAAAGACTCTAAATATGGCAAAAGTAAAAGGAGCAATCACCGTGAATACGGAGAGATGCAAGGGATGCAACCTCTGCGTGGTGGCATGTCCCACCAAAACTCTCTCATTACAGCCCAACGAAGTCAATGACCGTGGCTACCATTATGCCTACATGGCCAACCCTGACAATTGTACTGGCTGCTGCTCATGCGCTTGGGTTTGCCCCGATGCTTGCATCGAGGTTTACCGCGTCAAGGTGGACTGACCTTGCGGTAACGCATCCAACACCCCAAACACTTTATTCTAACTCAATTACCAACAGACAAAAGAAAAAACATCGATATGGAAGAGGTAAGACTCATGAAAGGTAACGAGGCTATAGCCCACGCCGCCATCAGATATGGCTTCGACGGCTATTTCGGATACCCTATCACCCCTCAGTCGGAAGTGCTCGAAACTCTCGAAGAACTCATGCCCTGGGAGACAACCGGTATGGTAGTGCTCCAGGCAGAGTCTGAAGTAGCTGCCATCAACATGGTTTATGGCGGCGCATCAAGCGGCAAGGCTTGTATGACATCATCTTCATCACCCGGTGTCAGCCTCAAGCAGGAGGGTATCTCCTACATCGCAGCTGCATCGCTGCCCGCGCTCATCCTCAACGTAATGCGCGGCGGTCCGGGCCTCGGCACTATCCAGCCTTCGCAGGCAGACTACTTCCAGGCTACCAAGGGCGGCGGCCACGGTGACTACCACCTCATTGTCCTCGCCCCCTCTACCGTTCAGGAGATGGTTGACTTCGTAGGTCTCGGCATGGACCTCGCCTTCAAATATACCAACCCTGCAATGATTCTTGCCGACGGTATCGTAGGCCAGATGATGGAGAAGGTTGTCCTCCCCGAGCAGCGTCCGCGCCGCACAGAGGAGCAGATCCGCAAGGAATGCCCCTGGGCGACAACAGGCCGCAAGGACTTGCGCAAGCGCAACGTGGTGACATCACTCGAACTCGAATCAGCTCGCATGGAGGTCATCAACCACGAGCTGCAGGCTCGCTACCGCGAAATAGAGAAGAACGAGACACGCTGGGAGGAAATCAACGTTGAAGGCGCAGACTATCTGATCGTCGCTTTCGGCACAATCGCCCGCATCTGCGCCAAGGCACAGGAGATGGCAGCCGAGCAGGGCATCAAGGTGGGCATCATCCGTCCTATCACACTGTGGCCGTTCCCGACAGAGGCTATCAACCGTGCTGCACAGGGCAAGAAAGGCATCCTCTGCGTAGAGCTCAACGCCGGCCAGATGATCGAAGACGTTCGCCTCGCCGTCCATGACGCTATCCCCGTAGAGCACTTCGGTCGCCTCGGCGGTATCATCCCCAGCCCCGATGAGGTACTCGACGCTCTCAATGAGAAAATCATCAAGAAGTAATTAATGCTCTAACCTATCGAAATCAATGGAAATACAAGATATTATCCGCCCCGAGAACAAGGTATACGCCAAGCCTGAGCTTCTCGAAGAGGTACACATGCACTACTGCCCTGGGTGCAGCCACGGTGTCATCCACAAACTCGTTGCCGAGGTAGTGGCAGAAATGGGCCTGACAGAAAAAACCATCGGCGTTTCTCCCGTAGGTTGCGCCGTATTCGCATACAACTACATCGACGTTGACTGGATCGAAGCAGCCCACGGCCGTGCACCCGCAGTGGCTACAGCTGTCAGCCGCCTCAACCCCGAGAACGTGGTCTTCACATACCAGGGCGACGGTGACATGTCAGCTATCGGTACAGCAGAGTCTATCCACGCTGCCAACCGTGGCGAGAACATCGTCATGATATTCGTCAACAATGCCATTTACGGCATGACCGGCGGCCAGATGGCGCCGACCACGCTGATTGGTCAGAAGACAGCCACATCTCCCTACGGCCGTCGCGTTGACCTCAACGGCTATCCCCTCGAAATCACCAACCTCATGGCTATCCTCGACGGCACTTGCCTCGTGACACGCCAGGCTGTGCACACTCCCGCAGCTGTGCGCAAGACCAAGGCCGCGCTGAAGAAGGCTTTCGAGAACGCTATCGCCAAGAAAGGCACTTCCGTAGTTGAGGTAGTGGCTACCTGCAACTCGGGCTGGAAGATGAGTCCCGAAAAGGCAAATGAGTGGATGGTAGAGCACATGTTCGAGAAATATCCTCTCGGTGACCTCAAAAACGTTTAACCCCAAACACAGGAATCAACCAATGAAAGAAGAAATCATCATAGCCGGATTCGGCGGTCAAGGTGTCCTCTCTATGGGTAAAATCCTCGCCTATTCAGGACTTATGGACGACAAGGAGGTAACCTGGATGCCGTCTTACGGCCCCGAACAGCGCGGCGGTACCGCCAATGTGACTGTCATCCTCAGCGACGAGAGAATTTCATCTCCCGTACTCGACAAATATGACATCGTCATCGCTCTCAACCAGCAGAGCCTCGACAAGTTCGCTCCCAAGGTGAAACCCGGCGGCATCCTCATCTTCGATACCAACGGCATCCACAACCGCCCCACCCGCGACGACATCAAGATCTACCCCATCGACGCTATGGAGGCTACCATGGAAATCGGCAACTCCAAGGCTTACAACATGGTGGTAATGGGCGCATTGCTTGAGGCCATGCCCTACAAGCTCCCCATGGAGAATGTCATCAAGGGTCTGAAGAAGTCTCTCCCCGAGCGTCACCACAAGCTGATACCTCTCAACGAGCAGGCTATCGAGAAGGGACGCACATTGCTCAAATAAAGACGACTCGATACGTTGAATTCTCAATTCATGATAGGAGAGGTTGCGCCGACCGGCGCGGCCTCTTCGCTTATTTGGTTAATTGTCTTCGGAGTTCTCCCAACTAGGAGAACTCCGAATTTTCGGAGAAAATGCCCCGCTTTGCAGTGAGGGAGGTTTTTATTATTTTTGCATCACGATATGGATACAGCGACACTGAACAAGACCATTCGAGACACAGCGGCACTTGATGCCACCATGCCAGACGCGCCGAGGCTGACTCTGCGCAAGGCTGACCGTCTGCACCACAGGACGCTCGTTAACGGTCTGTATGACGGCGGCAACTCGCTGTATTCCTACCCGCTGCGTATGCAGTGGCGTGCGCTCTCGCAGGCGGAACTTGCGGCTTCGTTCAGAGGGGACGTTCCCAAGGGGATAGCGCCGGTGCAGATGATGGTTACGATACCGAAGCGCAAGCAGCGTCATGCCGTTGACCGTGTGCTGATGCGCCGCCGTGTGCGCGAAGCATACCGGCTGTCGCGCCGTCAGCTGCTGGACTGCGTATGCTCTATGCCATACGCCACTGTGTCGCTCTCATTCGTCTACATCTCCGACAAGAAATGCGGTTATGCCAAGGTGCAGTCGGCTGTAGTCACGCTCCTGAACAAGCTGCGCAAGGCGCTTGCGGAAAAGCAGGAGGCTATGCCATGAATGCTGCGCTGCGCCGCTGCCTGACGTTTCCCGCACGGCTGCTGCGGTGGCTTGTCATCGGGCTTATACAGTTCTATAGAGGCGCGATTTCGCCGCTGTTTCCTCCGTCATGCCGCTATACGCCGACGTGCAGCCAGTATGCCATAGAGGCGATACGCATACACGGTCTGTTGCGCGGCGGCTGGCTTGCGTTGCGCCGCCTGTCGCGGTGTCATCCGTGGGGCGGCCATGGGTATGACCCCGTTCCCCCGAAAAAGTAAGTGCGTATTTAGTCAGTGCTTCAAACGTGCGGTGACTGCGCTGCGCTGTCCGGGCGTGAGGGCTAGAAGCCACACCGAGGCGGCATATACGGGCAGCAGCGCGAGTACGGTGACTGTCAGGCGAAGCAGCGGCTGCATACTGCCGGTGCATTGCCATACAAGCGCGACAGCGGCTGCACACACGGCTGTGACGGCTGCGGCAGGGAGTATCGCCCGGCGCAGGTATTGCCCTTCGGGCAGCTCGCAGCGTATACGCAGGCAGATGATGCGTGCGGTGAGTATGGCTATCTCAACCCCTACCTTGACCCAAGCGGCAGTGATGAACGGCATGCCGCAAGCGTACAGCACCCATGTCAGCAGGAAATTGAGCGTGATGAGACTGCCGAGTATGAGCTGGTAGTTGCGTATGCGCCCGGTGGCGAACACGGCGGAGTCTATCGGCGGCGTGAAGCTGACCACAAGCACCTGTGATATCGTCAATATACTGTACATGGCAGCGTCCGGCGGCAGCGTGTCGCCGAGCCACAGGTGCAGCAGCGTCTCGATGTTGAACATTGCCGGTATAGCCAGCAGCAGTATCAGCAGGTAGGTGAATTTGCCGATATTCAGCACCAGCGACCTCATCTCTGCGAGCCGTCCGGCGGCATAGTCCTTGACTATTCGCGGCGAGGAGGCCTTGCTGATGTTGGTGACGAGTATGAAGACGGCGGTATGCACCTGCACGGCGATGCCGTAAGCCGCATTGCCGGCAACGCCGAAATACATGTTTATAAGCACATTGACTCCTTGCAGCGAGAGCATCGATGCGAGCGACCCCAAGATGTTCCATCCGCTGAACGAGGCCATTTTTTTCACGAGCGACCAGTCGCGTATGCGGCTTATGCGCACGTACCGGAACTTGCTGCGGCTGAAAGTGACGTATGTCAGCGTGATGACGGTTTCGGCAGCCAGTGTCAGCAGCCCGTATGCCGGCAGCCGCAGGTCGGCAGCGGTGTATGGCAGCACGAACACGATGCCGAGCAGCAGCACAGCCTCAAGCAGGCAGACGACGGCGTAGAATGACATCCTCTCCGAGGCGACGATGACTGACTCGTAGGGCATGCGCATGGTGTTGGCGACCAGGACGAGTATGCAGAACTGGAACGTCCACGCGGCTTGCGTCTCCATGCCTGGCGGTATGGTCATGCGCGAGGAGAGAAACCACAGCCCGAAAGTCTCCAGCACGGCGACTGTAAGCAGCGCGACGGCGACGAAAAACCAGAAGCCGGTTGCGAAGATGCGCCGAAGGTTCTCCCCACCCTTGCCCATGTCGAAGTTGAGGAAACGTTGCACGGCAGCCACGAGCGTCGGTGAGATGAAGGTGAAGCCGGTGACAAAGCCGGTAATCGCTGTCCACAGGCCGTAGTCGTCGATGCCGAGTATGCCGAGGACAACGCGCACGGTGTACAGGCGGACTATCATCATGACCGCCATGCGTATGTACAGGTACATCGTGTTGCGGGCTATGCGCTTGTTGTCGCTGTCACTCATCGTGAGTCGTGCTTAGTCGAGTTTTTTGCCCATGCGCAGTTTCAGTAGCACGAGCCACCGCTGTATTGAGTAGTCGCGGGTGGAGCAGTTCAGCTCGTGCATCTCAAATCGGCCCTTCTTCTTTTTCAGCTCAATGTTGTCATGGCTATACACGTCGCCGCGATTGAAATCCTTGTACATGTACCAGTCGTAAGACTTGCTGAAATAATGGTTGATGTATGCACGCTGCCCTATTCCTCGCCGCCACAGTGTCGGGGCATACGGCACAGGGAGCTTGTTGTCGGCTACAGGATACAATCTCATGCCGAGGTATCGCGCCCAATGCTCATGCACCCAGATGCGGCAGAAGTCATAATCATTGTTTATGAACGATTTGCCGAGGTGGCACAGCCACGGCCATGCGGCAGTGTACCGCTCGGTGACGAGTTCGCCGGGCATGTATTCCGTATGTCCAGAAGTGCCGAAGTCTCGCCAGTGAAGCACTAAAGAGGGACAGTGCCGGAAACTGTGCAGCAGCGTCTTGATGTTGTTGTCGCGGCGCAGGTTTATGAACTCGTCGGCATCTATGTAGCCTATCCAGTGCGCCTCGTTGCGGAAGCGCCTGTAGCAGTCGTTGTAAGCGTCAATCTGCGCACATTCGTGAGGCCAGTCTATGAGAGTCACCATGCCGTTATCGATGTACGGCTGCAGCACTTCGAGGTAGTTGTCATCGGAAAAATTGTTGTACAGATAGAAATGGTCAACACCTATAATCAGATAGTATTCAATCCATTCGCGCATAAAACGGGCTTCGTTGCGGAATATCAGGCACAGAGTTACCTCGTGGCGGTAGGTGCGGCGTTTGGCGAATAGCGTATGCAGGACTATGAATATCCATTGCAGACACAGGATGGCAAGGGCAAAGATGTTATGAGCCAATATTTTGGAATGCGGTTCACGCGAATCGGGTACACCCTGGTAGTATCTTATGCGCATGGTTTGTCTGTATTACTGTTTGTTGTTTACGTCGGCGATATGCCGGCGGCACTCGCGGTTGCGTCTGCGCCGCTCGCTGTCGAACAGCCAGCCCCATTTGTTGAAGTACTTGAACGTGCTGTTGAGGTGGTAGCGCAGCAGCCGGCGGTTGTGGTAGCTCCCCTTGGCGTATGCGTGGTACACGCACACTTTGGGATAGAACACGGTCTTGGACTGCGCGCCTATGCGGCGGCACAGGTCAAGGTCTTCGGCATACATGAAGAAGCGCGGGTCGAAATACCCGACCCGGCGCAGCACGGCGCAGCGCATGAACATGAAGCAGCCTGAGAGTGACGGCACCTCCATGGGAGTGTCATAGCCGAAGCCGCGTAGCTCGTAGCGTGTGTTCAGCCGCCGCCGCACACCCTTGACAGGGATAAACCGGCGCACTATCAGGTCTGCCGGCGAGGGGAGCATCTTGCACAGGTACTGCGTTTCGCCGTCCGGATACAGGATTTTGGGCATCACCAGCCCGCAGTCGGGGTTGGCATCCATATAGTCAGCCAGTGACTCCACTACCGGGTCTGTCCAGTATACGTCGGGGTTTACCACGAGGTGGTAGTCCGCGCCGTTGTCTACCGAAGCTGCAATGCCGTAGTTGTGACCGCGTCCGTAGCCGAGGTTTTCCTCATGGTGGTATGTTATTCGGTCACAGCCCTCAAGGCATCTTTTTATGGACGTGTCGGGGGAGTGGTCGATGACGTATATGCGGTGTACGGGTGAACGTTCCAGCGAGGCAATCAGCTTTTTCAGCTCGTCGGGAGGAGTGAGGTATGTCACTATCGAGGCATTGATGGTTCGCGTCGTGTTCATTTTCGTGTTAGTCGAAGGCAGATGTGCCACAGCAGCGCGGCTCTGCTCATTATTTTTTGAGTCAGCGAGAGACGGCTTTTGCCGGCGGCGGAAGAGCCGGAGGCTTCGTGGCGGCGGAATAGCAGCCCCTCGAAAGGCAAGAAGGCGACGCTGCCGCACAGCGCGGCGTTGAGGCCTATCCAGTTGTCATGGTAGAACAGGCGTGACTGCGGTATAGGCAGTATGCGGCGCATCAGGCTGCTGCGGAACGCCATGCAGCACCCCGTGTAGCGGTTGCGCATCAAGTTGGCCCAAAATCCGGTTTTCGCGCCGAGCTGACGCAAGAGCGTCTCCCCTGTCGGGTTGAGGCTGCTGTCGGTGATGCGGCAGTCGTGCATGACGCATACATGGTCTGCAAGCGCGGCTATGCACTTGTCAACTTTGCCTGGCAGCCATACGTCGTCCTGGTCGGCAAGGAATATATATTCCCCGCGAGCGTGGCGCAGCGCATAGCCGAAATTGGCGTTCACGCTGTGCGGCGCGGGGTGGTGCAACAGGCGTATGCGGCGGTCGCCGATGGCCTCCACCACGTCGGCTGTGCCGTCGCTTGAGCCGTCGTCAGAGACAATTACCTCGTCGTCATCACCCAGCTGGCAGAGTATAGACTCGAGCTGCTGTCTGATGTACCGCTCTCCGTTATATGTCGCTACGCATACGCTTGTCATGGTGTCACCTGCTGAATAAACGCGGTATGAGGTACCGTATTTTGTATGCTATGAATTTGGCGGCGGAAATGCCGGCTACGGCGCGTACATCATCATACCACTGGCGGTTGTCTCGCCACGAGGCACGTATGCGCGACAGTTTCTGTGCCGCAGACCTTTCGGCGGTTGCGCCGAGCACGTTTGACGAGTGCTGGCGGTACAGCACGGTTGCTTCCGGCAGCCAGTCTATTGTTCCTCCGGCAGCGGCGACAACGAGGCTCAGCAGCCGGTCGTGTAGGCAATGCACCGGCGGCGCAGCAACCATAAGGTCGCGGGCGCGGCGGTTGAACGCTGCTGTGCAGCCGGTTACAGTCGGGTATGCGCAGGTATACGCCAGGCGAGACGCTTTTTCCGGCTCGCGGTGCGTAAGGCGGAAGAACGACGGGTGCAGCGGCTTGAGGCTTTCGTCCACCACTTGCAGGTCTGTATGCACGGCAGCGGGCATGCTGTCGTCCAAAGCGTTCAGCCTGTCGAGTGTCCGCTCTACCTTTTCTGGCAGCCATACGTCGTCCTGGTCGGAAAACAGGTAGCAGTCGGCATCGGCAGTCTCTGTGAGGTAGCGGAAGCTGCCGCCGCAGCCACGGTGCTTGACCGTGTCATTGACGATGCGTATGCGGCTGTCCTGCGATGCGTATTGCGTGAGTATCTGCGGCGTGTCGTCGGTCGAGCCGTCATCGCGTATGTACAGGAGGTAGTCGCGGCATGTCTGTGCGAGAATGGAGTCGAGCTGCTCGCGCAGGTACTTGCCACCGTTGTATGTCGCCATCAGTATTGCTGTCCTCATAATGCCGTAATCAAAAATTGGTTAGACTCTCGCGCACCTTGTCCTTTTCCGGGTTTACAACCCAAGAGTATGGTGCAAACGTGTGGAAATCAATGGTCATTCGTACTGTTTCGTATGTATTCAGCAGCATAACAACGGCAAGCAATGCGTATGCCATCATTTTTCTTCGCGATGGAATGCGTATGCCTGTGCCGAGTATTGATGCTATCCATACATAAAGGAACGGCATAGGATAGTTTGTCATGCGTACAAACATCTCCTGGAACACGAGGATACCCGCGCCGAAAATGATGAACAGGCATATCATTGCCTCGTACTTGATTTCACGCTTGAGCTTGTATTTCCATATCAGGCACAGCGAGGCCGGGAATACCACGTAGCGTATGAACCGGAGTATCATCCAGTTGCTGTTTATGTTGCCTGTACTCAAGTCTGATGAATATTTCATCAGTTTTTGCCCATATGTCTGACCGAAAATGCCGACCAAGTCAAGCACATATCCGCGTGCAAGCAAGAGCACACCTACTACTGCCAATACTCCGATGATTAGTTTTTTGTCGAAGCGCAGGTTGAAGATTATGGCGAGCGGATAGACAGCGAGTATAAGTGCAGAGACATGGAACATGTACGCTGTTGCCACACAGATGTAGTAGCGTATCCACCGCCGCTTCTCGAGATGCTTGTAGCTCATCATGAAGATGGCTATCGCGATGCTCTCGCGCATGATTTCGGTGTTGAAATAGATGCAGTAGCACAGGTAGTATATCAGCAGCCCGCAGAACCAGTAGCGGGTGTTGCGCTTGATGAACCAGAATATGACGGCATTGATGAATGTGCTGTGTATCAACTGGTAAACCCAGAACGGCGCACCTATTGACTTGAGGCACAGCCACAGGAACTGTATGCCTGGCTGCATCTGCCCGAACTCGTCGAGCGAGGCCTCGCTGGCGGTGGCGAATGTCGGAAAATCCTCGTAGAACATCATGTAGCCGAGCGTGTCCCAGCCGATGCGGTAGCGCAGCCCGAACAGCACGACGATGTATATGTATATGAGCCAGTAGAGCCAGCGGCGGTTTGTGGTGCGGTCCTGGACATCATAAAACATGATGCCGGCGATGATAAGTATCAGCGGTATGAGGTACGGTATCATCAGTCGCTGGTGTCGAGGCTGTTACTGTCCACGGGGCGGCTCTGTAGAGGCGTACGTGGCATCGTCCTGCGTGTAGGTGTCTGTGGCGTCGTCCTCGAGGATATATGTGTCGTCTAAGTCTGTGCCGGGATTGCCGTCTTCGTTGCCGCCGCTGTTATTGCTGTTGTCGCCGTGCTTGCCGATGGTGCTGGAGAGCCGGCGGCGGAATGACTGCGAGAAGAACAGTGGGAAGCATGTCTGCACCGCTCCGGCAAGGAACATGATGAGCATCCATGCAGCGAGGATTAAGGTCTTGCGCGGCGCGTATGCCTTGACCGGGACGGTTGACGGCTCGACGACGGCAAACGCCGGCGTAACCTCTTGCACCTTAGCCTCGCATTGCTGCACACGCTGCGAGGTCTGGTTGTAGAGGTTGAAGGCGAGCTGCATGTCGTTGTTCAGGCGGTCGCGCACCGTCTGCGCGGAGTACAGGGCAAGCCCCTGGTTGCGGTCCATGTAGTCGGCATACGCCTGTTGCGCGTCGAAATACTGCTTCTTTGCCTCTTCGTTGATTGTTATGGCGTGTTCCAGGTCGTTGCGGGCCTTGGCTGTGCGGTAGTCGATGATGTACTCCTGCAGGCGTGCGGCGATGGTGTCGGTGAGCAGTGCAGCCACGAGCGGGTCTTGCATTGAGACGGTTATTGAGACCTCAGCGGTGCGCTTGTCTATGTCTGTGGTTATGCACTTGTTCAGGGCCTTGTAGAGCGCGGTTTCGCCCTTGGTGAGGCGGAACGGGTCGATTATCTCCCCGGGCTTCTTGGGTGTTTCGTCCTCCTCGCTGCTGCTGAACTCCCACCAAGGCGAGGCGGTATGGTGCTCCATGTATTCGCGCACGGTGTAGGTGGTGTCAGAGAGAGATGTCTGCACCTCCACGTCGAACAGCCCGGTGATGAAGGGTATCGAGCTGACGATGTCGGGGTACAGCGTCGGGTTGTAGGCGTCTTCGGTCGATACCTCCGAGCCCATGCCGAGTGCAGCAAGCGTGGCGGACATGCCGGATGCGGATTCCGTTGATTCAGGCACCATGCGCATACGCGCCTGATATTCCTTGGGCGTTCCGAACCCGATGGTCAGCCCGATGCCGATGCCTATCGCCACCCATATCATCAGCACATACTTGCGAGTCCACAGGCGTGCTATGACATCGGCAATGGTCACTTCGCGTGACCGCTCGTTATGGTTGTTGTCTTCCATGTCTGTCAGGTGTTTTGTATGCCGGCTACTTGAGGAGCGAGGCTATTGACGCTGCCATCACGCCGAGCGACGCGAATGAAGAGATGTACCCCATGATTTCGGCAAATGAATTGCCTTTCTTGGCAGTCTTGGTCGGCACGATGATCTGGCATCCCGGTTCGAGGGGCGTGCTTCCCTTCGCCTTGGTTATGTTGCCGTTCATGTAGACGATGTACACTTTCTTCTTGTTGGCTCCGTCGGTGTATCCGCCGGCAAAGTCTATGTAGTCCTTGACGCGCTTGCCCTTCTGGTATGTCACCGTGTTGGGCTTCATCACCTCTCCGGCGATAGATACGGTGAACGTCAGTTCGGGGATGTATAGGCGGTCGCCGCGCTTCAGCACGATGTCATGCTCGCTGCCGGGGTTGGCGAGAGCCTTCTCGAGGTTGATGCCCACGTTGTAGTATTCGCTGAAGGCGATGCGTTTCACGGAGATAGAGTCGTTGCCCTCGGTGAGCTGGGCCATTTCTATAGACTCGCGGCGTGTCTTGATTTCCTCTTCGGTCATGCGGCGTATGAGTGACGCGCCTTTCAGGTAAGCGTGGGCGGTGATGCCGCCGGCACGCTTGACCACGTCGGAGAGCCGCTCTGTGCGCGAGGTGAGCGCATACGGGCCGGCGAAAGCGATTTCGCCGCCTACGGTGACAAACTCCTGCGGCTGGTAGCCTGGGCTGCGGCGTATCGTCACCATGTCATACGGCTCGAGCTTGAAGCCGGACCCCTCGCCTACCATGAGGCCCTTGTCTATTGACAGGGTGTAAATTTCGGACAGGCGGTCGCTTGCCTCGTTGGCAGCGGGGTCGGTGATGCGGCGCGACACCTCGACACGCGAGGTTGACGCTCCCTGCAGCAAGCCGCCGGCCCGGACTATCAGGTCCTCGACGGTAGTGCCGGCTGCATACGGGTATGTGCCTGGACGCGCCACTTCGCCCTCTATGGTCAGTTCTCCGCTGTCGTTCAGTTCGCGCACGCTCGAGACGACCAGCAAGTCATTGCGGCGCAGCTCGATGTCGGCAGCGCGGCCCTGCAGGATTGCCCCAAGGTCTATTGCCTCCACTTCGAGCGACAGGTCTTTAGCCTCGCGGTAGAGCATCACGCGGCCCGTATATGCGTCCTCGAGCAGGCCGTCGGCCTTGTTTATCAGGTCGCGGACAGTGAATATCTCTGTGCCGAGGGCGTACATGCCGGGGCGCTGCACTGCGCCGCGCAGTTCCACGCGGTTGCTGTATCGGTCCATGATAGCGCCTACGGTCAGCACGTCGCCGTCATGCAGACGGAATGACGAGTATTGCTGTTTTTCGACGTTGACGAGTTCGTTCTCGCGGCCGTTGTGGCGAGCCACGCGCACCATCTCGCTGTATGCGTCGCCGGCGAAGCCTCCGGCATAGTTGATGACATTGCCCACGGTCTCCCCCTCTTTCAGCTCATAGTACATCGGGCGCTTGACATCGCCGTCCACGCGCACTAGCTGCTTGTATGGCGAGACGATGATGACATCGCCCTCCTCGAGGCGTATGTTGCCCTTCTGCCGTCCGCGGAACAGGTAGTCGTATATGTCGACGGTGGCGACTTTCTTGCCGCCGCGCAGCACCTCGATGTTGCGCAGCGTGCCTATGTTGTTGATGCCGCCGGCATTGTAGAGGGCATGGAACACTGTCGCGAAGGGCGACATCTGGTATGTGCCCGGAGTGGCGACCTCGCCCATCACGTTGACCTGTATGGAGCGTGTCTGCCCCAGCGAGAGGCTTATGGCAGAGCGTGCGTCTGCTACGCCGCCGTACTTGTGCGAGAATTTCTCGCGCACCACCTTGTCGGCTTCCTGCACCGTCTTGCCGCTCAGGTATATCGGGCCGAGCTGCGCCACCATGATGTTGCCTTCGGGCGATATGGTCTGGCGGATATGCTCCTCATTTTCTCCCCACAGGTCGATGATCACCTCGTCGCCCGGGCCGAGGCGGTAGTTCTGCGGTGTCGCCAGGTTCTCGCCAGGCGCAAACGTCAGGTTGGTCTCGCTGAACACGTTGTGGCCGAATATCTCGCGCTCTTCCTCACGGTTTTCCGTATATTCCTGCTGGCCGTATGCCGCGTCAGCGTTGTTGTCATAGCTGTCGTCAACGCTGATGTTGCCGACGCGGGACGCCTCGCGCTCGCTGCGTGTGTTGACGTTGTTGTCGATGCGCCCTGACTGAGAGGTGCGTGTGGAGCGGGTGCTGCTTATCTTGTCGGTTGCCGAGCTGGTGGCTGTCTTGCCCTTTGACTGCGAGTCATACTGCGCCTTGATGCGCTCCACCTGCTCCGGGGTCACGCCCCGGGCCACAAGTTCACGGCCTATCTGTTGCTCGGACTTGCCGGCTTCGGTCTGTCTCTGTATGTAGTTCATGACCTCCATGTCGGTCATGCGTGCCGACACCATTACGGCTGTCAGCAGCGCGAGGGCAACGAATAATATCTTTTGTCTCATTACAGTCTGTATTGGGGCTGCGCTGCCGGTGCCGGCAGCGGCAATAACTCGCCAAACGCACACCGCGCAGGCGCATATTATGCCACAAAGTTAATAAAAGTATGCGACTATGCCAACATGCAGCCCCTGACAACGTGCGTTTTTCGCGAAAAAAGGCTGTTTATGAAGCGTGTTGCCCCTTATTGGCGTCTTTTTCGGGCTGTGGAGCGGCGGCTGGCGATGCAGCGTCGCGGAAGCGGCCGGCGTCGCGCCGCGTCTTTTTATCGATAGATGCAAGCAACGCCTCTGTCAGGTCAACGCCCGTCTGGTTGGCGAGGCACATCACCACCCACATCACGTCAGCCAGCTCGTCACCGAGATTCTTGTCGAGGTCTCCCTTCTTGGCTACTTGGCGGCCGTAAACCCGCGAGATGATGCGGGCCACCTCGCCGACCTCCTCGGCGAGTATCGCCATGTTGGTCAGTTCGTCGAAATAACCGTTGCCGTAAGTCCTTATCCAGCGGTCAACGGCCCGCTGCGCTTCCCGTATCTCCATGTTCTTTCAACTGTCTTATTTGCTCTATAACGAATTGTGTGGGTAATCCAGTTGTAAAGATACGAATAAAATTTTGAATTGCAAAAGAGGCGCTGATTAGGAAAGCAAGCAGGGGGGCGCATCCGCGCCCCCCTGCTTGCTTGTATGGGATTTGGAAATTATTTTCGGATCATGACGCGGCGGACTTCGTTGCCGGCTCGTACGATGTAGATGCCGGGAGCGAGGCGCACCAGTGCGTCACAGCTTACAGATGCTGCTATGCGGCCCTGAATGTCGTATACCGTCACCTGTCCGGTCACGCCTGTCACATAGAGGCCGTCGGCTGTCGTGTAGACGGTCAGGCCGTCGCTGCCGATCTCGTCAACTGCGGTGATGAGGCTCGTCAGCTCCGAAGGCTCGGACTCGCCGGCCGGGTAGACTGCGGTGATGAAGTACTGGCGGTCGTGGATGTCGGTGTCGGCGATGCTGTACGTTGTCTGCGCGGCGGGTACTGTTGCGTCGTTGACGCGGGCCACGCCTTCCTCATAGACATTGTAGCCGAGGAGCGGGTTGGTGACGTTCTCGGTGATGCGTATGTTGTCTATCCACATTGCGCTGGGCAGCGAGAGCTTCGACTTGAAGTGTATAGCGATGCGCTTGGCTTCGGCGGGTATGCCGGCGATGTTGATAGGCACGAATGTCTCGGACATGATGAAGTCGCCGTAAGAGAGGCTTGAGGTCTTGGTGGCTACGACATGCGAGAAGACCGTCGCGGGCTGTGCGGCGTCATACTCCTCCTCAGTGGAGTAGAGTATCTCCATAGAGTAGTAATATGAGCTGGAGGAGAACTTCTTGGTGGCGATGAGGAACGAGAGGTTCATCATCGAGCCCTGCGGGCAGTCGAGGAGCGGAGAGATGAGCCAGTCGTCCTGCTGCTTGTTGGCGCCGAGTGTGAGACCGATCATGTTGTCGCCGTCGCTGCCCTTGGGGAATGCGGGCTTGCTGACCACGTTGAACGCGCTACCCGAAGTGAGATAGTACGTGTCGCCGGCAGCAGCGTCGAGGTCGAGGCTTGTGAAGCCGTCCCACGGGCCGGTGAAGCCGGCCTCCATGTTCTCGAAGGAAGTGCCTACGTTGAGGGGCTCTGTCTGGTCGCCGGCAGCGTCCCAGGTCAGCTTGATCGAGCCGTCCTCCTGTTGTTCTGCAACGGGGTTGGAGGCAGTGTCGCCCACTACGAACTGCACACTGACCTCGGCTGGAGCGGAGGTGTTGTTGGCGAGGTTCTCGTCGCCGGAGTATTCAACGTTGAGGGCGAAATGGTATGTGTCGGCGTTGCGGGCTTCAATTGCGGTCACGGGGACTGTCACGCTGACCATTGCAGAGCCGAGAGCCGGGATGTCGGCGTTCTCGGGCATGGTGATGGGCGTGGGATAGTCAGTCACGAGCGAGAGGGTATAGTCGGCGGCATTGACGGCTGTCTGGCCGTTGTTGGCGAGGGTGAACGACAGGTTGATGTCGTTGCCGGAATATACCATTTCGGGAGCGACGGGCGAGGATGCCTCGAGGTCCTTGTTGGCGGGTACGAAGATGCGCACCTTGTCGAGGACGGTGTTGTGTCCGTTCTGGCTCTGTGCCACGAGGGCTACGCGGTATGTCTCGCAACTTGCGGCGATGGCAGCAGAGATTGGAAACGAATATTTTTCCCAGTCGAGCACATCGCCCTTCAGCGGAGCGACAGCGTCAGGCTCTTCGGCAGCGGCAAATCCGCACATACTCCCCAACAGGGCCAGTGTGAGAAAAATTTTCTTCATAGAATAGTTATAAAAGGTTCTAATTGCAAAAGTAGTTATTTATTCGGAATATCCATAGAAATGCCGTGTTAAATAGTGTACATAAGCCGTTAACCGCACCCGAACTGCCGTGCTGCTCATGCCCACGCGCTTAATCGACAAAAATGCCCAAATCCAGCCGCACCGTCCTCGTTAATCGACAGAAGCCGCACTGTCATAATCTTATCGCTTCATAGTCACTCCTCCTCCGGTTTTTGGTTGTTTTCTATCTCTTTCATCTTTTGTTGCAGGAGTTTCTTGTCAGGCAAGCACAGGCGGTATTCTGCCACAAGTGTTGGAGACAGCGAGCGGCTTAGGGCATATTCTACTACGTCGTTGTCTTTGTCTTTGCAGAGCAGGACTCCGATGCTCGGGTTTTCCTTCGGCTTCTTGACATCGCGGTCGAGGGCTTCGAGGTAGAAGTTTAATTGCCCCAAATGTTCGGGTTTGAACTTCTCCATCTTCAGCTCAAAGGCGACCAAGCATTGCAGCTCGCGGTGATAGAACAGAAGGTCTATCCTGAAATCGCTTTGCCCCACCTGCAGCCGATACTCCTGGTCAATGTAGATGAAGTCTTTCCCTATTTCAAGAATGAAGTCCCTCATTTGGCTTATCAAAGCTGCACGGAGAGAGTTTTCGTTTCTGATAGCTTTGCCTGCAACAAACTCAAAGACATAATTGTCTCGGAACACCGCTTCTGCACTGGGCGCCAATTCTCTCACCACCGGCGAGATGATTTTGGCATCGGAAAGCGAGCGTTCATAAAGCGCACTGTCTATTTGGCGTTCCAGCTCACGTTTTGAGTAGCGTTCTTCGATACATTTTGTGAGATAAAACAGCTTCTCTTCGGGAGTTTTAGTCCGGCTGAGTAGCACGAGATTGTTGGTCCAGCTGATTTCTCTCACCAG